>NZ_JBZGBY010000031.1:0-46781 GCF_059159975.1 Cellulosimicrobium sp. BMG9.22 | reverse complement strand
CGTCAAGGCCGCGCTCCTGAAACCCACGCCCGACGGACCAGGGTGACGGCGCGGACAGCCCGAGCACCGACGCCGCCCCGGCCGCGGACCCGACCACAGCACGCCCAACTCAGGTCGAGCCCCGACCCGACGTCAGGCGAGGCGTTCCGTGAGGAAGCGGTAGTGCACCGCGGCCATGTGGGCGGCCTGGGCGTTGTTCGCGGCGCCGCCGTGGCCGCCCTCGATGTTCTCGTAGTAGGTGACGTCCTTGCCCTCGCCGAGCATCTTCGCGGCGAGCTTGCGCGCGTGGCCGGGGTGGACGCGGTCGTCCTTGGTCGACGTCGTGAACAGCACGGGCGGGTACTCGCGCTCGGCGTCGAACAGGTGGTACGGCGAGAAGGTGCGGAGGAACTCCCACTGCTCGGGGTCGTCCGGGTCGCCGTACTCGGCGGCCCACGACGCGCCGGCGAGGAGCTTGGTGTACCGCTTCATGTCGAGCAGGGGCACGCCCACGATGACCGCGGCGAACAGCTCGGGGTACTGCGTGAGCATGTTGCCCGCGAGCAGGCCGCCGTTCGAGCGGCCCTCCGTGCCGAGGTGCTCGTGCGTCGTGACGCCCCGCGCGACGAGGTCGCGCGCGACGGCGGCGAAGTCCTCGTACGCGCGGTGGCGGTCCGCCTTGAGCGCGGCCTGGTGCCACGCAGGGCCGTACTCGCCGCCGCCGCGGATGTTCGCGACGACGTGCACCCCGCCCTGGGAGAGCCAGGCGCGGCCGAGCGCGCCGGAGTAGCCGGGGGTCAGCGAGATCTCGAAGCCGCCGTAGCCGTAGAGGAGCGTCGGCGCGCGGCCGGGGCCCCCCGGCTCGCCGCTCGCGCCGTCGGTCTCGCCGTCCGTCTCAGGGCCGCCGTCGGGCGCGCCGCTGACGAGGTCCGCCCGCCCGACGACGAAGTACGGCACGCGCGTGCCGTCGTCGGACGTGGCGAAGTGCTGGGCGACGGTCATGCCGGACGCGTCGAAGAACGCCGGGTTGGACTTGAGCACCTCGGGCTCGCCCACCTCTCCGGCGTGCTCCCCGAGCGAGAGGAGGGAGAGCGTCGTGGGCGTGAGGTAGTCGGTCGTGACGAGCCAGAGGTCGTCGGTGTCGACGGGGTCGACCGCCCCGACGGCGACGGTGCCGAGCTCGGGCAGGCCGCTGAGTGCGGTGCGCTCCCAGGGCGCGTCCGCCGCGGCGTCGGTCGCCTCGAGGTCGGGCGGCGTGAGGACCTGCAGCCGGTTCTTCACGTCGTCGAGGACGTTGACGACGAGGTGGTGGCGGGTCCAGGTCGCGCCGGCGAGCGACGTCGTCGGCGTGGGCTCGAAGAGGACCGTGAAGCCGCGGTCCCCGGCGAGGAAGTCGTCGAACCGTGCCGCGAGGAGCGAGCCCGCGCGGTACGTGGCCCCGCCGACGCTCCAGTCGTCGCGCAGCTCGACGAGCATCCACTCGCGGCGCACGCCGACCTCGGCCGAGTCGGGCACGTCGATCTTCGTCAGGCGCTGCTCCGGGGTGCCGGTGTGCTCGGCGAGGTAGAGCTCGTCGGAGTAGAACGCCTTGGAGCGGTGCACGAAGTCGCGCTCGAAGCCCGGGGTGTGCGACCGCCAGGCCGAGATGTACATGTCCTCGTCGGTGCCCTCGTAGACCGTCGTGGCGGCCTCGAGCGGGGTGCCGCGCCGCCAGAGCTTCACGACGCGCGGGTAACCCGACGGCGTGAGCGAGCCCTCCCCGAAGTCGGTGTAGACGTACACGGTGTCGGCGTCGACCCAGCCGAGCGCGCCCTTGGCCTCGGCGCGGTGGAAGCCGCCGTCGACGGGCTCGACGAAGCGCTTCTCGGCGAGGTCGAACTCGCGCGTCACGTCGGCGTCCGAGCCGCCGGGGGACAGCTCGACGAGCGCGTGCCGCCACTGCGCGCCGGCGGCGAGCTGCTCGGGCGTGGGGCGCAGGACGGACGCTCCGTGCCACACCCAGCTCTCGCCCTCGGCGGCCGCGAGCGCGTCGAGGTCGAGGACCGTCTCCCAGGCGGGGGAGTCCGTGCGGTAGGAGTCGAGCGTGGTGCGGCGCCACAGCCCGCGCTCGTGCGCGGCGTCGCGCCAGAAGTTGTAGTAGTGCTCGCCGATCTTCGAGACCTCGGGGATCTTCGCGTCCGAGTCCAGCACCTCGCGGATCGCGGCCTCGGTGGCGGCGAACTCGTCGGCCGCCTCGAGCGTGTGCGCGACCTCCGCGTTGCGGGCGCGCACCCACGTGAGCGCCTCGTCTCCCTCGACGTCCTCGAGCCAGAGGTACGGGTCGTGCGGTGCGTCGTCGTGCCCGGGCGTCGTCGTGGCGGTGGTCTGCTCGGCGGTCATGGTCACCCACCCTACGGCGCCGACGGTGGGCGGACGCCTGCTTCAGGTGGCGAGCAGGGTCGCGCCCGACACCTCGACGCCGGCCAGCGCCTCCTCGACGGCCGCGAGGGTGTCGGGGTGCAGCGTGACGGTCGCGGCGGCGACGTTGTCGTCGATGTGCGCCGGCGTCCGGCTCCCGGGGATCGGGACGACGCCGGGTCGCTGGTGGAGCAGCCAGGCGAGCGCCAGCTGGGAGGGCGACAGACCCGCACGGTCCCCGATCGCTCGGACCGGTGCGAAGCGGTCGTGGTTCGCGACCAGGTTCTCCGGAGAGAACCGCGGGGCATGAGCGCGGAAGTCGTCGTCGCCGACCTGCGTGACCGCGCCGGTGAGGAACCCGTTGCCGAGCGGCCCCCAGGCCACCACGCCCACCCCGAGCTCGTCGGCGGCGGCGAGCAGCGCGTCGTCCGGCCGCTTCCACATGGACCACTCGACCTGCACCGCGCTCACGGGGTGCACCGCGTGCGCCTCGCGCAGCTGGGTGGCGGTGACGTTCGAGAGGCCGAGGAACCGCACCAGCCCGCTGCCCACGAGCTCCGCGACCGCGCCCACGGTGTCGGCGAGGGGGATCTGGGGGTCGGGAAAGTGCGGGTAGTAGAGGTCGATGACGTCGGTTCCCAGGCGGCGCAGGCTCGCCTCGGCGTACCCGCGCACGAGCCGCGGGTCGGCGTTCACGGCGAGCTCGCCGAAGCGATAGCCGACGGGGAACGTGTGGCGCGGCTCGCCGTCGGGCACGAGGAAGCCGAACTTGGTCGCGACCACCACCTCGTCGCGCCGGCCCCGCAGAGCCTCGCCGACCAGGCGTTCGTTGTGGCCGTCGCCGTACCCGTCCGACGTGTCGACGAGCGTCGTCCCGGCGTCGAACGCGTGGCGCAGTGCGGCGACGCCTCGCAGGTCGTCGACCTCGCCGTACATGCCCGGGGACAGGCCCATCGCGCCGAAACCGACGGCCGAGACCTCGAGTCCGCCGAGCCGGCGGACGGGAAGGGGGAGCAGTGTGCGTGTCATGTGCTGAGCCTCCCGCCCGGCGCCGCCGCTCGTCCAAGATCTGTGGGCATACTCGTCGGTTATGGACGTCCACGTGCGGGACCTGCGGTACTTCGTCGCCGTCGCCGACGAGCTGAGCGTCACGCGCGCCGCGGAGCGGTTGTTCGTGTCGCAGCCGGCGGTGTCCAAGCAGGTGCGCTCCCTCGAGCGCCAGGTCGGGTTCGCCCTGTTCGAGCGGCACGCGAGCGGGATGTCGCTCACGCCCCGGGGCGCCGCGCTGCTCCCCGCGGCGCGGCACGTCGTCGACGAGTGGGCCGCCGGTCTCGTCGCAGCGCGCGCGACGGCCGCGCCGGGCACGCTCGTCGTCGGCATGCAGACGGCGGTCGGGCGTGACCTCCAGCGGCGTGCTCTCGCCCGGTTCCGCGAGCGAGCACCCGGGTGGACGGTGTCGTTGCGCATCGCCACCTGGGACGAGCCGACCGCTGGTCTCGCCGACGGGACGTCCGACGTCGCGTTCCTGTGGCTGCCGGTCACGGCCCCGGGCCTGCGCGCGCGTTCTCTCGTCCGCGAGCAGCGATGGGTCGCGCTTCCTGCGGAGCACCCCCTCGCCGCGCTCGACGAGGTTCCCTTCGCGGCGCTGCAGGACGAGCCGTTCGTCACCCTCCCGCCGGAGTCCGGCGCCGTGCGGGACTTCTGGCTCGCGACGGCGGAGCGCGACGGGACCGCGCCGGTGGTCGGGGCGGTGGCGCACCACGCCGACGAGGCGCTGGAGGCGGTCGCGGCAGGCATGGGCGTCGTCCTGCTCGCCGCGGGGAACGCAGTGCTCTACGACCGGTCCGGTGTCGTGAGCCGACCCGTCACGGGGATCGCTCCCGCCGAGCTCGCGATCGTGGTCCGTGCGGACGACCGGCGCGATGTCGTGCGCGCGTTCGTCGACGCGTTCTGAGCGCCGGCGTCAGAGCCGTTCGCCCGGGCGGACGAAGCCGGCCTCGTACGCGAGGATGACGAGCTGCACGCGGTTGGTCAGCCCGACCTTGGTGAGCAGCGAGCGCACGTGGCTCTTCACGGTGGCCTCCGTGAGGTGGAGCTCGGCGCCGACCTCGCGGTTCGACAGCCCGCGCGCGACGGCGAGCAGCACCTCGCGCTCGCGCGGGGTGGCGGCGCCCAGGCCGGTGACGGGGCTCTGAGCCGCGCCCGGGGCGGCGCCGTCGGCCGCGAGCGGCGCCTGCCGGGCGAGCTCGACGTACGTCGAGATGATGCGTCCGGTCACGGCCGGGTCGAGGAGCGAGTCGCCCGCCCGGACGCGGTGCACCGCGTCGACGAGCGTCTGGGGGTCGGCGTCCTTGAGCAGGAACCCCGCCGCGCCGGCGCGCAGCGCGCCGTACACGTACTCGTCGTCGTCGAACGTCGTCAGGACGAGGGTGCGGACGTCGGCGAGGTCGGGGTCCGCGACGATGCGTGCGGTCGCCTCGATGCCGTCGAGCCGCGGCATGCGCACGTCCATGAGCACGACGTCGGGGCGTAGCGCGCGCCATGCTCACCGCCGTCTCGCCGTCCCCGGCCTCGCCGACGACCGTCACGTCCGGCTCGTTGTCGAGGATCATCCGCAGCCCGAGTCGGATCGTCGCCTGGTCGTCCACGACGACGACGCGTACCGGCGCTCCCGGCTCCGTCCCGCCCGGCAGGTCCGGCGCGCTCACGCCTCCGCCCCCGTCGGGATCCACGCGTCGACGGCCCAGCCGCCCTTCCCGTCGGGCCCGACGGTCAGCGCACCGCCCGCGGCGAGCGCGCGTTCGCGCATGTTCGTGAGGCCGTGGCCCGACCGGTCTCCGGTGGCGGGCAGGGGCGGCCCGGCGTCGTGCACGCGCAGGAGCAAGCGCCGGTCGTCGTGGGACACGGTCACGACCACGTCGCGCGCGAGGGAGTGGAGCAGCACGTTGGTCAGGGCCTCCTGGGCGATGCGGACGACGGCGAGGCCGGACTCGGCGCTCGTCGTCGGCCAGGGGTCGGGCAGGGTGAGGTCGACGTCGCGGCCCGCGTCGCGCAGTCGGCGGGCGGCCGCGCGCAGCTCGTCGGGGGCGCCCGCGGCGACCGGTGTCGGGGCGAGCGCGGCCGTGCCGCCGTCGGCCTCGGTGCCCCGGCGCAGCACCTGCACGACCGAGCGCATCGCGGTGAGCGCCTGCTTGCCCTCGTCGCTGATCCAGCGCACCGCGTCGGCCGGGGCATCGGGCTGGTTCGCCGCGACGCGGTCCGCGGCCTGGGCCCGCACGACGATCGCCGACATGTGGTGCGCGACGACGTCATGCAGCTCCCGCGCGATGCGCGTGCGCTCGGCGAGCACGGCACGCTCCGCGAGCTCGGCCTGCAGGGCCTGGAGCTCGGCGTTGCGCTCGCGCAGCCGCTCGGACGTCACGGCGAGCCGCCGGAAGAAGTACCCGGCCGCCGACGCCCCGAGCACGAGGGCGAGGACGACCACCACGTCGGACGGTGACCGCGTCACCCACAGCCAGCCGGGGTCGAAGGGAGAGGGCGGCAGGGCGATGCGCGGGCGCTCGGCGAGGAGCAGGGAGAACGCCGACAGGCCGCCCGCGATGCCGGCGAGCAGCCACGGGACCGCTCCGGACCGCGTCGCGGCGAACCCCGCGACCATGAGCGGCACCACCTCGAAGTAGGACTGGAACATCCAGGGCAGGCACAGCGGGTACACCATCGCGGTCACCCAGAAGAGCGGTCCCGGGGCGACGCGTCGCGCCGCGAGGGTCACCACGATCCAGACGCCGACCCAGTGGTACGACTCGATCGAGCGCGGGTACCAGTAGTCGCCGCGCTGCAGGACCGTCACCACCGAGAACCACACGACACCCACCGCCAGGGCGACGGCGAGGTCTTGCGCCCACACGGGCAGACGGGTCGGCTGGGGCACCCGCCCACCGTAGTGGGGCCCCGCCCGCGTGGGGACCGCCCGGGGTGGGAAGGCCGCCGCCTGCTCTCCGCCCCAGGACGGACCTGTGTCGGGCCGGGGAATGACCCGGGACGCCCGGGGTGCGCCCGACGGCGCGGGCGAGGCGCCGCCGTCGGGCCGATGTGGTGACGGTCCGCGGACGGCGAGCCTCGGAGGATGACCACGACACCGCTCCCGCCGCGTTCGCCGGTCCGTCACGCCCCGGCCCGCGGGCACCGCCGTCGTGCCCGACGCGCGGGCCTCGTCCTCATGGTGCTCGCCGCCGCCGGAGTCACGGCGAGCGCCTTCCACACGATCGATGCGGCGTCCGACGACGGTGCCGCGGCGTCGGCGGTCGCGTCGCCGACCGGGGGACAGGCCCCCGCGACCGCGCTCGCCGCCGGGCTTGATCAGGAGCTGGAACGGCGCTTCCACGAGGCACGCGCCGCCGCGGACGCCGACGGCATCGAGCTCACCCTCACGTCCGGGTGGCGCACCGCTGCCGAGCAGCAGGCGCTCGTCGAGGCGGCGCTCGAGCGCTACGGGTCGGCCGAGGAGGCGCACCGCTGGGTGCTGCCGCCGGAGACGTCGGAGCACGTCGCGGGACTCGCGATCGACGTCGGGCCGACCGACGGCGCGCTGTGGCTCGAGCAGCACGGGGCCGACTTCGGCCTGTGCCGCACCTACGCGAACGAGCTGTGGCACTTCGAGGCCGTGATCGAGCCGGGCGGCACGTGCCCGCCGATGCACGAGGACGCGTCCCACGGGTGGGAGTGAGCGGGTCGTGCCCGCAGCCGCACGGTGATACGGGCGCCGGGCCCCGGCCGAGGACGGCGGATGTCGGCGGTCCGCGCGATGATGTCCCGGTGAGCGAGAGCACCCCCGCGACGTCCGCCCCGACCACACCTGCCGCGACGGGGCCCCAGACCGAGGCCACGTCGGCCGCCGAGCTCGACGAGGCGGGCGCGCAGCGCCGCTGGGCCGAGCTCGTCGCGCAGATCGAGGCGGACCAGCGGGCGTACTACGAGGAGGACCAGCCGGTCTCGTCCGACGCCGAGTACGACGCCCGGATGCACGAGCTGCAGGCGCTCGAGGCCGCGCATCCCGCGCTCCAGACGCCCGAGTCGCCGACGCAGCGCGTCGGCGGGCGCGCCGCCGCAGGCTTCGCGACCGTTCAGCACCTCGAGCCGATGCTCTCCCTCGACAACGCCTTCAGCGAGGAGGACCTCGCGGCGTGGGCGGCACGCGTCCACCGCGACCTCGGGGTCGGCGCGGACGCCGGCGTCGAGTACCTGTGCGAGGTGAAGATCGACGGCCTCGCGATCGCGCTGCTCTACGAGAAGGGGCGGCTCGTGCGGGCCGCGACGCGCGGCGACGGACGCACCGGGGAGGACGTGACGGCGAACGTCCGGACGATCACGTCGATCCCCCAGCGGCTCGGGGGAGACCCGGGGACCCACCCGGACGTCATCGAGGTCCGGGGCGAGGTGTTCATGGGGGTGTCGGACTTCGCGGCCCTCAACGAGAGGCTGGTGGCCGCCGGTCAGGACCCGTACGCGAACCCGCGCAACACCGCGGCCGGGTCGCTGCGGCAGAAGGACCCCGCCGTGACCGCGAGCCGCAACCTGCGGATGTACGCCCACGGCGTCGGCGCGCTGCAGTGGGAACGGGGTCAGCACGCCGAGCTCGAGCGGCAGTCCGACGCCTACGCGCTGCTCGAGCAGTGGGGCGTGCCCGTCTCGCCCCACAACCGGGTGGTGCGGGGCCTCGACGAGGTCATGGAACGCATCGCGTACTTCGGCGAGCACCGGCACGACATCGAGCACGAGCTCGACGGCATCGTCGTCAAGGTCGACGAGCTCGCGCTGCAGCGACGGCTCGGCGCGACGAGCCGCGCGCCGCGCTGGGCGATCGCGTACAAGTACCCGCCCGAGGAGGTGAACACCCGGCTTCTCGCGATCCAGGTGGGCGTGGGCCGGACCGGACGCGCGACGCCGTACGCGGTCATGGAGCCGGTCAAGGTCGCCGGCAGCACGGTGCGACAGGCCACGCTGCACAACCAGGACGTCGTCCGGGCCAAGGGTGTGCGCATCGGCGACATGGTCGTGCTGCGCAAGGCCGGGGACGTCATCCCGGAGATCCTCGGTCCCGTCGCGGCGCTCGCGGACGACGGGTACCCGCGCGAGGACTTCGTCATGCCCGCGTACTGCCCGGAGTGCGGGACGCCCCTGCGCCCCATGAAGGAGGGCGACGTCGACCTGCGGTGCCCCAACGCCCGGTCGTGCCCGGCGCAGGTGCGCGGCCGCGTCGAGCACGTCGGGTCGCGCGGTGGGCTCGACGTCGAGGTGCTGGGCGAGGTCACCGCCGCCGCGCTGACCCAGCCGCTCGAGCCCGCGGAGCCGCCGCTGCCGACCGAGGCCGGGCTGTTCGACCTGAGCGTCGGGCAGCTCGTCCCGATCCGCGTCGTGGTCCGAGACTCCGAGACCGGCCTGCCGCGCCCCTACGACGGCACGGGCGAGCCCGCCGAGATCACGATGCCCGACGGCTCGACGGCGACCGTGAAGTCCGTATGGCCGTTCCGCAAGAAGCGCAAGTTGTCCAAGGCCGCGGAGCGCGAGGCGGTCGAGGCGGGGGAGCCTCTCTTCGAGGCGTCGACGAACGCGACGAAGCTCGTCGAGGAGCTCGAGCTCGCGAAGACCAAGGACCTGTGGCGCATCCTCGTGAGCCTCAACATCCGGCACGTCGGGCCGGTCGCGGCACGCGCGCTCGCGGACTGGTTCGGCTCGCTCGACGCGATCCGTGCCGCGACGCGCGACGAGCTCGCCGCGGTCGAGGGTGTGGGGCCGGTCATCGCGGACCAGGTGGTCGAGTGGTTCACGGTCGACTGGCACGTCGAGATCGTGGACCGCTGGCGCGCCGCCGGCGTGCGGTTCGAGATCCCCGACCACCCGGGTCCGGGCGCGCGCCAGGAGCCCGCCGGTCCGCTCGCCGGCCTGACGGTCGTCGTCACCGGTTCGCTCGAGGGCTTCAGCCGCGACGGCGCCAAGGAGGCCGTGATCGCGGCCGGCGGCAAGGCGTCGGGGTCGGTCTCGAAGAAGACCGACTACGTCGTCGTCGGCGAGAACGCCGGCTCCAAGGAGACCAAGGCACGCGACCTCGGCCTCCCGATCCTCGGCGAGGAGGGCTTCGTCGCGCTGCTCGAGGGCGGCCCGGCCGCCGTCGCGGACCTCGTCGGTGCCGCGGGCGAGGCGGAGAACGAGAACCCGGAGGACTGAGCCGCAGACCGCGCGTAGTGCTCGACGACCGCTAGACGACGACGTGACGGACGAGCGGCCAACAGTGCCGCTCGACGAGATCGCCCGGGTCCTTCCCACCGCTCGTCCTGCCCTTCGCCCATGCACGACCCCACCGCCCGTCGTGAGCGTCACCGCCCGAGCCGCGGAGGACAGACGGTTCGGCACGACGCGTGCTCGATCGGCACCTCGAGCTGCCGAACTGTGCACCACCTGCCGTCGTGCACCGTGCACGACCTGCCGTCGTGCGGGGCGGCCGGTGGAGTGACCCGCGGAACCTGACGTGCGTGGACCGGTCGAGGTGGGACGAGGCAGGGTCGGGGTGGGTGGTGTGCTAAGGGCGTCAGAGTCGCGCACGTGGAGCGAGGACGAACGACCACGGTGACGGCGCGGCAGCCCGAGCACGCCGCCCACGCCGGCCACCCAGGCCCGACACCGCGGGCGGTTGCGCGGGCAGCGGTCAAGCGCGCCAGGTTCCCGCCACGGGAGGCTCGCGCCGTGTCACGGCGCCGCCTCTGCGGCAGGACGCCGGGCGACGAGCTCACGCAGCCGCGCGACGCCGTCAGGCGGGACGGGCAGCGACGGGCCGCGCGGGGGAGCCGTCGGCACGCCGAGGAGGTTCGCGAGTGCGTGGAAGCCGCTCACGGGCCGAAGCGTGGCGAGCACACCGGTGAGGTCGCGCAGCCAGGCTGCGGTGGCCGGGTCCGGCGCGGTGTCGTCGGCCCGCGCGCGGCGCAGCGCCACGTACTGCGCGGGGACGAGGCCCGCGAGGCCGGTGTGCCACGCGTCGGCGGGCTCGGCCACGCCGACGAGCGAGGGGTCACCGCTGAGGCCGACGCTCACGCCGAGGCCCGCGGTGGCCGCGCGCAGCTCGGCGACGCGACCGGTCGGTCGTGCGGGCGTCGACGCCGGGTCCTTCACCGCGGTCACGGTCGTGCTCCGCGCGAGCCGGGCGAGCGCGTCGGGCGTCAGGTCGTACGCGGTCTGCACACTCCGGTTGTAGTAGCAGACCGGCAGGTCGACCGCGTCCGCGACGGCCTCGAAGAGCGCCACGACCTCGCGCTCGTCCAGCGGGAGGTACGAGAACGGCGCCAGCACGAGCCCGTCCGCGCCGCCGTCCTGCGCGGCGCGCCCCCGTGCCACGACCTCGCGCGTCGAGGTGCCGCTCACGGCGACGTGCACGGGGACACGTCGGCCGGTCGTGGCGCCTGCCTCGACCGCCGCCCGCACGACGGCGTCGCGCTCGCCGTCGTCGAACGACACCCCCGCACCGGACGAGGCGAGCACGACCATGCCGTCGACCCCGGCGGCCACCGCGCCGCGCACGAGGTCCGCGAGCACGGCGAGATCCGGGACGTCGTCCGACGCCAGAGGAGTGATGAGGTAGGCGAGCAGACTGCGGAAGGACGTCACGCGCCGAGTGTAGGGACCGTCGCGGCTCGGGCGACCACGGTGACCCGCGCGCCACCCGAGCCCGCACCGGTTCAGAGCGCGCGGACCGGGTCGGCCGGTCGCTCACCGGGAGCCGGGAGCGTCGCGCCGTCGGCCACGCGGCTCTCGCCCAGGCCGAGCCGCCAGTGCCAGCGCGCGAGGGGTGCGGGTGCCCACCAGTTCGCGCGACCGGCGAGCCGCATGAACGCGGGCAGGAGCACCCCGCGCACGATGGTCGCGTCGACGAGCACCGCGAGCGCCATCCCGATCCCGAGCTGCTGGAGGAACGTCACCTCGCTCGTCGCGTACACCGCGAAGGATGCGGCGAGCACGAGCGCGGCGGCGGACACCAGCGGGGCCGAGCGCGCGATGCCGCGTGGCACCGACCCGACGACGTCGCCGGTGCGGTCGTAGTCCTCCTTGATGCGCGCGAGGAGGAACACCTCGTAGTCCATGGACAGCCCGTACGCGATGCAGAACATCAGCAGCGGGATGCTGGGCTCGATGGTCCCGGTGGGCTCGAACCCCAGGAGCCAGGAGAGCCCGCCCTCCTGGAAGCCCCAGACCAGCACCCCGAACATCACCGAGAGGCTCAGGAGGTTGAGCACGATCGCCTTGAGCGGCGCGACCACGGAGCCGGTCATGAGGAGCAGCACCGCGAACGTCACGACGGCGATGAGCGCCGCGACGAGCGGCAGCCGCTCGACCACGCCGTCGCGGTAGTCCGTGAGCTCGGCGGGGGAGCCACCCACGAGGCGGTCGCTGAGGCCGTCGGGGACGTCGACGGCGCGGACGGCGGCGACGAGGCCCGTGGGGTCGGCGGTGAGCCGCTCGCCGGTCGGCAGGACCGAGAGCCAGGTCCCGGCGGCGCCCGGCGGGGCGAACCGGGTCGGACCCTCGGGGCCCGGGGGACCGACGACGGCCCCGTCGACGAACGCGCCGGGCGCGGCGTCGACCCGCTGGACCCCGGGGAGTGCGGACAGCCGGGCGGCGTAGTCCGCGAGGTCCTCGCTCGAGGTGGCCGGGACAGCGTCCGGCAGGACGACCTGCACGGCGTCGGCCTCCTCGGTCGCGTAGTCGGCTCGCACGGTGTCGTACATCGTGCGGACCGCGTGATCGCCGGCGAGGACGCGGTCGTCGGGCGCACCGAAGGTGATGCCGAGCGCCGGTGCGCCCAGCAGCAGGAGGACGACGACGCCGGCACCACCCGTGAGCACCGGCCGCCGCATGACGCCCGCCGCCAGCCGCGCCCATCGCCGCCCTTCGCCTCGGCCGGCAGGTCCGGGGCGGCCCTCCGACCGGCGCAGCACGCGGCCCCCGAGGAGGAGGAGGATCGCCGGGAGCACGACGACGGACGCGAGCACCGCCGCGGCGACGACGGCCACCCCCGCGTAGGCGAACGACGACAGGAACGGGAAGGGGAAGACGAGCAGCACCGCGAGGGACGCGGCGACGGTCACCCCGCTGAACAGCACGGTGCGCCCGGCGCCGCGGAGGGTGGCGACGGTCGCCGCGCGCACGTCGTGCCCGGCACGCAGCTCCTCGCGCTGGCGGTAGACCACGAAGAGCCCGTAGTCGACGCCCAGCCCGATGCCCATGACCAACGCGATGTTCGAGGCGAAGGTCGAGATCTCGGTGAAGGTCGTGGCGACGCGCAGGAGCGCGAGCGCACCGACGACGGCGAGGACCCCGGTCGCGAGGGTCGCGAGCGCGGGGGCCAGGCGGCGGTAGACCGCCCACAGCAGGAGCCCGACGAGGGGCAGGACGATCAGCTCCGCGCGCAGGAAGTCCGTGCGCGCCTGCTCGGCGACGACGCGGAACACCTCGTCCCCGCCGCCGAGCGTCACGTCGACGGTCCCGGCGGCCCGGACGGGATCGACGACCTCCCGCTCGAGCGCGGGCAGCACCGTCCCGCGCACGTGGTCGGCGTCCCCGGGGGCCCAGGCGAGCACGAGGCCGGACGTGCGGTCCTCGCTCGCGAGCGTGGACGGCGCGCCGGGGCTCCAGGCCGACCAGACGTCTCCGACGCCCGGCTGTGCGGCGAGGTCATGGGCCAGCGCGGTCGCGGCCCGCGCGACTTCGGGGTCGTCGATCGTGCCGCCCGTGGCCTCGACGAGCAGGACGACGTTCGGGGTCCCCGTGCCGAGGTCGGCGAGGGCGGAGCGCGCGGCCACGGACTCGGAGCCAGGTGCCTCGTACCGGTTCAGGGAGAGCGCGTCGAGGGTCCCGGCCGCGACGGCACCGAGGGCGACGAGCAGGAGTGCGGCGAGCGTGACGACGAGCCGAGGGCTGCGGGTGACGAAGCGGACGATCACGGTGCCTCCAGGGCGTGCGTGGTAGCGTCAACGCGAGCGATCGCTCGCGTTCTGTGCGAGCGAGAATACGAGTGAATGCTCGTGTTTGTCGAGGGTGTGCCAGGAGGGCGACGGGATGGCGCAGGCGGTGCGACGTCAGGCGCGGGGCGAGCGGCGGATCGAGCAGATCCTCGCAGCGGCCGCGAGGGTGCTCGCCCGGGACGGCTACGAGGGCACGACGACGAACGCGATCGCGCGCGAGGCCGAGATCTCGCCCGGCTCGCTGTACCAGTTCTTCCGCAGCAAGGACGAGGTCGTGGGGGCGCTCACGACCCACTACACGACCGCGCTGCGTGCCGTGCAGGAGAAGGCGTTCGAGGGGGTCGACCTCGTCGCGGCGCCGCTCGACACCCTCGTCGAGCGCGTCCTCGCCCCCCTCGTCGCGTTCAACGCCCAGCACCACGGGTTCAAGGCGCTGTTCGCGCGCACCGACATGCCGCCGGCGCTGCGCGAGGCGACCGCACCCCTGCACGCCGCGACCGAGGGCCGGGTGACGGCGCTCCTCGCGCTGCGTTCGCCCGGTGCGGACCCGGAGACGATCCGGAGGGTCGCCGTCGTCACGATCCAGGTCGTGAGGGGCATGATGCCGCTCGTCGCGGACGCGCCCGACGACGAGCGCGGGGCGTTCGAGGAGGAGCTGCGCCGCGCCGTCGTCTCCTACCTCGCGGCGGCCCTGCCCTGACGGGTGCCGCCGCGGGGCCGCGGGGCGGCGACGACCTCAGGTGGCGTCAGCGGCTCGCCCAGAGGATGCCGCGCTCGACGATGGTCCGGACGGGCGGTATCTCGAGGTCGGCGAGCTGGTGCCCGGCGGCGCAGACGAAGATCCGCCCGGCTCCCCACTGCCGGGTCCACACGGCGGGGGAGACGACCGGCTCGTGCCAGGGGTCGCCGTCGCGCGGCATGATCGTCGTCGTCGCGAGGACCTCGTTGTACGAGTCCGCGAGCACCCAGTACTGCTCGGAGTGCAGGGAGATCGAGTTGATCCCGGCGACGATCGGGTGCTCGGCGCGCTCGGGCACGATGTCGATCGTGTGGTCGAGGAGGTCGTGCGCGTGCGCGGCGAACTGGCCCCCGACCATCTGCAGGTAGTCGGTCGCGAGGCGGAACGAGTCGACGATGCCGCCGTGCCAGCCCGCGAAGCCCGTGCCGTTCGCGACGGCGGTCCGCAGCCCGCGCATCTCGTCGGGGAGGATCTCGCCCATCGTCCAGCACTGCACGACGAGGTCGATCTCCGCCATGAACGTCGAGTCGGCGTACGCCTCGAGCGACCCTTCGAGGGTCACGTCGTAGCCGGACGCCTCGAGGAACGGGACGAACAGCTCGGCGGCCTCCTCGGGTGCGTGCCCGGGCCAGCCACCCCGGACCACGAGCGCTCGACGGTCCCGCTCGGTCATGAAGTCCTCCTTCGTGCTTCGTCACACTTGTGCGGAGGGCCCGGGACCGCGCCCGGACCTGGCTGCGGCGACCTCAGGCGATGAGGGCGTCGATCGCTGCGGGCGAGAGTACGTGATCGACGGCCATGGCGCTCGCACCGAGGACGCCGGCCTGGCCGCGCGCCTGCGACGTGACGATGCGCAGGTGCTGGGTCGCCAGGGGCAGCGAACGCTGGTACACGATCTCGCGGATGCCGGCGATGAGGTGCTCGCCCGCCTCGGCGACGATGCCGCCGATGACGATGAGCGACGGGTTGAGCAGGCTCACGCACGCGGCGAGCACGGAACCGATGTCCCGGCCGGCCTGGCGCACGGCCTGGCTCGCGGTGAGGTCCCCGGCTCGGACGAGCGCGACGACGTCGGCGCTCGTGGCGGCCCCGAGCCCGGCCGCGGTGAGCGCGGCAGCGACGGCCTGGCCGCTCGCGACGGCCTCGAGGCAGCCGACGTTCCCGCAGCGGCACGGGACGTCCGCGGCGCTCGGGACGGCGACGTGCCCGATGTCCCCGGCGGCCCCCTGCGCGCCGCGGCGCAGCTCGCCGTCGGCGATGATGCCGGAGCCGATGCCCGTGGCGACCTTGACGAACAGCATGTCCGTGACGTCGGGCCATGCGGTGCGGTGCTCGCCGAGGGCCATGATGTTCACGTCGTTGTCGACGAGGACGGCGGCGTGGAAGTGCTTCGCGAGGATGCCCGGCACGTCGACGTCGTCCCACGCGGGCATGATCGGCGGGTTGATCGGGCGTCCGGTCGAGTGCTCGACCGGGCCGGGCAGACCCACGCCGACGCTCACGAGGTCGTCGATCGTGCGTCCGGTCGTCGCGACGAGCTTCTCGCCGGTCTCGACGACCCAGGACAGGACGACGTCCGGGCCGTCCGCGATCGCGAGCGCCGCGTCCGTCTCCGCGAGGACGTTCGACGCGAGGTCGGTGACGGCGAGGCGGGCGTGGGTCGCGCCGAGGTCGACGGCGAGCACGACGCGGGCCTCCGGGCTGAAGGCGAAGGTCACGGGCGGGCGACCGCCGGTCGAGCTCGCCTCACCGGCGGGCGCGATGAGGCCCGCGGCCATCAGCAGGTCGATGCGCGCGGCGATGGTCGACCGGGCCTGCCCCGTGATCGATGCGAGGTCGGCGCGCGTGCGCGGCTGACCGTCCCGGAGCAGCTGGAACATGTCGCCGGCGCCCGTGGGACGGGGCGCGAACTTGAGCAGTTCCTCCATGGGCACAGTGAATCACGGAGCCTCTCGTCGGTCGTCCGTCGAGACGGACGAGTCATCGGCTTTTGCTTGACGATCGCCAAAAGGTACCCTACCGTCCCTCGTGTGGCGACATCGACGTCGCCAGAAGTTCGAGGTTCGAGGCCGAGCCTCCGTCCGGGCGTGCGACGCCCTACCGGAACGACTCCCCAGACGCCTTCCGTGCTCCGACCGACGACCTCACCTGCTCAAGCCCTCAGGGCGAACCGCCCACCGGCACGGCGAAGCCTTCCTCGGCGGAGATGCGGACGCAACCTCTCAACGCCGACCGGCTTTTGTAGGTTTCAGAGAGGTAACGATGGCAGAAGAACCGGAACTTCTGATTGACGCTCGGCAAAAGGTCGGTTAGGTTCGCCGACATGGTCACTGCAGACCCCACCCAGCCGCTCCTGCAGATGCAGGGCATCGTCAAGGTCTTCCCCGGAGCCCGGGCGCTCGACGGGGTGGACCTCGAGATCCTTCCCGGCGAGGTCCACTGCCTACTCGGGCAGAACGGCGCCGGCAAGTCGACGCTCATCAAGGTCCTCTCCGGCGCGCACCAACCCACCGAAGGGCACATCCTGCTCGACGGCGAGCCCATCACCATCTCCGACCCCGTCGCCGCGCTGCGGCACGGTGTCGCGACGATGTACCAGGAGCTCGACGTCGTGGACGGGCTGACCGTCGCGGAGAACGTGTACCTCGGCCACGAGCTCGCGACCGCCGGCTTCTCCCAGCGCCGCGAGGCCGTCCGCCAGACGCGGGCGCTGCTCAAGCGTCTCGGGCACTCGGAGGTCTCGCCCAACCAGGAGGTCGGGCACCTGTCCGCGGCCGGCAAGCAGATCGTCTCGATGGCGCGCGCCCTGTCGCACGACGCGCGCGTCATCATCATGGACGAGCCGTCCGCGGTGCTCGACTCCGAGGAGGTCGCGAACCTCTTCCGCGTCGTCAAGGAGCTGACGGCCGCAGGCGTCGCCGTCGTCTACATCTCGCACCGGCTCGAGGAGATCCGGGAGATCGGGGACCGCATCACCGTCCTCAAGGACGGCCAGACCGTCGCCCAGAACCTCCCGGTCTCCGAGACCCCGACGTCGAAGCTCATCACCCTCATGACCGGGCGCTCCGTCGAGTACGTCTTCCCCGACGCCTCCGAGCTCGCCGAGGAAGCACCCGTCGTCCTCGACGTCCAGGGACTCTCGCTGCGCGGCACGTTCGCCGACGTGAGCGTGCAGGTCCGCGCAGGAGAGATCGTCGGCTTCGCCGGCCTCGTCGGGGCGGGCCGGTCCGAGATCATCGAGACGATCTACGGGGCGCGCCGCGCGACGGCGGGCACCGTCACCGTCGACTCCAAGAAGCTGCGCCCCGGTTCCGTGGCCGCTGCCGTGGACGCCGGGATCGGGCTCGCGCCCGAGGAGCGCAAGAGCCAGGGGCTGCTGCTCGACGAGCCGGTCTACCGCAACGTCACCCTCTCGACGTTCGCGCGCTTCGCACGCTTCGGCCTCCTCGACGAGGGGGCCGAGCGCGCCGCCGCCAAGGAGCAGGCCGACTCGCTCGAGCTGCGCCCCGCCGGTGTCGACCGCCCGATCCGCACCCTGTCGGGCGGCAACCAGCAGAAGGCGATGCTCGCCCGCTGGCTCGTCCACGGCTGCCGCGTCCTGCTCCTCGACGAGCCCACACGCGGCGTCGACGTCGGCGCGCGCGCCGAGATCTACGCCCTCATCCGCCGGCTCGCCGACGAGGGCGCCGCCGTCGTCGTCGTGTCCAGCGAGATCCCCGAAGTCCTCGGCCTCGCCGACCGCGTCCTCGTCGTCTCCGAGGGTCGCGTCGTGCACGAGGGGCCCTCGAGCTCGATCGACGAGCACCAGGTGCTCGACATGGTCATGGAAGGAAGTGTCGCGTGAGCGAGCAGCAGGTGTCGGCCCAGATGCCGGCGAAGAAGCCAGACGCCGACGAGTCGGCGCGAGTCGAGAGGGCGGCGGGCGAACGTCGACGTAGCGGGATCCTGTCCGGGGCCGCGGGCCGGAACGTCGGTCTCGTCGTAGCCCTGCTGCTGCTGTGCGTGGTGGGGTTCGCGACGGCGGGGGAGCGCTTCGCGAGCGTCAACAACCTCATGACCATCCTGAGCCTGGGCGCGGTCCTCGGCGTGGTGAGCATCGGCATGACGTTCGTCGTCACGACCGGGGGCATCGACCTCTCGGTCGGCTCGGTGCTCGGCCTCGCGTCGGTGTGGGCCACCACGCTCGCGACGCAGCAGATGGCCGACCAGTACGGCTGGATCGTCATGGTCCTGTGCGCGCTCGCCGTGGGTGTGGGTGCCGGGCTCATCAACGGGGTGATCATCGCCTACGGGAACGTGGTGGCCTTCATCGCCACGCTCGCGATGCTCATCGCGGCGCGTGGCCTCGCGGAGATCATCGCGCAGCGCCAGACGCAGATCGTCGAGGTGGCCTCGTTCGAGAACACGTTCGAGGGAGACCTGCTCGGGGTGCCCAAGATCGTCTGGATCTTCGCCGTCGTCGCCGTGCTGGGCTGGTTCCTCTTCAACCGGACGACGTTCGGCCGCCGGACGGTCGCCGTCGGCGGCAACCCCGAGGCGGCGCGGCTCGCGGGGATCAACGTCAAGCGGCACCTCGTGTACGTGTACGCGCTGTGCGGCCTCACCGCCGGCATCGCCGGGGTCATGATCCTCGCCCGTACGGGTGCCGGCTCGTCGACCAACGGCACGCTCCTCGAGCTCGACGCGATCGCGGCCGTCGTCGTCGGCGGCACGCTCCTGGCCGGGGGCCGGGGCACGATCGTCGGCACGGTCCTGGGCGTCCTCATCTTCACGACGCTCACCAACGTCTTCATCCTCAACAACCTCGACAGCTCCGTCCAGGCCATCGCCAAGGGCGTCATCATCGTCGCCGCGGTGCTGCTCCAGCAGCGCATCGCCCGACCGAGGACCTAGCACGCCGAGCGTCGGCCCCGCGCCGCCGCCCGGTCATGACCCCGTAACCACCCGCACCACCTGCTCCCGGAAAAGTTTCCCCTCGCAGGACAGCATCGAAGGAGATCCCATGTCCGCACGTACCACCCTCCGTCGCCGCATCACGCTCGCGACCGTCTCCGCCGCGTCGATCGCGCTGATCGCCACGGCCTGCACCTCGAACACCCCGGCCGAGGAGGACACGGCCGAGGGCGACGGCGGCGGGACCAACCAGGCGGTCTCCGACAACGACGCCCCGGGCGACGAGGTCGTCATCGGTTTCTCGGCCCCGGCGGCCGACCACGGCTGGATGGGTGCCATCTCGGCGGCCGCCAAGGCCGAGGCGGAGAACTATGAGGACGTCGAGCTCCGGGTCGCGGAGGGCACGAACGACGTCTCGGTCCAGATCAGCCAGATCGAGGGCTTCATCAACGACGGCGTGGACGCCATCGTGCTCCTGCCGTTCGACGGCGCGGCGCTCACCGACGTCGCGACGCAGGCCATGGAGGCCGGCATCCCCGTCATCAACGTCGACCGCGAGTTCTCCAGCCCGTTCGCGTCTCGCGCCACGGTCCTCGGCGACAACTACGGCATGGGCGTGAGCGCCGGCACGTACATCTGCGAGCAGCTCGGTGACAACCCTGACGCCGTCGTCGCGGAGATCGCGGGCATCGACTCGCTCCCGCTCACGCAGGACCGCAGCCAGGGATTCGAGGACGCGCTGTCCGACTGCGGCCTCGACGTCGACAACCGCGTCGCCGCGGACTTCACGGTCCAGGGTGGCGAGGCCGCGACGGCCAACCTGCTCCAGGCCGCGCCGCAGATCGACGCCATCTGGAACCACGACGACGACCAGGGCGTCGGCGTCCTGCAGGCGATCGAGAACGCGGGCCGCGACGAGTTCTTCATGGTCGGCGGCGCCGGCTCGAAGCAGGTCATGGAGCACATCCAGGCCGGTGACTCGGTGCTGCAGGCGACGGTCGTCTACCCGTCGACCCAGGCGGCGGACGGCATCAAGCTCGCCCGCCTCGTCGCGCACGAGAAGAACATGAGCGACCTCGCGTCGTCGGGCGTGCCGCGTACGGTCCAGCTCTTCGCGCCGGTCGTCACCGAGGAGAACGTCGAGCAGTACCTGCCCACCGCGTTCGAGTCCTGACGGACCCGCTGACCTCGCCTCAGCACGCAGCAAGCATGCGGATCGCGCCCGCGGTCCGCCCGGGTCACCACCCGGCCGGACCGCGGGCGCGCGTACGTCACGCGCACGTCACGCGCACGGAAGGAACGTCATGGCAACAAGCAACGCCGCGCAGCTCGGCGTCGGCATGGTCGGGTACTCGTTCATGGGGGCAGCGCACTCGCAGGCCTGGCGGACCGCCCCCCGATTCTTCGACCTCCCCCTCGACCCGCGCATGCGGGTGCTCGGCGGGCGCAACCCGGAGGCGCTGGCTGCAGCGGCCCAGCGCCTCGGCTGGGAGTCCACGGAGACGAGCTGGCAGGCGCTCGTCGCGCGGGACGACGTCGACCTGGTCGACGTCTGCACGCCCGGTGACACGCACGCCGAGATCGCGATCGCCGCGCTCGAGGCGGGCAAGCACGTGCTGTGCGAGAAGCCGCTCGCGAACACGGTGGCCGAGGCCGAGAAGATGGTCGCGGTCGCCGAGGTGGCCGCCGCGCGCGGCCAGGTCGCCATGGTGGGCTTCACCTACCGTCGTGTCCCGGCGATCCAGCTCGCACGTCAGCTCGTCGCGGACGGGCGCATCGGGACGATCCGGCACGTGCGTGCCCAGTACCTCCAGGACTGGATCGCCGACGAGGACGCGCCGCTGTCGTGGCGGCTCGACAAGACCAAGGCCGGCAGCGGCGCGCTCGGTGACATCGGTGCGCACGTCATCGACCTCGCGCAGTTCATCACGGGCGAGCGGATCACGAGCGTCTCGGGTCTGCTCGAGACCTTCGTGACCGAACGACCCGTCGCGACGGACTTCGCCGGGCTGTCCGGCCAGGGCGGTGCCGAGCGCGGGCCGGTCACGGTCGACGACGCGGCGATCTTCCTCGCGCGGCTGTCCGGCGGGGGAATCGGGACCTTCGAGGCGACCCGGTTCGCCTACGGGCGCAAGAACTCGATCCGCCTCGAGGTCAACGGGTCGAAGGGCTCGTTCGCCTTCGACTTCGAGGACATGAACGTCCTGCACTTCTTCGACGCCGCGGACGACCCGGCCGTCGCGGGCTTCCGGCGGATCGTCGTCACGGAGCCGCAGCACGCGTACGTCGGGCGCTGGTGGCCGGCAGGTCACGGGCTCGGGTACGAGCACGCGTTCACCCACCAGGTCGTCGACCTGGTCGAGGGGATCGCGGCCGGGACGCAGCCCGCACCGACGTTCGCCGACGGGCTCGTCGTCCAGCGCGTGCTCGACGCCGTCGAGCGCAGCGCGGCGTCGGGCGGCTGGGTCGAGCCCTAGCGGTCGATCGACACAGGTACGGTCGTCGGGCACGCACAGTCGCGCGTCCGGCGGCCGTTCCGGCGACAGTACCGGCGAGAGGAGGTCGGACCGCGCGTCGTACGCGGCGTTTGAGGTGCCCGGCGGAGCACGTGACCTTCCGCCGAACGAGCCCGGGACGGACGGCAGGCCGATGGCGCCGACCCGGCGGAGCGCTGCACAGTTCCCCATCTCGACGAGGAGACCTTGTGAGAAACGTGCTAGGAGGATCGCTCGCCATGAGGCGCACGGTCGCGGCTCTCGCCGCGGCGGCGGTCGCTCTACCCCTGACCATGGCGGCGGCGACGTCGGCGACAGCCGCACCGGCGCCCTCGGGCGTCCAGGCGGCACCTGTCGCCGAAGCCGCCGACACCGTCCCGTTCGACGTGCTCGTCTTCAGCAAGACCGCCGGTTTCCGGCACGGCTCGATCCCCGCGGGGATCGCCGCCATCACCCAGCTCGGTGCCGACAACGGTTTCGGTGTCACTGCCACCGAGGACGCGGGGGCGTTCACTGACGACAACCTCGCGCAGTACGACGCCGTCGTGTGGCTGTCCACGACCGGTGACGTCCTCAACGACGACCAGCAGGCCGCGTTCGAGCGCTACATCCAGAACGGCGGCGGGTACGCGGGCATCCACGCGGCGTCCGACACCGAGTACGACTGGCCCTGGTACGGGGACCTGGTCGGCGCGTACTTCAGCGCTCACCCCCAGAACCAGGACGCGACCGTCAAGGTCGAGGACCACGCCCACGAGTCCACCGCACACCTCCCGGCGCGCTGGGACCGGTTCGACGAGTGGTACAACTACCGGGAGAACCCGCGCGACACCGTGCACGTGCTCGCGAGCCTCGACGAGACGTCGTACGACGCCGGATCGGGCGCCATGGGCGCCGACCACCCGATCGCCTGGTGCCAGGTCTACGACGGCGGTCGTTCGTGGTACTCCGGCGGTGGGCACACCGACGAGTCGTACGCCGAGCCGGAGTTCCTCCAGCACCTGCTGGGCGGCATCCAGACCGCGGCGGGCGTCGTCCCCTCGGACTGCAACGCCACGCAGAGCGACAGCTACGAGATGGTCCCGCTCGACGAGAACACCGCGAACCCGATGATGCTCGACGTCGCCCCGGACGGGACGGTCTTCTACGTCGAGCGTGACGGGCGCGTGCGGGTCATCGACCCGGCCACGAACCAGACCACGACGGCGGCGACGCTGTCGGTCACGCAGGCCAACGAGGACGGGCTGACGGGCGTCGTGCTCGACCCCGACTTCGCGACCAACGGCTGGGTGTACCTCTTCTGGTCGCCAGAGGACGTCGGGGCGGACGGCCCGCACAACCGGGTCTCGCGCTTCGACTACGACGCGACGGCCAAGACGGTCGACCTCGCGTCCGAGAAGGCCGTGCTCAAGATCCCGACGCAGCGCGAGACGTGCTGCCACGCGGGTGGCGACATGGTCTTCGACGCCGAGGGCAACCTGCTCGTCGTCACCGGTGACAACACCAACCCGTTCGAGTCGGGCGGCTACGCGCCGATCGACGAGCGCACGGGACAGCAGAACTTCGACGCGCAGCGCACGTCGGCCAACACGAACGACCTGCGCGGCAAGGTCCTGCGGATCCACCCGGAGGACGACGGCACGTACACGATCCCCGAGGGGAACATGTTCGCGCCCGGCACGGCGCAGACGAAGCCCGAGGTCTTCGCCATGGGCTTCCGCAACCCGTTCCGCATCGGGGTGGACCCCTCGACCGGCAACGTGCTCGTCGGGGACTACGGTCCGGACGCCGGCAGCGCCAGCGCGACGCGCGGCCCGGCGGGCACCGTCGAGTGGAACGTCGTGAGCGACCCGGGCTTCTACGGCTGGCCGTACTGCACGGGCGCGAACAACGACTACATCGACTACAACTTCGCCACGGGGCAGTCCGGCGCTGCCTTCGGCTGCGCGGCGGGCGTGGTCAACAGCTCGCCCAACAACACGGGCCTGCAGCAGCTGCCCGCGGCGATCGAGGCCGAGGTCTGGTACGGCTACGGGGGCAACCCGAGCTTCCCGGAGATCGGCGGCGGCGGTGCGCCCATGGGCGGGCCGGTGTACGACTACGACCCCGAGCTCGAGTCGGACGTCAAGTGGCCGGAGTACTGGGACGGCAAGGCCCTGTTCGGTGAGTGGAACCAGGGCAAGGTCTACTCGTTCCAGCTCGACGGGGAGAAGCGCGACGACGTCGTCGACATCAACCGCGTGCTCCCGAAGGTCCTCGACCCGTCGGCCGGATTCGACCGGCCCATGGACTTCGACTTCGGGCCCGACGGAGCGCTGTACGTCATCGACTGGGGTTCCGGCTTCGGCGGGAACAACGACTCGAGCGGTGTCTACAAGGTCAACTACGTCCAGGGCGACCCCGCCCCGATCGCCCGCGCGAGCGCGGACGTCACGAGCGGTGCCGCACCGCTGACGGTGCAGTTCTCCTCGGAGGGCACGCGCCACCCGGCCGGCGACCCGGTCACGCTGCAGTGGACCTTCGGCGACGGCTCCGCGCCGTCCACCGAGGCGAACCCGGTGCACACGTACACCGAGAACGGCAGCTACACCGCTCAGCTCGTCGCGACGGACGAGGCCGGTGCCGTGGGTGTGGCGAACGTGTCGATCGTCGTGGGCAACCAGGCCCCGACCGTCTCGATCACGTTCCCCGAGAACGGCGGCTTCTTCGAGTGGGGCGACCAGGTCAAGTACGAGATCGCGGTCGACGACCCCGACGGGGTGGTCACGTGCGAGAACGTCACCCTGTTCACCTCGCTCGGCCACGACTCGCACGCACACCCCATGGAGGAGCTCACGGGCTGCGAGGGCACGCTCCAGACGGCGCGCGACGAGGGCCACGGCATCGAGTCGAACATCTTCTGGGTGGTCGAGGCGATGTACACCGACGACGGCGGCGCCGCGGGCGTCCCGCTGACGGCGAACGACCTGCAGATCCTGCAGCCGAAGCTGCTCCAGTCGGAGTTCTTCACGTCGACCGGACGCCTCGAGGGCTCCACGAGCGCCGGCGACCCCGGCGTGCAGACCGAGACGACCGGCGACACGGCCGGTGGCGGCCTGAACATCGGGTTCATCGAAACCGATGACTGGTGGGCGCACGAGCCGATCTCGTTGACGAACGTCGACTCCATCACGCTGCGTGCGGCCTCGCCGGGCGGTGGAGGCCCGATCTCGCTGCGCTGGAACGACCCCGAGGGGCCGGAGATCGGCAGCGTGACCGTTCCCGCGACGGGCGACTGGCAGGCCTACACGGACGTCACGGCCGAGCTGCACGACGTCCCGGCAGGCACCGGCACGCTGTATTTCGTCCAGACGGCCGGCCAGTCGAACGTCAACTGGATGGTCATCAACGGGCGCGGCGTGACGGACAACGTCCGGCCGACGATCGACACGTTCGACGTCACCCCGACGACGGGCACCGCCCCGCTCACGGTGACGGCGACGGCGACCGCCTCCGACCCCGAGGCCGACGCGATCACGTTCGCGTGGGACGCGGGGCTCGGTGACGGCTTCGTCGACGGCACCGACTCGTTCGAGGTCACGTACGACGAGCCGGGCGAGTACCGGCTCCAGGTGCGGGCGACGGACGCGCGCGGGGCGTACTCGGTCGAGTACACGACGGTGACGGTGGAGGCCGAGCAGGTCGACCCGGGGATGTGCTTCTCGGGCCGCTCGGACGACTTCCTCGGCACGGAGCTCGACGAGGACCGCTGGACGGTGCTGAACCGCGACCAGAACCTCGCGGTGGCGGACGGTCAGCTCGTCGTCCCGACGACGGCGACCGACTTCTACGGGACCGGCAACACGACGGTGCCGAACCTGGTGCTCCAGGACCTGCCGGACGGGCCGTTCACGGCCACGGCGAAGCTCACGCTGCCGGCGCGCCAGCAGTACCAGCAGGCGGGTCTGCTCATCTGGGAGGACCAGGACAACTACGCGAAGATGGTGATCCAGGGCCGGTCCGCAGCGGCCGACCCGGCGACCCGCATCTTCCAGTTCATCCGCGAGGAGGCCGCCCTCCCGAACGAGGTCAACGAGTCCAACTCGGCCTCGCTCGGCGCCGACTATCCCGACACGGTCTACGTGCGGTTCGTCAGCGACGGGCAGAACCTCCAGGCGGCGTACTCGGCCGACGGCGTCACCTTCACGACGATGCCGCAGACCAAGTCGATCGCCGACCTGGAGAACGCGCAGATCGGTCTCGTGTCGCTCAAGGGGAACAACACCGCGTCCCCCGCGCTCGACGCGCAGTTCGACTGGTTCCAGATCACGCCCGACGACACGGCGTCAGCCCCCGGGCCGGACGACGAGTTCGACGGCGACGCGCTCGACGCGTGCCGCTGGACGGTCCTGAACGAGGACCCGACGGGCTTCCGCCTGGCGGACGGCTCGCTGCAGATCGACACGACCCCGACCGACATCTACGGGACCGACAACCGTCCCGTGCCGAACCTGGTGCTGCAGGACCAGCCGGGTGAGGAGTGGACGGTCGAGACCGTGGTCGACGGCTCGGCGCTGGACCGCCAGTACCAGCAGGGCGGTCTGCTCGTCTACGGCGACGACGACAACTACGTCAAGCTCGACTACGTCGTCGACAACACGGCGGGCCAGGCCAAGAACGCCCGCATCGAGCTGCGCAGCGAGGTCGGCGGCGTGGTGCAGAACCCGCAGCCCCAGACGGGGAGCCTCACGGGTGATGTGTGGCACCTGCGCCTCACGCGCTCCGGTGACACGTTCACCGGCGCGTACAGCGCGGACGGCACGACGTGGACCACGTTCGACGAGAGCGTGACCAACGCGCCGGCCGCCGGCGCCCAGGTCGGTCTCTTCGCGCTCGGTGCCGCGGCCGACACCGGTGCGCCGGCGTCGTTCGGCCACTTCCGGGTGGTCGACGACGCGGTCGAGCCGATCGCGGTGACGGTCACGGCCGAGACCCGCTGCCTGGCGGGCAACGTGTTCGTCGCGGTCCGTGCGGCCAACGGCGACGCCGTCCCGGTCGCGGTGAGCTTCGAGACCCCCTTCGGGTCGAAGGAGTTCGCCGAGGTCGCGCCCGGCGCCAACGCCTACCAGTCGTTCGCCTCGCGAGCGGTGTCGGTGGACGCGGGCTCCGTCACGGTGACCGCGACCGCCGCCGAGGGGAGGACGTTCTCCGAGACGGTCGACCTCGACGCTCGGGCCTGCTCCTGACAGGTTCCGGCGGGCCGGTGCTCTGAGGCACCGGCCCGCCGGGCACGCGCTCGACGCGCAGGCGTTACGGCGTGCGGACGGCCCATCGGCCGGGCTGACCGGACGCTGCCCGCACGACGAGCACGACGGGGACCTCCGGGTCCTCGGCCCCGGCGCCCGGGTGCGGGCGCTCCGGCCCGGCGCCGGGGCACCCCGGGGGTCTGCGACCCCCGGCCACGCACGACCGACCTACCGACGACGTCCGGCCACGGCCGACGCCCGCCCGACACGTAGTCCGACACGACGAGGTGAAGCCCCGATGTCCCGTTCCTCGCTACCCAGACCCCGGCTCCGGCGCGCCGCGACGTCAGCCTCTCCCGCCCGGGTGCTCGGCGCTCTCCTGGCCACGATGCTCGGTGCCGTGCTCGTCGTGATGGGCCTCGTCGGTCCGGCGACGGCGCACGGCGGCGACGTCGTCATCTCGCTCGGTACCGACGGGCAGGGCGGCATCTCTGCGAACCTCACGTGGAAGATCGACGGCCACCCCGTCGAGGAGGCCGCCGACGTCACGGTGACCGCGCAGTCCGCCGACGGCGAGACGGTCGGGCCGCTGACGCTCATGTCCGCCTCCGAGGGCGTCGGCTGGTACACGTCCGACCCCGGTGTCCTCGCCGAGGGCAACTGGACCCTCACGGCGACCATCACCACGCCCGCGGAGACGACGGCGACCGCGCAGGTCGACGTCGTGCCCCTCCCCGAGCCGGACCAGGCCGACGAGGGCGAGTCCGCCGAGGACGCGGCAGCGGCGGGGGAGCCTGCCGCCGAGGGCGACCCGTCCGGCGACGGCGAGGCAGCCGACGGCGCGACCGACGACGGCGGCACGAACGCCGGCGTGTGGATCGCCGTCGCCGTGGTCGCCGCGCTCCTGCTCGCGGGCGCCGTCGTCGTCGTGCGCCGTCGTTCCGGCGGGTCCGGCCCGACCTCCGGGACCGGCTCCCGCCCCCTGACCAGCACGTCCGCCCGGTGACCCCGGGTACCTCACCGAGATCGACCGAAGGAGACACGACCATGGCACGACCGATCACCCTCTTCACCGGCCAGTGGGCCGACCTGCCGTTCGAGGAGGTGGCCCGGCTCGCGTCCGGATGGGGTTACGACGGGCTCGAGATCGCCTGCTGGGGCGATCACCTCGACCCGTGGCGGTGGGACGACGAGGAGTACGTCCAGGGCAAGCTCGACCTGCTCGCGAAGTACGACCTCAAGGTCTACGCGATCTCGAACCACCTCAAGGGCCAGGCGGTCTGCGACGACCCGATCGACCAGCGTCACCGCGACATCCTGCCCGACGTGGTGTGGGGCGACGGCGACCCCGAGGGCGTGCGCCGGCGCGCCGCGGAGGAGATGAAGAACACGGCTCGCCTCGCCGCGAAGCTGGGCGTGAAGACGGTCGTCGGGTTCACGGGCTCGTCGATCTGGAAGTACGTCGCGATGTTCCCGCCGGCCTCGCAGGAGATGATCGACGCCGGCTACCAGGACTTCGCCGACCGCTGGAACCCGATCCTCGACGTGTTCGACGAGGTGGGCGTGCGGTTCGCGCACGAGGTGCACCCGAGCGAGATCGCGTACGACTACTGGACGACGGTCCGCACGCTCGAGGCGATCGGGCACCGCGAGGCGTTCGGCCTCAACTGGGACCCGAGCCACATGGTCTGGCAGGACATCGACTCGGTGAGCTTCCTGTGGGACTTCAAGGACCGCATCTACCACGTGGACTGCAAGGACACGAAGAAGCGCATGGGCAACGGCCGCAACGGCCGCATGGGCTCGCACCTCGCGTGGGCGGACCCGCGCCGCGGCTGGGACTTCATCTCCACCGGCCACGGGGACGTGCCGTGGGAGGACGCGTTCCGGATGCTCAACACCATCGGCTACGACGGCCCGATCTCGGTCGAGTGGGAGGACGCGGGCATGGACCGCCTCGTCGGGGCGCCGGCGGCGCTCGAGTTCGTCAAGAAGTACGCCTTCGACGCCCCGGAGGCGGCGTTCGACGCTGCGTTCTCCGCGAAGCGCGACTGACCCACGGCGCCGCGGGACACCGCGGCGCAGCAGCTCTCCCGTCCGGACGGCGACTCCGGACGGACGGGTGGGGAGAGAGTCCGACACGCCACCGCCCTCGGTCGCAGCCGCGCCGGGGGCGGTGGCGTGTCGTCGTGCGGTGAGTCCCCACATTTGTTTTGCGATTCGAGTTATTTAACCGTGACGAGAAATGTTCGGCTTTTGCTTGACGCTCGTCAGAAGTGCCCCTACGTTGTGATCCATGCGAGCCGACGACGTCGCGCAGGATGTGCGCACCCCGGTACTGGAGCCGGACGCGCCCTTCCCGACAGCGACCACACCAGGGGCCACCACGGCGGCCCGACGGACCTTCCCCACGAGCGCACCCGACGACGGCGCACTGCCCGCCGCGGGCTACCGCGCCGGCATCCTCGGGGCCGGCTTCATGGGGGGAGTGCACGCCCGTGCGATCCGCACCGGCGGGGGCCAGGTCGTCGCCGTCGCGGCAGCGGACCTCGACGCGGCGCGCGAGGCCGCGCCGGGCATGGGGGCGCTCCGGGCGGCACGCTCGGCGGAGGAGGTCATCGCCGACCCCGAGATCGACGTCGTCCACGTCTGCACGCCCAACCACCTGCACGTGCCCCTCGCACGCGCGGCGCTCGCCGCCGGCAAGCACGTCGTGTGCGAGAAGCCGCTCGCGATCGACGTCGCGGGCGCCGTCGAGCTCGCCGGTCTCGCAGCCGATGCCCGCGCGGCCGACGGCCGTGTCGCCGTCGTCCCGTTCGCCTACCGCTTCCACCCGATGGTCCGCGAGGCGCGCGAGCGCGTGCGGCGCGGCGAGGTCGGGGCCGTCTCGCTGGTCCACGGCTCGTACCTGCAGGACTGGCTCCTGCGTGACTCCGACGACAACTGGCGCGTCGACCCGGCCCTCGGCGGCTCCAGCCGCGCGTTCGGCGACATCGGCTCGCACTTCTGCGACCTGCTCGAGTTCACCACCGGGCAGCGCATCGTCCGGCTCGTCGCGCAGTCCGCGACCGTCAACCCGCGCCGGCGCGGCGCGGACGGCGTCGAGCACGCGGTCGCGACGGAGGACGCCGTGACGCTCCAGTACCAGACGGACGGCGGTGCGCTCGGGACCGCGGTGATCTCCCAGGTCTCGGCGGGCCGCAAGAACCGCCTCTACCTGGAGATCTCCGGGTCGGAGTCGACGCTGTCGTTCGACCAGGAGCAGCCCGAGACGCTCTGGGAGGGGCGCCGTGACGCGTCCCGCGTCCTCGTGCGCGACCCCGAGGCGCTCTCGACGGCGGCCGCCCGCTACTCGCGCCTTCCCGCGGGGCACGCGCAGGGCTACCAGGACTGCTTCGACGCGCTCGTCGCCGACACGGCGACGGCCATCGGCGGCACCGTCCCGGACGGGCTGCCCACGTTCGACGACGGTCTGCGCGCCGCGCGCCTCGCGGCGGCCGTCGCCGAGTCCGTGCGCTCCGGAGGATGGGTAGAGGTGACGTCATGACCGCAACGACCACGCGCGAGCCCCGGCCCCCGGCCGCGGGGGACGGCGGCGGCGAGCCGATCCTGCGCCTGCGGGGGATCGGCAAGGAGTTCTTCGGCAACTCCGTGCTGCGGAGCATCGACCTCGACGTGCGGCCCGGCGAGGTCCACGCGCTCGTCGGGGAGAACGGCGCCGGCAAGTCGACGCTCATGAAGATCATCGCGGGCGTGCACCGCCCCGACGCGGGCACGATCGAGCTCGACGGTGCGACCACCACGTTCGCGTCCCCGCTCGCCGCCCAGCACGCCGGGGTGTCGACCGTCTTCCAGGAGTTCAACCTCCTGCCGGAGCGGTCCGTCGCGGAGAACGTGTACCTCGGGCGCGAACCGCGGCGTGCCGGGCTCGTCGACGCCCGGCGCATGCACGCCGACACGACCGCGCTGCTCGCCGACCTCGGGCTCACGGGCCTCACGTCGTGGACGCGCGTCGGGTCGCTCTCGGTCGCGCAGCAGCAGATCGTCGAGATCGTCAAGGCCGTCTCCTACGACGCACGCATCATCTCGATGGACGAGCCGACCGCGGCGCTCGCGGACCAGGAGGTCGAGCTCCTCTACGAGCTCGTGCTCCGGCTCAAGGAGCGCGGGGTCGCGATCCTCTACGTGTCGCACCGGCTCAAGGAGATCTTCGACCTCTGCGACACCATCACGGTGCTCAAGGACGGCAACCACGTCCTCACCACGCCGACGGCGGACATCGACGCCGACGGCCTCGTGCGGACCATGGTCGGGCGCGACTTCGCCGGCTACTTCCCGGACAAGGACCCGTCGACCCTCCCCGGCGACGTGCTCCTCGCGCTCGAGGGCGCCGGGAACACCCAGGTCGACGACGTGTCGCTCGAGGTTCGCGCGGGCGAGATCGTCGCGCTCGCCGGCCTCCAGGGCTCCGGCCGCACAGAGATCGCGCACGGCATCTTCGGGGTCGCGGGCTTCACGCGCGGCCGCGTCCTGGTCGGCGGTCGCCCGGTCGACGTCCGGTCGCCGCGGCAGGCGGTGGGCGAGGGCCTCGCCCTCGTCACCGAGGACCGCAAGGCCGAGGGGCTCGCGCTCGGCCAGTCGATCCTCGCGAACGCCCGCCTCGTGCTCGACGCCGTGGTCCCCGGCAAGGCTGACCGGCGCGCGAAGCGCATCCCCGGGATCCTCTCCTCGCTCGAGCTCGTCGCGAGCTCGCAGGAGGCCGAGGTCCAGTACCTGTCGGGCGGCAACCAGCAGAAGGTCGTCCTCGCGAAGTGGCTCGTCACGGACCCGCAGGTCATCGTGCTCGACGAGCCGACGCGCGGCATCGACGTCGGCGCCAAGCGCGCGGTCTACGACCTCATGCGCGAGCTCACGGCGAGCGGCGTGGCCGTCCTGTTCATCTCCTCGGAGCTGCCCGAGGTCGTCGCGATGGCGGACCGCATCCTCGTGATGCGCGACGGCCGGCTCGCGGGCGAGCTGCCCGCGGGCAGCGACGAGGAGACCGTCATGGCGCTCGCGACCGGCGCAGGCGACGACACCGCCGACGCGTCGGGCGAGCACGTGCACGTCGACCTCGACGCCGTCGCGCACGCCCACTCGATCCCCGCGCACCACGAACCGAAGGAGGACCGATGAGCACCGCGGTCGCGACCGCCGCCTCCACCGCGCGCCGCGCGCCCTCGCGCCGGCACCGCCTGGGGTCGACGGAGATCGTCTACCTCGCTCTCGTCGGGATCCTCGTGATCGCCGGCGTGCTCGTCGCCGTCGGCGGCGGCAACCTGTTCAGCACGGCCAACACGGCGTACATGCTCACGCAGACGAGCCTGCTCGGGTTCGTCGCGATCGGGCAGACGTTCGTCATCCTGTGCAAGTCGCTCGACCTGTCCGTCGGGTACGTCGTCGCACTGAGCTCGATCGTCGGCGCGACGGCCATGGCGGGCGACCCGTCCCGGGTCTGGATGGGCGTCCTCGCCGCGGTCGGCGTGGCGGCGGTGGTCGGACTCGTCAACGGGCTCGTGATCACCAAGCTCCGGGTCAACTCGTTCATCGCGACGCTCGGCGTCGGGCTCATCATCAAGGGCTACCTCGACACCCAGTTCAAGGGCCCGGCCGGCGACGTCCCCGCCTCGTTCCAGATGTTCGGGTACACACGCGTGGGTCCCGTGCCGGTCTCGACGATCGTCATGCTGCTCGTCGCGGCGGTCGGCGTCGTCCTGCTGACGCGCACCCGGCCCGGCTACCACATGTTCGCCGTCGGGGGCAGCACCGACGTCGCGCGCCTCTCGGGCATCCGGACGGACCGGACGCTGATCCTCGCGCACGTCCTGTGCTCGGTGTGCGCGGGCGTCGCCGGTCTGCTCATCGCGGCACGCTTCGGCACCGGGAACGCGCTCGTCTACTCCTACGGGCTCGACCTCGACTCCATCGCGGCGGTCGTGCTCGGCGGCACGCTGCTCATGGGTGGGCGCGGCTCGGTCGTCGGGACGGTGGGGGGCGTGCTCATCCTCGCCGTGCTCGACACCGTCTTCAACGTGCTCGACGTCGACCCGTTCTTCAAGGACGTCCTGCGCGGCGTCATCATCATCGCCGCCGTCGCGCTCTACGCCCGGCGCCAGATCGACCCGGCGAGCAGCCGGGCCCGCTTCCGCCCCACCCGCACTGGAGGTGCGTCCGCATGACCACCGACGCCCCGCGCCGGACGATCCCGGCGCGCGCCCCGCGCGCCGGCTGGCTCGAGCGCCTCACCGCGGGCGGGAGCTGGACCGTGTTCGCCCTGCTCGTCCTCGTGTTCGTCGTGATCCTCGTGATGAACCCGTCGTTCGGCGAGCCGATGACGCTCATGGCCTTCGTCAAGAAGGCGGCACCGCTGATCATCCTCGCGATCGGCCAGTACTTCGTCATCGTGTCCGGCGAGTTCGACCTCTCCGTGGGTTCGCTCGTCGGTGCCCAGGTCGTCATCGCGGCCAAGCTCATGGACGGCGACGAGGCGATGACGTGGCCCGTCATGGCGCTCATGATCGGGTTCGGCCTCGCGGTCGGGCTCGTCAACGGGCTCGTGACGACGCTCCTCAAGGTCCCGTCGTTCATCACGACGCTCGGCATGATGCTCGTCCTGTACGGCGCGATCCGGCTGTGGACCGGCGGCGCACCCACCGGGGCCCTCACCGAGGGCTTCCGGATGTGGGGCCGTGGCGGCATCCCCGACACCCCGGGTCAGTTCCAGGTGCCGTACGCGCTGCTCGTGGTCGTGGTCCTGGGCGTGCTCGCGGCGCTGCTCATGCGCCGCCCGTTCGGCCGCACCCTCGTCGCCACGGGCGACAACGACGTCGCGGCCTCGTACTCCGGCTCTCCCGTGTGGTGGGTGCGGACCCGGGCGTTCCTGCTCTCGGGCTTCATGGCGACGGCCGCCGCGATCCTCATCGGCGGGTACGCCGGCGTCACCGCCCAGGTGGGCCAGGGGCTCGAGTTCATGGCGATCACCGCCGTCGTGCTCGGCGGCGTGGTCCTCGGGGGCGGGCGCGGGACCGTGATCGCCGCGATGGCGGGTGCGCTGACCCTCGAGGCGCTGTTCACGCTGTTCAACCAGCTCAGCCTCCCCTCGACGATCCGGCCCGCCGTCCAGGGCGTGATCATCATCGCGGCCGTCGCCTACGCGGCCCTGCCGCGCCGGCCCCGGCGCCGCTCCTCGACCCCCGAGACCCCGCCTGCCGCGGGCCCGACCACCGCACCGAAGGAGCCCGCCCCAGCGAACGCCTGACGACTGCCGGTCGGCCGTGCCCGGGTCCGGCGACTCCGCGAGCGCACGACGACGACCCTTCCGATCACCATCCCCTTCGCAACTTCCCCCGCACCCTGCGGGACGACGACGTCTCACCAAGGAGAGAAGGACATGCGACGTACACGAGCACTCCTGGCCGGCGCGGCGGTAGCCACGCTGTTCCTCACGGCCGCCTGCACCACCGACACGCCCACCGAGCCCGGCGAGGGCGAGACCTCGGCCGAGGAGAGCCCCGCGAGCGAGGAGTCCGGCGGCGCCGACTCCGAGTGGTTCGTCCAGGCCGACTACGACCGCCAGCTCGCCCAGCGCGAGGTCGTGCCCGAGGGCCCGGCCGACCAGCCGTGGCTCCAGGCCATCGAGCCGGAGAACGTGGACACGGCCGAGTTCGCGAGCGCGGAGGGCGGCAACACGCTCTGCTTCTCGAACGCTTCGGTCTCCAACCCGTGGCGCGTGACGGGCTTCATCACCATGCAGCAGCAGGTCGAGGTGCTCCAGGCCGAGGGTGTCATCGGCGAGTTCCGGGTCTCGGACGCGGCCGACGACGACAACAAGCAGATCTCCGACATCCAGGCGTTCGTGGCCGCCGGCGACTGCGACGCGATCATCATCTCGCCGTCGACCACCGCGACGCTCACGCCCGCGGTCGAGGCGGCGTGCGAGTCCGGCAAGCCGGTCATCGTCTTCGACCGTGGCGTCGAGACCGACTGCATGGTGACGTTCATCCACCCGATCGGCGGCTACGCCTACGGCGCCGACGGCGCCGAGTTCCTCGTCGAGAACCTCGACCCGGGCTCGAAGGTCCTCGCGCTGCGCATCCTGCCCGGCGTGGACGTGCTCGAGAACCGCTGGGCCGCGGCAGACAAGATCTTCTCCGAGTCGGACCTCGAGGTCGTGGGCGCCGAGTTCACCGGTGGCGACGGCGCGAAGATCAAGGACATCGTCACGCAGTACCTCCAGCGCGGCGACGTCGACGGCATCTGGATGGACGCGGGCGACGGCGCGGTCGCGGCCGTCGAGGCGTTCGAGGACGCCGGCAAGCCCTACCCGGTCTTCATGGGTGAGGACGAGATGAGCTTCATGCGCAAGTGGAAGGAGACGGACATGACCGCGATCAGCGCGGTGTACTCCAACTTCCAGTGGCGCACGCCGATCCTCGCGGCCCAGATGATCTGGGCGGGCGAGCAGGTGCCGTCCGAGTGGGTCCTGCCGCAGGCGCCCATCGAGGCCGAGGAGCTGGACGCGTACCTCGAGGCGAACAAGGACATGCCGTCCCTGCACTACGCGAAGTTCGGTGGCGAGGACCTGCCCGGGTTCCCCGAGGCCTGGACCGACCGCTGACCGGTCCGCAGCAGCGGACCTGACGGTCCGCCGATCCACCTCGGTCCGGCCCACCCGGGCCGGACCACCCAGGGGCCGCCCGGTCGTCGTCCGACCGGCCGGGCGCCCCGCCCCGCAGCCCGACGGCGTGGTGCACTCCCTCCGGGAGGCGCGCCACGGCGTCGGGCACGGGAGCGGGACGGCCGAGTGCTCGGACCCGACGATTGAGAGCGACGTGGCTCTTCCCTCCCCGCCTGCCCAGACCTCGACCGACCGCTCCGACGACCCGGCCGGGGTGGCGCTGCGCCCGCGCGCTATCGGCGTCAACACCTGGGTCTGGACGTCCCCGCTGACCGACGACGCCCTGCGCGGGATCGCGCCCCGCGTCGCGGACTGGGGCTTCGAGGTCCTCGAGCTGCCGGTGGAGAACCCGGGCGAGTGGGACCCCGGGACCGCCGCGACGGTCCTCGCGGACCACGGCCTCGCCGCGAGCGTGTCGCTCGTCATGGGCGACGGCCGTGAGCTCGTCGGGACCGACGCGGCGACCGTCCGCTCGACCCAGGACTACCTGCGCCACGTCGTCGACGTGGCCCGGACCGTCGGCGCCCCGGTGATCGGGGGACCGGCCTACGCGTCCGTGGGCCGGACCTGGCGCCTGACCGGCGCCGAGCGCGAGGCCGCGTACGACGAGCTCGCCGAGAACCTCGCGCCGGTCGTCCAGCACGCGATCGACGCCGGCGTCGTCGTCGGGCTCGAGCCGCTCAACCGCTACGAGACGAGCCTCGTCAACACGGTCGACCAGGCGCTGGAGATCGTGCGGCGCCTGCCCGCGGCCGGGATCGGCCTCATGCTCGACGTCTATCACATGAACATCGAGGAGACGGACCTGCCCGCGGCGATCGCCCGCGCGGGAGACCGGATCGCCCACGTCCAGGTGTGCGGCAACGACCGCGGCGCGCCGGGGAACGATCACATCGACTGGCCCGCGTTCCTCGGCGCGCTCGACGCGGCCGGGTACGACGGGCCCCTCGTCATCGAGTCGTTCACGGCCGAGAACGCGACGATCGCGACGGCCGCCTCGATCTGGCGGCCGCTGGCGCCCACCCAGGACGCCCTCGCCGTCGACGGCCTCACCTACCTGAAGGGACTGATGCCCACGCCGGAGCACCCGTAGCCGTAGTCGCACCACGACCGTCGGCGCCGGCACGCCGCGGGATGACGACCACCCTGCCCGGACGACGACGCCCGGGCCCGCACGTCATGCCCCTGGAGGCACAACGATGACCGCAGCACGACGTCCCCGCAGGGGGAGGACCGTCGCGGCCCTGACCATCGCAGCGCTGGCGTTCACGCTCGCGCCGACGACGATGGCCACGGCCGCCGACGAACCGCAGGCAGCCGATGAGGAGAGCAAGGTCCTCATCTTCACCAAGACGACCCAGTTCCGGCACACCGAGGCGATCACGCAGGGCACCCCGGCGCTCGAGGCGGCGTTCGCCGAGGTCGGGATCGCGTCCGACCACACGGAGGACTCGACGGTCTTCACCGACGAGAACCTCGCCCAGTACGACGCCCTGGTGATGTTCCAGACCTCGGGCGACCCGTGGAACGCGGACGAGAAGGCGGCGCTCGAGCGCTACCAGCAGGCGGGCGGTGGCATCGTCGCCATCCACAACGCCACGGACATGCGTGGGAGCTACGCGTGGTGGGACGACATGATCGGGGCGCTCATGCCCGGTCACGCCGCCACCGGCAGCAGCCCCGGCCTGCCCGGCACCGTGCGCGTCGAGGACCGCACGCACCCGTCGACCGAGCACCTGCCCCAGCGCTGGGAGCGCGCGGACGAGTGGTACAACTACTCGGCGAACGTGCGCGGCGGCGCGCACGTGCTCGCCACGATGGACGAGTCGACGTACGACGCGGGCGGCAACAAGATGGGCGCCGACCACCCGATCTCGTGGTGCAAGCCGTACGACGGCGGTCGTGCCTGGATGACCGGCATGGGCCACTTCGGCGCGCACTACACGGACGAGCCCGACCTCGTCCAGCACATCGTCGGCGGCGTGCAGTGGGCCGCGGGCCTCGTCGAGGGCGACTGCGGCGGGACGGACTGGGGCTCGTTCGAGAAGATCGCGCTCGACACGAACACGAGCGCGCCCTTCGGCATGGACGTCGCGCCCGACGGCCGCGTGTTCTACACGGAGCTCGTGCGCGGGCAGATCCGCGTGTACGACCCGCGGACGCAGAACACGACGACCGCGGTCACGATCCCGGTCTACTCGGGTGGTGAGGACGGGCTCCTCGGCATCGCGCTCGACAAGGACTTCGCGACCAACGGGTACCTCTACCAGTACTACGCGCCCGCGAGCTCGAACGACTCCGACCCGGCGAACTTCTTCAGCCGCGTCTCGCGCTTCACCGTGACGTCGAGCGGTCCGGGTGCGACCATCATCGACCCGGCGTCGGAGAAGGTGCTCCTGGAGATCCCGGCGCGCCGCCTGCCCGACGAGCCCGGTCACACGGGCGGCGGGCTGATCGTCGACCCGGTGTCCGGTGACCTGTACATCGGCGTCGGCGACGACGTGAACCCGCACTCGGAGCCGTCGGGCGGCTACGCGCCGCTGTCCGAGCGTGACGGGACGTTCCACGACGCGCGTGCGACGTCGGCGAACACGAACGACCTGCGCGGCAAGGTGCTGCGCGTCCACCCCGAGGACGACGGTACGTACTCGATCCCCGAGGGGAACCTCTTCGCACCGGGCACCGAGAAGACGCTGCCCGAGATCTACGCGATGGGCTTCCGCAACCCGTTCCGGTTCACCATCGACCCCGCGACGGGCAACCTCGGCGTGGCCGACTACTCGCCGGACAACGGGTCGGACAACATGGCCAACCGCGGCCCGGCGGGCATCGGGGAGTGGAACCTCGTCAAGGAGCCCGGCTTCTTCGGCTGGCCGCTGTGCATGGGGAACAACGAGCCGTTCCGCGACGTGGACTACCGGACGAACCCCGTCACGGTCGGTGACTTCTTCGACTGCGACGCCCCGGTCAACGACTCCGTGCGCAACACGGGCCTGACCGAGCTGCCCCCGGCCCAGCCCGCGGACATGTTCTACGGCGCCCAGCGCACCTCTGCGCCCGGCGTGATCAACGCCGGCGGCGGTGTCGCGCCCATGGGCGGGCCGTTCTACCAGTTCGACCCGGAGCTCGACTCCGACACGAAGTTCCCCGAGTACTACGACGGCAAGCCCTTCTTCTACGAGTGGGCCCGCAACAAGATGTACTCGATCGACCTCAAGGACCCGGGCGCCGAGCCCGGTGTCTCGGACGTGGAGAAGGTCAACCCGTTCCTCCCGGAGGAGGAGTTCCTCGCGCCGATCGACTCGAAGTTCGGGCCGGACGGCTCGATGTACGTCCTCGACTGGGGCGGCGGCTACGGCCGCGACAACCCGAGCTCGGGCCTGCACCGGATCGACTACCTGACCGGGTCCCGGTCGCCGGCGGCGAAGCCCGTCGCGGCTCCCGACTCGGGGCACGCCCCGCTGGAGGTCACGTTCGACGGGACCGGCAGCACGGACCCCGAGAGCGAGGAGCTCACGTACGCGTGGGACTTCGACGGTGACGGGACCACGGACTCGATCGACGTCTCGCCGACGTTCACCTACACGGAGAACGGCGTCTACGACGCCCGCCTGACGGTCACGGACCCGGCCGGCAAGGTCGGTACGGCGACCGTGCCGATCACGGTCGGCAACACGCGGCCCGAGGTCGACTTCGGCCTGCCGCCGACGGGCGCGTTCTTCAACTTCGGCGACGCGATCACGTGGGACGTCGCGGTGACGGACGCCGAGGACTCGCCGGACGGGGACGCGATCGCCGACGAGCAGGTCATCATCCAGCCCGCGCTCGGGCACGACGCGCACGCGCACCCGGCCGAGCCGCTGCACGGGCGGACGGGCACGGTGCAGACGAGCCTGGGCGGCGGTCACAGCGAGGACATGAACGTCTTCTACGTGATCGACGCCCGCTACACCGACAACGGCGGCGAGGGCGAGGTGCCCGCGCTCACGGGGTCGGACACGACACTCATCTTCCCGAAGAAGCGCGAGGCCGAGTTCACCGCGGCGTCGGACGGCACCACGACGATCCCGAGCCGGGACGTCGAGGGCGGCGGATCCGTCATCACCGGCTCCAACGGGTCCTGGGCGTCGTACGACCCGGTCAGTCTGTACGGGGTCGAGGCGCTGAACCTGCGGGTCGCCGCGGCGACGGAAGGCACGATCGAGCTGCGTCGTGGCGCGCCGGACGGCGAGCTCCTCGGCACCGCCGAGGTCCCGCAGACCGGTCTGGGCACGTTCACCGACGTCCGCGTCGAGACGATCGACCCGATGGAGCCGTTCACGCTCTACGTGGTCTTCCCCGGTGAGGGCGAGCGTCGTCTCAACTTCATCGAGGCGGACGGCAAGGCCGTGTCGGACACAACCCGACCGAAGGTCCGCATCACCGCCCCCGAGGCGGGCGTGCGGCTCGAGCAGGGGGAGATGGCCGTCACGGCGGAGGCCGAGGACACCGAGAACACGGTCACCCAGGTCGAGTTCTTCGTCGACGGCGAGTCGATCGGCACCGACACGGAGGCGCCGTACGAGGCGTCGTGGAACCCCACGGCGGACAACAACTACGAGCTGACCGCCGTGGCGACGAACGACAAGGCCCTGTACACGCGGTCCCGCATCGTGGTCGCCCAGGTCGGTGACCTGTTCGCCGGGATGAAGACGTACTCCAACGTCGACGGCGCGTTCGAGCAGCTTGCCGAGGGCAAGTACCTCATCACGTCCAAGGGCGCGAACATGTGGCAGGGCACCAACGAGTACTCGACCATCTATCGCGAGCAGGGCGGCGACGAGAACTGGTCGGCCACGGTGCGGATCAACAGCCAGGGCAACACCAACAACGGGGCCAAGGCCGGGATCATCGTCCGCAACGACGTCACCCAGACGTCGAGCTCGCCGGGCTACGCCGCCCTCGGCATCCGTCCGGGCGGCGGCTTCGAGTGGCTGCGCGGCAACGCCGCGGGGCAGCTCGCGACGTCAACGGCCGCCAGCTCGACGAGCTACCCGGCGTGGGTGCGGATCGTGCGTGACGGCGACCTCTACACCGCGTTCTGGAGCAAGGACGGCGAGAACTTCACGCAGATCGGCGAGCCGCAGGCCCTGCCGGGTGCGGCGGCCGTCCAGGACGTCGGCATGTTCGTCACCGCGCACGACGCGGTCGCGACGAGCGCCGTCGAGTTCCAGGACTTCGCGTTCGACGACGACCCGGTCGACCCGGGCGAGCCCGGTGAGGAGAACCCGCCGCAGTGCCTCGCGGAGGCCTCCGACGAGTTCGACGGCGACGCGCTCGACCCGCGGTGGACGGTCGTCCGCCAGGCCGAGGGCCAGCCGATCACCGTCGCCGACGGCCAGGCCGTCCTGCCCGTCGTGCAGGGCGACATCAACGAGGCCGTCACCGGGCCGATCAGCTACCTCGGGCAGCCCGCACCCACGGGTGCGTGGACGCTCGAGACCCAGCTGGACGTGCCGCTCGCGCGGCACTGGCAGCACGCCGGCCTCCTGGTCCACGTGAGCGACGACGAGTACACCAAGCTCGCGTTCACGAGGAACCAGAGCGGTGGTCGCTTCCTCGAGTTCCAGACCGAGACCGGCGGTTCCCGGACGTGGCACGGCCAGACGGACGTCGCGGCGGACTTCCCGTCGACGATCCACCTGCGCCTCGTCTCGGACGGCACGGCGATCACGGCCGCGTACTCGGCGGACGGGCAGGCGTGGACGGCGCTCGCGGGCTCCGCGCCCGTGAAGGCCGACGCCACGTTCGGCGTCATGGCCGGCGGAGACACGGCGGCGGCGGACTCGGTCGCGAAGGTCGACCACGTCCACGTCAGCGGTCTTGGGTCTGGCGACGGGTCCGACGACGGCGTGCGCGAGCCCGGCGACGAGTTCGAGGGCGACGCCCTCGACGGGTGCCGCTGGAACTCCGTGGTCCGCTACGACAGCTCCAAGGCCGTCGTCGCGGGCAGCGAGCTGCGGATCACCACCCAGCCGGGCGACATCCACGGCACCGCCAACGACGACCCGCGCAACTTCATCCTCCAAGAGGTCCCGGAGGGTGACTGGGTCGCCGAGACGCGGTTCAAGGCGCCGCTCGCGCACCGGTGGCAGTTCGCCGGCCTGCTGGCGTACGCCGACGACGACAACTACGTCAAGGCGAACGTCGTTGCGAAGAACGCTCCGGGAACCGCGCTGAACCTCGGCGCGGAGACCGTCTCGGAGAAGGGCGCCGCGTTCGGCGACGGTGGCAACCGTCAGCTGGAGCTCGCCGACTCGACCGAGTCCGGCTACTGGTACGTGCGCCTCGAGAAGGTGGGGAACACGTACCAGGGCTGGGTCAGCGACGGCGGCGTGAACTGGCAGCCGATCGGTGAGCCGGTGACCAACGACGTCCCGATGACGTCGGTCGGTCTCGTGGCCGTCGGCCCGGAGCAGGAGACGCCGGTCACGGTGGCGTTCGACTGGTTCCGCCTCACGACGGAGACCGAGCCGGAGCCCACGGTCGACGTCGAGGTCACCGCCTCGGCCCGCTGCCTCGCGGGCAAGGCGTACCTCGCGGTGCGCGCGACGAACGCCGACGAGGCGCCCGTCGCGATCACCCTGACCACGCCGTTCGGCTCCAAGGAGTTCGGCGCGGTCGAGGTGGGTGCCAACGCCTACCAGTCGTTCGCGTCGCGCGCGACGTCGTTCGACGCCGGCACGGCGACGGTCACGGCGACCCTCGGTGAGGTCACGACCGAGGTCGAGGCGCCGCACGAGGCCGTGAGCTGCGGCTGACGGCAGCTGACGGATCCCGCCGGTGACGGGTGCGCTCTGCTCGTCACCGGCCCGTCACCCCGGTCCGCCGGCCCGGCCTCCACGGCCGGGCCGGCGGACCATTCCAGCGGTACACAGACCACAGGACGAGGAGCAGCACGTGGCACAGCGCACCGGCGCACGCCGACCCGCACCCACGGACGCCCGCAAGGGCGCACGGCCGGCATCGGGCGGAACGCGTGGAGGCGGGCGTGCCCAGCCTCCCGTGCCGCCGTCGGCCCGCTCCCGTCCTTCCGACCGGGGTGGTGCCGGCCACCCCGAACCCCGGCCACCGGCGCACGTCCGCGTGCGCCGGTGGCTCGTGGGCCTCGACGCCCGGGGTCGGGTGCTCCTCGTGCTGGGCGCCCTCGCCGTCGTGGCCGTCGTGGCCGTCGCGGTCGCGCTCGTCATGAACCTCACCCAGGACGACGACGGCGCGTCCGGCGCCCCCGCCGTCGACCCGGCGCGCGTCGCGGAGCTCGAGGCCGCGGAGGTCGCGCGCGACGCCGAGAACCTTGTCGCCTCGATCGACCACGCCCGACACGTCCAGAGCGAGCTCGTCCCGGTCCTGCACGGCCTGCACGCCGTGCTGCCGGTCGACGGCACGACCGCTGTCCCTGCCGACCCTGCGCAGGTCGGGGCCTGGAGCGAGACCGTCGACGCGCTCACCGCCGAGACCGAGTCCCTCCAGAGCGGCTCGTCCGAGCACAACATCGTCCGCAACGGCATGCTCACGTCCCTCGAGCTGGTCGGCGACACCCTCGACGCCGTCGGCCTCGCGAGCACCGCCGACGCCACGACGGCCCCGGACCTCTACGCGCTCGCGGGCGAGCTGCGCACGCGCGCCGTCGACACGTGGGGGCTGGCCGCGATCCAGCTCGACCTGCGCGCGACGTCGGGTGGTCAGGGGCACGTCCACGTGCTGCTGCCCGTGCACCCGGACGACGCGCTCGACGGTGGGCTCGACGTAGGGCACGGGGACGCCGGCGAGGAGCACGACGACCACTGACCGCCCACGGCCGTCGGCCGCGCCGGTGCCCCGCTCGCGCCGCGCCGCGCCTCAGTGCCGGGGGAGCGCCATCACGACGTCGGAGTGCGTCTCCCCGCCGACGACGTAGGTACGCCGGCCGACGACCTCGAAGCGGTGCTTGCGGTAGAAGGCCTGGGCACGCGCGTTGAGATCGTTGGTCCCGAGCCACACGCGCAGGCCCGGGCCGAGCCGCGCGGCCGCCTCCGTCGTCGCGGTCATGAGGACGCTCGAGACGCCCGTGCCCTGGGCCACCAGGTGCACGTAGATCTTGGAGAGCTCGACCGCCTCGCCGGGACCGACCGTCGCCGCGACCTCGGGGTCGTCGGGCACTCCCCGGGCGAGCAGCGCGTAGCCGAGGAGGCCCGCGCCGTCGTGCGCACCGCCGTCCGACGCGGACCTCACGAGGAGGAGCGCGTGGGCGGCGCTCGCGGCCCACGCGCGGAACCGCTCGGGCGAGAGCTGCGTCGCGACGTGCTCGGCGATCGCCTCGGGCGCCGTGCCCGGCGGGCACGCGAGCGGGAACGTCAGCGCGGCGAGGTCGGCGAGGGCCGGTGCGTCGTCGGCCGTGGCACGGCGAACGCGCACGGTCGCGGGAGCGGCGGTGAGGTCGTCGGGCATGCCCGCGAATCTACGCCCCGGCGCTGACGACGAGATCGGCCTCCGCCCCTGGCACGGGAGTGTTCCGGGCATGATGAGCAGGTGACGCGCATCGACCTCAACGCCGACCTCGGCGAGGGCTTCGGCCGCTGGACCCTCGCCGACGACGAGGCGCTGCTCGGCCTCGTGACCAGTGCCAACGTCGCGTGCGGGTTCCACGCCGGCGACCCGGCGACGATGCGGTCCGTGACGCGGGCCGCAGCCGCGCGCGGGGTGCGCGTGGGTGCCCACGTGAGCTACCGAGACCTCGCGGGCTTCGGGCGGCGATTCATGGACGTCGCCCCCGTCGACCTCGCGGCGGACGTCCTCTACCAGCTCGCCGCGCTCGACGGGCTCGCGCGCGTCGCGGGCGACCGCGTGCGCTACGTCAAGCCGCACGGCGCCCTGTACAACGCGATCGTCCACCACGAGGCACAGGCCCGCGCCGTCGTCGACGCGGTCCGCGACTACGACGCGACCCTCCCCGTGGTCGGTCTTCCCGGGTCCGCCGTCCTGCGGCTCGCGGAGGCCGCCGGTCTGCCGACGGTGCGTGAGGCGTTCGCGGACCGCGCGTACCTCCCGACCGGCGAGCTCGCCCCGCGCGGGACGCCGGGCGCAGTCCTGCACGACGCCGCGCAGGTCGCCGCCCGCGTCCTGGACCTCGTGACGACCGGGGCGGTCGTCACGGCGGACGGCACCCGGCTGCGCGTCGACGCGGACTCGGTGTGCGTGCACTCGGACACGCCCGACGCCGTGGGGCTGCTCGGCGAGGTGCGCCGGACGCTCGAGGAGGCGGGCGTCGTCGTGCGCGCGTTCGCGGACCCGCGGCACTCTCCCGTCGAGGGCACCGCGCGGTGACACGACCAGTGGGCGTCGCGCACGGCTACGGCGAGTCGGCGCTCCTCGTCGACCTGCCCCACCTCGACGCGGTCCGCTCGCTGCACCGCGCCCTCGTGCGCGACGTACCGCCTGGCGTCGTCGACGTCGTGCCCGCGGCACGCACGGTCCTCGTGCGCTGTGCGTCGCCCGAGGACGTCCGCGGCGCACAGGTGTGGGTGCGCGACGTCCTGCGACGTACCCCCCACGAGAGCACGGCGTCGACAGCGACCGGGCCGCGTGTCGAGATCCCGGTCGTCTACGACGGCGAGGACCTCGCAGACGTCGCCCGCTGGGCGGGCGTGAGCGTCGCCGAGGTGGTGGCCCGGCACGCGGGGCGCGAGTACGACGCGGCCTTCGGAGGGTTCGCGCCGGGCTTCACCTACCTCGTCGGCGTCGACCCCGTCATCGCGGCACCACGCCTCGCGTCGCCGCGCACGCACGTGCCGGCGGGGTCCGTCGCCCTCGCAGGCGAGCTCACCGCCGTCTACCCGGGGGTGTCCCCGGGAGGGTGGCGGCTCCTCGGCTCGACGACCGCGCGGATGTTCGACGTCGACCGCGACCCCCCGGCGCTCGTCGCACCCGGGACGCGCGTCCGGTTCGTCGTCGCCCGCGGCACGGCCCGGCTCGCCGCCGCCGTCGGCGCGGGAACGGGCTCGACGGCGGCTTCCCACCCGGTGGGCCCTGCCGGCCGGGTCGACCGGGTGGTCACGGCACCTCGGACCGGGGCGGGGACGAGCGACAGGGAGGTCCGCCGGCACGCCGCCGCGGGTGTGCGGACGGTCCCGGGGCGCACGGTCGAGGTCTTGAGGACCGGGCCGCTCGTCCTCGTCGAGGACGCGGGCCGCCCGGGTCTTGCGGCGATCGGCGTCGGGCCGTCGGGAGCGGCGGACCGCTCCTCTCATGGCCTCGCCAACCGGCTCGTGGCGAACCGTCCGGACGCCGCGACGCTCGAGGTGACGCTCGGCGGCCTCGCGCTGCGGTTCGACGGTGGCGCGCTCGTGGCGCTCGCCGGGGCGGCGGTCCCCGCGAGCGTGGACGGCACACCCGTCGGGATGCACGCACCGATCCCCGTGCGCGACGGCGGGGTGCTCCGGCTCGGCACGCCGGCGCGGGGTCTGCGCACGTACGTGGCGGTGCGTGGCGGCTTCGCGGCGGAGGTGGTGCTCGGGTCCCGCTCGCGGGACGTGCTGTCGGGGATCGGGCCGGCACCGCTGCGCGGAGGCGACGTGCTCGGGGTCGGGGTACCACCGACAGCTTCCTGGCCCGACCTCGACGTCGCGCCCGTCCGGCACGTGGCGGGGGAGCCGTTGCCGGGGGAGCGCGCGGGGGCGGTGCTCGAGGTGCTGCCGGCTCCGCGAGGGGACTGGTTCCCGCCGGGCGCGTGGAACGCGCTGCGGGCACTGCGCACCGTGACCCCGGACAGCAACCGCGTCGCGCTCCGCCTCGACGGGCAGGCCGTGCCCCGCCGAGCGGACGAGCTCCCCTCGGAAGGGCTGGTGCGCGGGGCGGTCCAGGTACCCCCGGACGGCCGACCCGTCGTGTTCCTCGCCGACCGGCCGGTCACCGGGGGCTACCCGGTGATCGGGGTGCTGCGCGACGTCGACGTCGATCGTGCGGCGCAGCTCCGGCCCGGAGACAGGGTGGTGCTCCGGGCCGTGCGGTCTCGCTAGGGCCGCCCGGCGAGGCCACGCATCGAGCGGCCCCGGCCGCGCCCGACGCCTGTGTCCCTGGTCACCGGGACCCGGCTTGACCGTGGCGCGCAGAGCCGCGTAATCTTCTGGATGTCCGCCTGACAGGGAGGAACAGACACCGACTCGAACGATCGAGGGTGGCTGGTCCCGGGGTCGGACTCCTTCCACCGCGATGACAGGGAAACTTGTCGTCGCATACTGGACCCCTCGGTCGTCCACGTCGCGCTCACTGCGCGAAGTTGGCAGGCCGGAGAGAACCTGGTAAGGTTGAAGG
>NZ_JBZGBY010000030.1:0-50787 GCF_059159975.1 Cellulosimicrobium sp. BMG9.22 | reverse complement strand
TGGTAGACGCGGCGCCCCCACCCACCCCGGCACCCAACGCGACCACACCGCCGTCCGACAAGGAACCACGGTTCTACCTCGCACGACCACGGTTCTACCTCGCACGACCACGGTTCTACCTCGGCCGACCAGGGGTCTACTTCGGCAGACCCCGGTTCTACCTCGGGGTCACGCGGTCGCGCGGGCCGAGCCGGCCGGGGTGCCGCGGTCGTCGGCGAAGTCGCCGGTGACGAGGTACGTGACGCGCTTCGCGATCGAGACGCCGTGGTCGCCGAACCGCTCGTAGTAGCGACCGACGAGCGTGACGTCCACGGTCTCCTGCGTCGTCCCGGTCCACGTGCCGCCGAGCAGCGCGGTGAACGTGTCCTGGTGCAGCTTGTCGAGCAGGTCGTCGTCGCGCTCGATGTTCGCGGCGACGGTGAGGTCGCGCGTCGTGAGGAGCGTCGTCGTGCGGCGGGCGACACGGACGGCCGCTTCGTGCATCTGCTCGAACGTGCGGTGCAGCGGCGGCACGATCGCGTGGGCCGGGTAGCGGCCGCGCGCGACCTGCGCGACGTGGCGCGCGAGGTCGCCCATCCGCTCGAGCGTCGAGCTCATGCGCAGGGCGCTGACGACGACGCGCAGGTCCGTCGCGACCGGCTGCTGCTGCGCGAGGAGCAGGACGCAGCGCTCGTCGAGCTCGCGCTGGATGGCATCGATGGAGTGGTCGGCGGCGATGACCTGCTGCGCGAGCTGGAGGTCGGCCGTGAGCAGCGCCTGACCGGCCCGGTTCACCGCCGACTCCACCAGCCGGCTCATCTCTGCCAGGTCGTCGCCGACCTGCCTCAGCTCGGCCTCGAAGATCTCCCGCATCGCATCCCTCTCGTCGTGACCGGACGTCCCGGTCCATGACGCCGTGCACCTGGCCGCACCGGTAGGCACGCCCGGCACGCCGTCGGCTCTCCACACCGTTCCAGGCGCGGTCGACCGTGCGGTGAACTCCAGGGCGCCGCAAGATGAACTCTTCGCCGCCATGTCGCGTGCGGACCCCGGATCGACCGGGAGGTACCACGGGCGACCGTACGCTGGAGGGGTGGGAGCCGAGAGTTTCATCGAGGGCGCGACCGTGCTGCTCGCCGGGATCGTGGGCGTGGTGGTCGGCGTCGTCGCCGCCATCGCGTTCCGGGTGAGCGAGCGCCAGCAGCGTGCCGCACGGCCGGACCCGCCCGCCGACCTCGACGAGGGGCTCGTGCGGGTCCTCGCCGTGCTCCGGTCCGCGGCGGTCGTGCTCGACGACGAGGGCGACGTCGTGCGCGCGAGCCCGCCCGCGTACGCGCTCGGGGTGGTGCGGGGCGACGTGATCGCGCACGCTGCGATCCGCGACATGATCGACGACGTGCGGCGCGACGGCGTGATCCGCGACGAAGAGCTGGAGCTCCCGCGCGGTCCGGTCGGCCGCGGGACGGTCCTGCTCCAGGTGCGGGTCGCCCAGGTCGGGCCGCAGCACGTGCTCGTGCTCGCCGAGGACCGGACCGAGGCCCGGCGCGTGGAGGCGATCCGCCGCGACTTCGTCGTCAACGTGTCGCACGAGCTGAAGACCCCGGTCGGCGCGCTCGCGCTCCTTGCCGAGACCGTGCAGGACGCCGCGGACGACCCCGTCGCCGTGCGCCGGTTCGCGGCCCGCATGCAGTCGGAGGCCACGCGGCTGTCCGCGCTCGTGCAGGAGATCATCGAGCTCTCGCGCCTCCAGGTGGCGGGCGCGCTCCAGCAGGTGACCGTCGTCCCGACCCGGGAGGTCGTCGAGGAGGCCGTGGACCGCGCCCGCACGACGGCGCAGGGCAAGGGCATCACGCTCACCACGGGCGGCGATCTGGACGCGGAGGTGTACGGCGATCACAACCTGCTCGTCACGGCGGTGCGCAACCTCCTGGACAACGCGGTCGCATACTCGGGGGAGAACACGCGCGTCGGCGTCGGCGTGACGCGCGCGGGCGACCTCGTCGAGATCGCCGTGGTCGACCAGGGCATCGGCATCGCGGCCGACGAGCAGACGCGGGTCTTCGAGCGCTTCTACCGCGTCGACCCGGCGCGCTCGCGCGACACGGGCGGGACCGGCCTCGGCCTCAGCATCGTCAAGCACGTCGCCGCCGACCACGGCGGAGACGTCACCATGTGGTCGGAGCCCGGCCGCGGGTCGACCTTCACCCTCCGTATCCCGGCGGCCGACCCGCAGCCCGGGCGGACGAGGGTCGAGACAGGCACCCCCGGCGTCCCGGCGCCCCGGGTCAGCGCACGGGACCATGACGGCACGGCGGGGGCACGTGCCCGGGCCGGGCACGGCGTACAGAGCACGGACGGACAGAACAAGGAGGTAGGCGCGTGACGCGCATCCTGGTGGTGGAGGACGAGGAGTCGTACCGCGACCCGCTGGCGTACCAGCTGCGACGGGAGGGCTTCGACGTCGTCGAGGCGGCGACGGGCACCGAGGCGCTCGAGCGATTCGACGCCGACGGCGCGGACCTGGTCCTCCTCGACCTCATGCTCCCGGGCCTCAGCGGGACCGAGGTCTGCCGCGAGCTGCGCCAGCGTGGCGACGTCCCGGTGATCATGCTCACCGCGAAGGACTCGGAGATCGACAAGGTCGTGGGCCTCGAGCTGGGCGCCGACGACTACGTGACGAAGCCGTACTCGTTCCGCGAGCTGCTCGCGCGTGTGCGGGCCGTCCTGCGCCGCAGGGGCGGAGAGGTCGGGGCCGACCTCGCACCGGAGAGCGCGCTCGAGGTCGGGCCCGTGCGCCTGGACGTCGAGCGGCACACCGTCACGGTGGACGGGCAGGTCGTGCCCTTTCCCCTCAAGGAGTTCGAGCTCCTCGAGCTGCTCCTGCGCAACGCCGGCCGCGTCCTGACCCGCGGGCAGCTCATCGACCGCGTGTGGGGCACCGACTACGTCGGCGACACGAAGACCCTGGACGTCCACGTCAAGCGCATCCGGTCGAAGATCGAGCCCGAGCCGGCGACCCCGCGGTACCTGCTCACCGTGCGGGGCCTGGGGTACAAGATCGCCGACGGCGCCGTCGTCCAGGCCTGAGGCCCGCCCCCGCGGTCGTCCACGGCGGCACGGAAGGTCTGTGCACTGTTCATCCCTCGTTCACCCGCTCTGGGGCAACGCGTCACCCGGCGCTCCTACCGTCGGGATCGTCACCGGCGCTCGCTGGTGCCACCAGACGCCTTGAACAGGATGGAACGAAGAGTGAAGCTCAGCCGATACTCACGTGCTGGATCTGCCGTCGTCATCGGTGCCCTCGCGCTCACCCTGGCCGCGTGCAGCTCCGGAGACGACTCGAACGACGCCGGTGGTGCCGAGGAGACCGGGAGCGGCAGCGACCTGGAGAGCCTGAGCGGCGAGCTCGCCGGTGCGGGCGCCAGCTCGCAGGAGAAGGCCGTCGAGGGCTGGATCGCCGGCTTCGGTGACATCGCCCCCGGCGTGACGGTCACGTACGACCCCGTCGGCTCCGGCGGCGGCCGCGAGCAGTTCATCGCCGGAGCGACGAAGTTCGCCGGCTCCGACGCCCCCCTGGACGAGGAGGAGCTGGCCGACGCGCAGGAGCGCTGCTTCGGCGGCGACGTGCTCGAGCTCCCCCTCTACATCAGCCCGATCGCGGTCGTCTACAACCTGCCCGACGTGGACGCCGCCAACGTCCAGATGTCTGCGGAGACGCTCGCCAAGGTCTTCAACGGCGAGATCACGACGTGGAACGACCCGGCGATCGTCGCGGAGAACGAGGGCGTCGAGCTCCCGGCCATCGAGATCATCCCCGTGCACCGCTCCGACGAGTCGGGCACCACGGAGAACTTCACCGAGTACCTCGCGGCCGCCTCGAACGGCGCGTGGCCGCACGAGGCCAGCGGTGACTGGCCCGTCGAGGGCGGCCAGTCCGGTGCCCAGACGCAGGGCCTCATCGACACGGTGAGCGGCGCCGAGGGTGCGATCGGCTACGCCGACGCCTCGCGTGCCGGCGACCTCGGCACCGTCGCGATCAAGGTCGGCGAGGAGTACGTGCCGTTCTCGCCGGAGGCCGCGGCCGCCGTCGTCGACGCCTCGCCGCGCGCGGAGACCGCGACCGAGACGCAGCTCGTGGTCGAGCTCGACCGCGCCACGACCGAGCCGGGCGCCTACCCGCTCGTGCTCATCTCGTACTCGGTCGCGTGCGGCACGTACGACGACCAGGCCGACGTCGACAACGTCAAGGCCTACCTGACCTACGTCGCCAGCGAGGAGGGCCAGGCCCGCGCGGCCGAGCCCGACGTCGCCGGCTCTGCCCCGATCTCGGACGACCTGCGCGCCGAGGTCCAGGCCGCGCTGGACAGCATCACGGTCCAGGGCTGACGCACCGCGGGCGGGCGGGGAGCGCGACTCCCCGCCCGTCCGTGCCGGTCTGCCTGCACCTCCTCCCACACCCGACGGAGCATCAGTGAGCGTCACCAGCCCACCCCGGCAACGCACCGAGCCGAAGCCTGCGACCCGACGTGCGCCGTCGGCCGGCATCGGCGGCCGTGTCTTCTCCGGCCTGGCCCACGGGGCCGGCATCCTCATCCTCGTCACGCTCGCGGCGGTCGCGGCGTTCCTCCTCATCGAGGCGTGGCCCGCACTGACGGCCAGCCCCGAGGAGCTCGCGGAGATCTCCTGGTTCTCCGGCGGTTCGCTGCTGGCCTACATCGGCCCGCTCGTCTTCGGGACGGTCCTCGCGTCCGTCCTGGCCCTGCTGCTGGCCGTCCCGGTCTCGGTCGGCATCGCGCTGTTCATCTCGCACTACGCCCCGCGCCGGCTCGCCCAGAGCCTCGGGTACCTCGTCGACCTGCTCGCCGCGGTCCCGTCCGTCGTGTTCGGGCTGTGGGGCGCGCTGTGGCTGGCGCCGGTGCTCGACCCGTTCTTCCGTTGGCTGTCCTCGTCGCTGGGCTTCATCCCGCTGTTCGAGGGCTACCAGGCGCCCGCGCGCAACGTCATGACGGCGGCCGTCGTGCTCGCCGTGATGCTGCTGCCCATCGTCACCGCGGTCTCGCGCGAGGTGTTCCTCCAGACCCCGACGCTCCACGAGGAGGCCTCGCTGGCCCTCGGCGCGACGCGCTGGGAGATGATCCGCCAGGCCGTGCTGCCCTTCGGGCGCTCGGGGGTCATCAGCGCCGCCATGCTCGGCCTGGGCCGCGCGCTCGGCGAGACCATGGCCGTGCTCATGGTCATCTCCCCCGGGTTGCTCTACTCGTTCTTCCTCCTCAAGCCCGGTCAGCACCAGACGATCGCGGCCAACATCGCGGCGCAGTTCCCCGAGGCGTCGGGGCTGTCGGTGAGCGTCCTCATCGCCACCGGCCTGGCCCTGTTCGTCATCACCTTCGCCGTCAACTTCGCGGCCCGGGCCATCGTCGCCCGTCGCAAGGACTTCTCGGGAGCCAACTGATGACTGTCGACACTCCCGTGCAGCAGACGGCGCTCCAGCTCACGTCGGGCGCCACGCGCCTGGCCCGCTGGGTGCCCTACGCGTTCGTGGGCGGCGCGCTCGTCGCGTCCTTCCTGGTCCTCCTCGTGGTCGGCGACCCGACGTTCGCCGGCGTCCTCGGGCTCGGCGCCGTGCTCTACGCGGTCGGCCTGACGATCACGTCGCGCGTGGTCGAGGGCGCGCGCTACGCGACGGACCGCCTCGCGACCACGCTCGTGACCTTCGCGTTCCTCCTCGCCATGATCCCCCTCGTCTCCCTCGTGTGGACGGTCGTCTCCTACGGCGCCGAGCGGTTCAGCTGGGCGTTCCTCACCACGGACATGGTGGGCGTCTACGGCTCGATGACGAGCGGCGGCGTCTACCACGCGATCGTCGGCACGCTGCTCGTCACGCTCGCGTGCGCGGTCATCGCCGTCCCGCTCGGCATCCTCACGGCGATCTACCTCGTGGAGTACGGTCGCGGCGCCCTGGCACGCGGCATCACGTTCCTCGTGGACGTCATGACGGGCATCCCGTCCATCGTCGCCGGGCTCTTCGCGTTCGCGCTCTTCACCCTGCTCTTCGGCCCCGCGTTCCGTGCCGGGATCATGGGCGCCGTCGCGCTCGCCGTGCTCATGACGCCCGTCGTCATCCGCTCGGTCGAGGAGATGCTGCGGCTCGTGCCCAACGAGCTCCGCGAGGCGTCGCTCGCGCTCGGCGTCCCGAAGTGGCTGACGATCCTCAAGGTCGTCCTGCCGACGGCGATGGCGGGCATCGTCACCGGCGTCATGCTGGCCGTCGCGCGCGTCATCGGCGAGACGGCCCCGCTCCTCCTGACGATCGGGCTCGTGAACCAGGTCAACTGGGACCTCTTCGACGGTCGCATGGCGACGCTGCCCGTGTTCGCCTACCGCCAGTGGGCGCAGGGCGGCTCCGGGGTGGACCGCGCCTGGGCCGCGGCCCTGACCCTCATCATCCTCGTGATGCTCCTCAACCTCGCGGCGCGCCTCGTCAGCCGCTGGTTCTCGCCCAAGAAGGCCCGATGAGCACCGCGACGTCCGCCCGCAGCGGCGGCGACCCCACGACCCCTCGGCACGCGGCCCGCACGGGCGCCGGGACCCCGGAAGGACCGAACGACATGAGCAACCGGATCGACGTCAAGGACCTCAACATCTTCTACGGCGACTTCCTCGCCGTGCAGGACGTCAGCATGACGATCGACCCCAAGTCGGTGACCGCGTTCATCGGTCCGTCCGGCTGCGGCAAGTCGACGTTCCTGCGCGCCCTCAACCGCATGCACGAGGTCATCCCCGGTGCGCGCGTCGAGGGCACGGTCGCGATGGAGGGCGTCGACCTCTACGGCAACGACGTCGACCCCGTCGCCGTTCGCCGCCAGGTCGGCATGGTCTTCCAGCGTCCGAACCCGTTCCCCACGATGTCGATCAAGGAGAACGTGCTCGCGGGCGTCAAGCTGAACAACAAGCGCATCTCGCGCAAGGACGCCGACGAGCTCGTCGAGCAGTCGCTGCGCGGTGCGAACCTGTGGAACGAGGTCAAGGACCGGCTCGACCGTCCCGGCTCAGGCCTCTCGGGCGGCCAGCAGCAGCGCCTGTGCATCGCGCGCGCCATCGCCGTCAAGCCGCAGGTGCTCCTCATGGACGAGCCCTGCTCGGCGCTCGACCCGATCTCGACGCTCGCGATCGAGGACCTCATCGCCGAGCTCAAGGACGAGTACACGATCGTCATCGTCACGCACAACATGCAGCAGGCGGCGCGCGTGAGCGACCGGACGGCGTTCTTCAACATCGCGGGCACGGGCAAGCCCGGCCGCCTCATCGAGATGGACGAGACGGCGACGATGTTCTCGTCACCGACGCAGCAGGCGACCGAGGACTACATCTCGGGCCGCTTCGGGTGAGCTGAGGGTCGGTCCGGTCCGGACCGTGGGGTTGCCCCGCGACAGGGTCGGACCGTGTGCTCGGGCTGGCGCGCCGTCGCCGTGGGCTGTCGGCTCACGTTCGCGAGCGCGCCTTCACGCCCCTCGCACACGGTCCGACCCTGTCGCTCGTCCCGGGCGTCGCGTCCGCAGCGCGGCGCGTCGAGACGGATCGCGTAGGTGTCGAGCCTCGTCGGTCCGCTCGCTCGACCGGGCTGGCCGACGGGTCAGGGCAGGAGGTGCGCGTACTCCTCGAGGGTGCCGTCGAGGACGGGGAGCGACAGGGTCTCCTCCTCGCCGGTGGAGACGCTCACGGTGACCGGGAGCACCGCGCCCGGCGCGGCGTCGACGCGCCCGAACATGGCCTCGAAGCCGTCCTCGGCCCCGAGGTAGACCGTCTCGCCGGCGGCGACCGGCACGGTGACCGCCGCGCCGCCGTCGGGCAGGACGTCGAACTCGACGTCCTCGGAGGTGTCGTTCGCGAACGCACCGATCAGCGTGCCGGGCTCGCCCTCCGCGGCGCTGACGACCATGAGGTTGAGGCCGCGGAGGTCGTCGGTGAGGTCGACGCGCAGGCCGTCGGAGGGGTCGTAGACCTGGTCGGTCTCGATGGGGGAGCACGCGGACGCGACGACGATGCTCGCGACCACGACCGGGACGGCCCAGTACCGCGGCCGGCGGGCCGTCCGGGATGCCGCTCGGGACGCTGCTCGGGGGGTCGGGGTGCTGGTCACGTGCTCTCCAAGGCGCGAGGGTGGCAAGGTTCTCCGCCGCTCAGCCTAGTGCGTCGCGGCGCACGGGGCGGCCCGGGCAGCGGCCTGCGCGCCCGGCGTGAGCGGTGTCACGCCCGACCCGACGGCGCGTGGTCGGCACGCTGGTCGGCGACCTGGACGGGCAGCCCGAGGGGCACCGTGTCGTGAAGGTTCGGTGCGTGGCGCCCGGGCCCAGGGCCGAGGTTGCCGGGGCTGGTCGTCGGACACCTCGTACGAGGCGTCCGACCTGCGAAGACACCGCTACACAGGGGTCGTCCGAGGCCGAGAGGGCTCGGGTTTCCGCCATTCCGCGTGATAAGGTGGACCTCCGCGAAAGGGGACATCTGCAGATGACGTTCACAGTAGGCGAGACCGTTGTCTACCCGCACCACGGCGCCGCGCTGATCGAGGAGATCAAGACGCGCACCATCCGCGGAGAGGACAAGATCTACCTCAAGCTCAAGGTCGCGCAAGGCGACCTGACCATCGAAGTCCCAGCCGAGAACGTCGATCTCGTCGGCGTGCGTGACGTCGTCGGTCAGGAGGGTCTCGACCGCGTCTTCGAGGTGCTGCGTGCACCTTACACGGAGGAGCCGACCAACTGGTCGCGCCGATACAAGGCGAATCTCGAGAAGCTCGCGTCGGGCGACGTGATCAAGGTGGCCGAGGTCGTGCGCGACCTCTCCCGCCGGGACGCGGACCGCGGCCTCTCGGCCGGGGAGAAGCGCATGCTCTCGAAGGCGCGCCAGATCCTCGTCTCGGAGCTCGCGCTGGCGGAGCACACCGAGGAGGACAAGGCCGAGGCGATCCTCGACGAGGTCCTCGCCTCCTGACGTCGCAGCGCCTCGCGGCACTCGCGTTCGAGCACCGGGGAGGGCGTCGTCCGAACGGACGGCGCCCTCCCCGTCGTCGTGCCGGTACGGTGTGCCCGTGCCGACTCTCGCCGTCCTCACCGCCGCGGGCTCCGGGACGCGTCTCGGGATAGACCTGCCGAAGGCGCTCGTGGAGCTCGACGGCCAGCCCCTCGTCGTGCACGCCGCTCGCCGGCTGTGCGCGTCCGGCGTCGTCGACGTCCTCGTCGTGACGGCTCCGACCGGTCTGCGCGACCACGTGGCCGCTCTGCTCGGCGACGACCCGGCGATCGACCGCCCGGTGCGCGTCGTCGAGGGCGCAGGGACGCGACAGGCGTCGGTGGCCGCCGGTCTACGGGCGATGCACGCGCTGGACGAGCTCACCGGAGCCGCCGACGTCGTCCTCGTGCACGACGCCGCGCGGCCGCTCGCGCCGCCTGCGCTCGTCCGGCGCGTGGTGGCGGCCGTGCGCGCGGGCCATGCCGCCGTCGTCCCTGGCCTGCCCGTGGCCGACACGATCAAGCGCGTCGTGCGCGCGAAGGGCTCGGGCGACGTGGAGACGGTCGTCGCGACGGTCGACCGGTCCGACCTGCGCGTCGTGCAGACCCCGCAGGGCTTCGACCGTGTGGTCCTCGAGCGGGCGCACGCGTCCGCCGCCGGTCGCGCGGACGACGAGGGCGCCGCCGCGACCGACGACGCCGGCCTCGTCGAGGCGCTCGGCCTTCCTGTGCACGTCGTCGCCGGTGACGTCGCCGCCGCGAAGATCACGACGGCCCACGACCTGCGCGTCGCCGCGCTGAGCCTGGCCGCCGACCCGGAGGAGGAGCGATGACCACCCCCGCCGACCGGACGCCGTCGGACCCGCCCGTCCCGACGCCCGCTCCGACGTCCGTGCCGTCGAAGGTGCCGCTGCCGCGCACCGGCGTGGGCGTCGACGTGCACGCGTACGCGCCCGAGGGCGAGGACCGTGAGCTGTGGCTCGGCGGGCTGCACTGGCCGGGCGAGCGCGGGCTCGCCGGCCACTCCGACGCCGACGTCGCCGCGCACGCGGCGGCCGACGCGCTGTTCTCCGCGAGCGGCCTCGGGGACCTGGGGTCGAACTTCGGCACGAGCGCGCCGGAGTGGGCGGGGGCGAGCGGTGCTCGCCTGCTCGCGGAGGCCGCGCGACGCGTGCGCGCCGCAGGCTTCGAGATCGGGAACGTCGCGGTCCAGGTGATCGGGAACCGCCCCCGGCTGGGACCGCGCCGGGCAGAGGCGGAGGCCGCGTTGAGCGCCGCGGCGGGCGCACCGGTGACCCTCACGGCCACGACGACGGACGGGTTGGGCCTCACGGGCCGCGGCGACGGCCTCGCGGCGGTCGCGACGGCGCTCGTGGCGGTGGGCGCCGGGTGATGAGGCTGAGCACGGCAGCGGGTGCCGGGGCTCCGGCCAGCAACTACGATCGCGGGGAGCGCGACGAGTGTTCGACTTCCCGCAGTACGACACAGGGATGAATCGCACATGAACCGAATGTCCGTCGAGGAACGCCGGGCCCAGCTGGTGGACGCCGCGATGACCGTCGCCGTCCGCGAGGGTGTCGAGGCGGTCACGATCCGCGGGGTCGCCGCGGAGGCGGGCGTCTCGCTGGGCGTCGTGCACTACTGCTTCGAGGACAAGGACGAGCTCCTCCAGGCGATGGGCAACAGCCTCGCGCTCGTCGCGTCCGAGCCGGTCCGCGCCGCCCTGGACGTCGAGGGCGACGTCGTGGCGCTGGCGCACGCGGCCGCCGACGGGTTGTGGAGCGGCCTGACGCCGCGCCGCCACATGCGTCTCCTGACGTTCGAGTTCGCGACCGCGGGCGTGCGCAGCAGGGCGCTGCGCTCGGTGGCCCACACCCACCTCGAGCAGACCTGGTCGATGACCCGCGGCTTCCTCGAGAACGTCGCGGAGCGCGGCGACGTGACCTACTCCGTGGACATGGCCTTCCTGTCACGCATCGTCGCCGGCTACATCGACGGCATCGAGATCGCCTGGCTCGTCGAGCAGGACGACGAGACCGCGATCCGCAGCTTCCACGCGCTCGCCGAGTACGTGCTCTCCCTCATGGTCCGCCCGGACGGGACGCCCGTGCGTCCCGACGGGCCTCAGCCCGTCGCCTCCAGGTCCGACGAGACGGACTGAGGGGCCGGGCCGAGCACGCGGTCCGTGTACCCGTTCGCGAAGACGCCCTCGGGGTCGGAGGTGTCGCGCACGGCCAGGAAGTCCTCGAACCGCGGGTAGAGCGCGGCCAGCCGCTCGGCGTCGAGGCCGTGCAGCTTGCCCCAGTGGGGTCGTCCGTCGACCTCCGCGACGATGCGCTCGACGGCGTCGAAGTAGCGCCCGTGGGCCAGCCGCTCGTACTGGTGCACGGCGACGTACGCGGTGTCGCGACCGTGCGCGGTCGACAGCCACACGTCGTCGGCCGCGGCGAAGCGGACCTCGACGGGGAACGGCACGTGCTCGCCGGACCGGTTCAGCCAGCCGTCGATGCTCGCCAGGACGTCGGCGAGGTGCTCGCGCGGCACGGCGTACTCCATCTCGCGGAACCGGACGCGCCGCGACGTGACGAACACCTGGTGCGAGGGCGCGACGTAGGTGCGCGGGGCGAGCGCGCGCGCCGAGACGGCGTTGAGCCGGGGCGTGACCCGCGGGACGGCGGTCGCGAGCCGGTTGACGAGCTCGAACGCCCCGTTGGACAGCAGCTCCTCGTCGACCCAGGTGCGGGCGCGCGCGACCGGTCCGGGACCGGACGCCCGCAGCCGCGCCAGCTCCGCCGCCTCGTCGTCGGCGGTGAGGCGGTTGTTGCGCTTGGTCAGCGCACGCCGCGTGTGCGGGAACCAGTAGAACTCGAAGTGGTCGTTGCCGCCGACGAGACCGTCCGGGTCGTCGTCGGGCGCCGCCAGCCCGTCGAGGACGCGGTCGAGGGGCCACGGCTCCTCCTGCGCGCGCAGCAGGTAGGCAGGGACGACCTCGAGCGTCACGGCCGACAGCACGCCGGTCGCGCCGAGTCCGAGGCGGCTCGCCTCGAACAGCCCCGGGTCGTGGGACGGGGACGCCGCGCGGACCGTGCCGTCGGGCCCGACGACGCGCACGCCGCGCACCTGCGTCGCGAGCCCGCCGAGCTGGGCGCCGGTGCCGTGCGTGCCCGTGGAGATCGCGCCCGCGACCGACTGGCGGTCGATGTCGCCGAGGTTGCGCATCGCGAGCCCCGCGGCCGCGAGGGCCGCGTTGAGCCGGTGCAGCCGGATGCCCGCGCCGACGGTCACGAGGATCTCGTCCGCGTCCTCGTCGCGCGCGATGCGCTCGACGAGGCTCACGCGGTCGAGGTCGAGCAGGAGCCCGTCCGTCACCGCGGCGGGCGTGAACGAGTGCCCGGCGCCGACGGCGCGCACGTGCAGTCCGTCGTCCGCCGCGCGTGCGACGAGCGCGGCGAGCTCGTCCTCGTCCCGCGGCGTGGCACGACGGCGCGGGGTCGCCGTGGCGGTGCGGGCCCAGTTGGTCCAGGGGAGGGCGGCGTCGCTGCTCACACGACGTACCTTCTCACGACGGCGGAGGCCGCTCCCGACGACCTGCACAGCCTCGCGCGTGGCGTACGTTCTCCCCATGACGAGCCACGCGACGTCGCGCACGGACACGGACACCGATGCGGACGCAGACGTGCCGGGCACCGACGAGCGCGCCGCGACGCCGTCGCTGCTCGCCCGCCTCACCCGCGCGACGGCCGCTCTCGACGGCCCGCTCGCCGTCGTCGACCTGGACCGGTTCGACGCGAACGCCGACGAGCTCCTCGCCCGCGCCGGGGGAGTGCCCGTGCGGGTCGCGTCGAAGTCCGTGCGGGTGCGAGCGCTCGTCGCGCGGGCGACGGACCGCGGGTTCCGCGGCGTCATGGCCTACTCCGTGCGCGAGGCGCTGTGGCTCGTCGAGGCGGGCATGCGCGACGTGCTCGTCGGCTACCCGTCCGTGGACCGCGCGGCGCTCGCCGACCTGGCGCAGGACGAGGCGGGCCGTCGCGAGATCACCCTCATGGTCGACGACGCGGCGCACCTCGCCCTCGTCCGTCAGGCGCTCGAGACGACGGGGACGGGCGACGAGCCGCCGGTCCGGGTGTGCCTCGACGTGGACGCGTCGCTGCGCGTCGGCGTCGGGCCCTTCGTCGCCCACCTCGGCACCCGTCGTTCGCCCCTGCGCACGCCCGACGACGCCGCGTCCCTCGCCGCGCGCGTCGCCTCCGAGCGGGGGGTGCGGGTGCGCGGCGTCATGTTCTACGAGGCACAGGTCGCGGGCCTGCCCGACACGAGCCCTGCCGTGCGTGCCGTGAAGCGGCTGTCGGTCGCGGACCTCGCCACCCGCCGGGGCGAGGTCGTCGAGGCGGTGGGCCGCGCCGCCGGGCACGACCTCGAGCTCGTGAACTCCGGCGGGACGGGGTCGCTCGAGACGTCCTCCGCCGACCCGGTGGTCACCGAGGTCACGGCGGGCTCGGGGCTGTACGTGCCCGGGCTCTTCGACGGCTTCCGTTCCTTCCGCCCGCGCCCGGCCGCGTTCTTCGGCCTCGACGTCGTGCGGGTGCCCGCCCCCGGGTGGGTGACGGCGTTCGGCGGCGGCTACGTCGCGTCCGGGCCGGCGTCCCGCGCCCGGCTGCCGCGCGTGGCGACCCCCGGCTGGGCGCTCTCCGCGCGCGAGGGAGCGGGCGAGGTGCAGACGCCGCTGCACCGTACGCGCTCCGGAGTGGGGGCTGCCGAGCTCGCCGTCGGGGACAGGGTGTGGTTCCGGCACGGCAAGGCCGGCGAGGCGATGGAGCGTTTCGACCGGGTGCACCTCGTGCGGGGCGACGAGGTCGTCGACGTCGTCCCGACGTACCGCGGGGAGCGGAAGAACTTCGGCTGACGTCCCCGGTACCCTTGCGCAGTGACCCTTCGCCTGTTCGACACCGCCACGCGGGACGTGCGCGACTTCATGCCCCTGGAACCGGGCGAGGTCGGCATCTACCTGTGTGGCGCGACCGTCCAGGCGGCCCCGCACATCGGCCACATGCGCTCCGCCGTCGCGTTCGACGTGCTCGTGCGCTGGCTGCGCCGGGCCGGGTCGCGCGTGACGCTCGTCCGCAACGTCACCGACATCGACGACAAGATCCTCGCGAAGTCCGCGGACGCGGGCGAGCCCTGGTGGGCGTGGGCCGCGACGTACGAGCGCGCGTTCACCGCGGCGTACGACGCCCTCGGCGTCCTGCCCCCCACGTACGAGCCGCGTGCGACCGGCCACGTGCCCGACATGGTCGACCTCATGGAGCGGCTCGTCGAGCGCGGGCACGCCTACTCCACGGGGCCCGGCGACGTGTGGTTCGACGTGCGCTCGTGGTCCGAGTACGGCTCGCTCACCAACCAGCGGCTCGAAGACCTCAACCCCGTGCCCGACGACGTCCCCGCGGACGCGCAGGAGGCCGCGGCCAAGCACGACCCGCGCGACTTCGCGCTCTGGAAGGCGCCCAAGCCGGGCGAGCCGGAGACCGCGTCGTGGCCGACGCCGTTCGGGCGCGGACGGCCCGGCTGGCACCTCGAGTGCTCCGCGATGGCGCGCCGCTACCTCGGCGACACCTTCGACATCCACGGCGGCGGGCTCGACCTGCGCTTCCCGCACCACGAGAACGAGCAGGCGCAGTCACGCGCCGCGGGGTACGGGTTCGCGCAGCACTGGCTGCACTCCGCGTGGGTCACGCAGGGCGGCACGAAGATGAGCAAGTCGCTCGGCAACGGCCTGCTCGTGCGCGAGGTCCTCGCCACGACGAGCCCGGCCGTCCTGCGCTACGCGCTCGCTTCCGTGCAGTACCGCTCGATGCTCGAGTGGACGTCCGCGACGGTCACCGAGGCCGAGGCCACGTGGGAGCGCCTCGCCGGGTTCGTCGAGCGAGCGACCGAGCGGGTCGGCGAGGTCCCGGACGTCGGTGACGCGGAGCTGCCCACGGCGTTCACCGCCGCGATGGACGACGACCTCAACGTCCCTGCGGCGCTCGCCGTCGTGCACGAGCACCTGCGCGCGGGCAACGCGGCGCTCGCCGACCGCACGTCCGCGGCCGACGCCGTCGCGCGCCACCACCTCGTGGCCGTGCGCGCGATGCTCGACGTCCTCGGGCTCGACCCCGGCGACCCGCAGTGGGCCGACCGCGGTGACTCGCGCTACGCGACGGTGCTCGACGCCGTCGTGGGGGCCGAGCTCGCGGCCCGCGCCGAGGCGCGTGCCGCCCGCGACTTCGCGACCGCCGATGCGATCCGCGACCGGCTCGCCGCCGCGGGAGTCGCCGTCGAGGACTCCGCCGACGGCGCTCGCTGGACCCTCGCCTGATGTCCACCCGACCGGACGCCGCGGGAGAGATCCGCGGCACCGCGAGGTAGAACCCTGGTAGCGCGAGGTAGAACCGTGGTCATCACCACGGTTCTACCTCGCGGACCACGGTTCTACCTCGGCGAGGTCTCGGCGAGCGGTCTGGGGGACACTGGACCTGGTGGCGCGACGGCGCCGGGCTCGGATCCCGTCCTCGAACCTGACCTGAACTGACCTGAACTGACCTGAACGACGACACGATCGGTACACCCATGGCTGGCAACTCACAACGACGCGGCGCGACCCGCAAGGCAGGAAGCAAGAAGGGCGCGACCGTCGGCTCCGGCGGACAGCGCCGCAAGGCTCTCGAGGGGCGTGGCCCGACGCCGAAGGCCGAGGACCGCGTCTACCACGCCGCGCACAAGCGCAAGGCCGCGGCGGAGAAGGGCGGCGGCGCGTCGGCCGGCGCGGGTCGGGCGGCCGCGGCAGGCCGCGCCGGCGGGACCGGTCGTGCCGCGACGAGCGGTCGCACTCCTGCGGGTGCGGGTCGCACGGCCGGTTCGCGCGGCGGCGGACCGAAGGGGCGCGGTGCCGCGCAGGAGATCGTCACCGGCCGCAACTCCGTGCTGGAGGCGCTGCGCGCGAACATCCCCGTCGAGGTCGTGTACCTTGCTGCGCGCCTCGACGCCGACGACCGCACGCGCGAGATCGTCGACATCGTCGCCGGCCGCGGGTACGAGCTGCTCGAGGTCGGCAAGCCCGAGCTCGACCGTCTCACCGACGGGGCCGTGCACCAGGGCGTCGCCGTCAAGGTGCCGCCGTACGAGTACGCGGACGTCGACGACCTGCTCGACGCCGCGGAGGCCTCGGGCGTCCCGGCGCTGATCGTGGCGCTCGACGGCGTGACCGACCCGCGCAACCTCGGTGCCGTGCTGCGGTCCGCGGGCGCGTTCGGCGCGCACGGCGTCCTCGTGCCCGAGCGGCGCGCCGCCGGCGTGACCGCGTCGGCGTGGAAGGTCTCTGCGGGCGCCGCGGCACGCGTGCCCGTCGCCCGTGCGACGAACCTCGTGCGCGCCCTGGGCGAGCTGAAGAAGGCGGGCTGCTTCGTCGTCGGGCTCGACGCCGGCGGTGACACCACGGTCGGCGAGCTCCAGCTCGCGGGCGAGCCCCTCGTGCTCGTCGCCGGCTCCGAGGGCAAGGGCCTGTCACGCCTCGTGCGCGAGACGTGCGACGTCGTGGCGTCCATCCCCATCGGGTCGGACACCGAGTCGCTCAACGCCGCCGTCGCGACGGGCATCTCGCTCTACGAGGTCGCGCGCCTGCGCCGCGAGGCCTGAGCAGGATCGCCACGAGACCTGTCAGCGCCCCACCGGTCCTTGGACCCGTGGGGCGCCGACACGTTTCCCTGCGAGCGACGTGTCAGCAGCACGGAGGTCCCCAGGGCCGCGGGGCGCTGACAACTTTCCAGGTGCTAGCCGTAGTACTCCGGGTCCTTCTCGCCCGGCGCGAGCCCGAGGATCGACTTCTCGTCCGGCCGGTGCTGCAGCACGGTGTCGACGTACGACCGCGTCGCCTCCGCCATCGGCACGTCCCGACCGGCGCGCTCCGAGATGAACCACCGGTGGTCGAGGATCTCGTGGAAGAGCTGCGCCGGCTCGAGCTTGCGGCGCAGGTTGCGGGGCACCGCCTGGATCGTCGGCTCGAACACACCGCTCAGCCAGTCGTGCGCGACGAACTCCTCGTCGTCGTTCTGCCGCTCCGCCGCGGCGCGGAACGAGTCCAGGTCGTTGAGCAGGCGCCGCGCCTGGTTCTCCTGCACGTCCAGACCCGTGAGCCGCAGCAGCCGGCGCGAGTGGTGCCCCGCGTCGACCACCTTCGGCTGGATCTGGACCGTCGTGCCGTCGATGTCGGTCGTGATCGCGAGCTCGTCGACGTCGAAGCCGAGGTTGTTCAGGTGCTCGATGCGCGCCGCGACCCGCCACCGCTCGTTCGCGTCGAACGACTCCGACGTCGTCAGCGCCTGCCACAGCTCCTCGTAGCGCGCGACGAGCGCGTCCCCGATCGCGATCTCGTCGACGTCCTCGTCGAGCAGCTCGCCGGCGGTCAGGTCCATGAGCTCGCCGATGATGTTCGTGCGCGCGAGGTCGACGTCGTACGAGCGCTGGCCGGGGGAGAGCTCGCGGTGCAGGTCACCCGTCTCGGCGTCGACGAGGAAGGCGGCGAAGGTCTCGGCGTCGCGACGGAACAGCGTGTTCGACAACGACACGTCGCCCCAGTAGAACCCCACGAGGTGCAGGCGCACGAGCAGCACGGCGAGCGCGTCGATGAGGCGCGTCGCCGTGTCGGGCCGCAGCGCCTGGCTGAACAGCGCGCGGTACGGGAGCGAGAACTGCAGGTGCTCCGTGACGAGCACCGCCTCCAGCCGCTCGCCGTCCGCGTCCTTGCGCCCCGTGATCACGCCGACTGGGACCACGCTCGGGACCTCGAGCCGGCGGAGCTGGCGCAGCAGCTCGTACTCGCGGTACGCGACCGTCTCGCCGATCTCCTTGATCGCGATGACGCGACCGGACAGGCGGACGAACCGCACGATGTGTCGGGAGATACCGCGGGGGAGCGCCGCGAGCGTCTCCGCCGGCCAGTCCTCGAGCGGGATGTCCCAGGGCAGGTCGAGGAGAGCCGGGTCGGGAGCCGACGCGGTGATCTGCAGGTTGTGCACCGTCACGGGGTCCATTGTCCACGGTCAGGCTTCCGGGTCACGTCCGCCGACACCTGCGCGAGGGGCGGGGCGGGTCTACCTTCCGCCGCTCGTTCCTCGCGGCTCCCGCCAGACCCACCACGACCCGCCCCACCCCTCGCTCCGGCGTCGGCTCGGCGGTCGACTCGCCGTGCGGGTCGGACCCGCCCCACCCCTCGCTCCGGCGTCCGCTCGTCCGTCGGCTCGCCGCACGCGTCGGCCAGGTGGTCGGCTCGCTCGCCACACGGATCGCTCGGTAGCCGGTTCGGCCGGGACGCACGGCGGGGCGTGCCCGACCCGGAGAGGTCGGACACGCCCCGCGCGAGGTTCGACGATCAGGCGCAGGCGAGCTCTTCGTGCTCGACGTCGAACGTCGAGATGACGTCCTCGCCGTCGATCGTCCCGGTGGCCGTGACGGTCACCGACCCGATCTCGACCGAGGTCGAGCGCACGGGGAACGACTGGTACGCGTTCGTGCCCGGGGCGACGTCGGCGAACTCGCGCGTGCCGTACGGCGTCGCGAGGGTCACGTCGACCGGCGTGTCCTCGCCGTTCGCCGCGCGGACGGCGAGATACGCCTGGCCGGCCAGGCACCGCGGCTGGACGTCGACGGCGAGGTCCAGCTGCCCGCTCGGCGTGTCGTAGACCTCGAGCTCGTAGAGGGAGAAGCCCCACTGCGTCGCGCGCTCCGTGAGGTAGAGGCGCACGTGGCGGCCCGTGGCCGTGATCTCCAGCTCGTCGAACCCGCCGTCGCCGTCGGTGACGGTGTGGACCGTGGTCCAGGTCTCGCCGTCCGGCGAGGTCTGGACCTCGTAGCCCGACCCGTACGCGGCCTCCCAGTCGATCACGACGCGGCTGAGGTCGTAGCTCGCGCCGAGGTCCACCGCGATCCACTCCGGGTCGCTCCAACCGCTGCCCCAGCGCGTGGTGGGGTCTCCGTCCACCGCCAGGTCGCCGGTACGAGAGGGGTCGTCGATGCTCGACGTCGTTACCGGCCGGCCCAGCGCCAGCGACTCGCCGTCGTCGCCGCCGTCGCCGCCGTCGTAGTCGGGCGACAGGTAGCAGCGCAGGTACTCGTAGGAGTCCGCCGAGGTCTCGAACGACGGCGCCCAGTCCCACTCGTAGGTGTAGTACTGCACGTACGGCTCGGCCGCGGCGATGATCGCCGGGAGGTCCATCTCACCCCTGCCGAGGGCGACCTGCCGCATGTCGCCCGGGGCGTCGACGTTCACGGCGTCCTTGATGTGCAGGAGCTCGATGCGGTCCCCGTGCTCCTCGATCCACGCGGGGACGTCGAGGCCTGCGTCGGCGGCCCAGCCGACGTCGAGCTGGAAGGTGACGTAGCGCGGGTCGGTGTTCGCCTCGATGACCTCCCAGGCGCTGACCATCTCACCGGTCTCCGGGTGGGGGTACGTCGTGGTGAACTCGCTCTGGTGGTTGTGCAGCGCGATCTTGTTCGCGCCGTTCTCGTGGGCGTACTGGCCGAGCTGGTTGACGTAGGCCGCGGTCTCGAGCGCTTCCTCGTAGGTGCCGTAGCCACCGCCCATGCCGCCGGTCCCGATGTAGTCCTGACCCAGTGCGACGGCGTAGGCGACCGTCTGAGGCCACGTGTCCCAGCTCGTGCTTCCGTGGCTCGACGACACGTCGAGACCATGCTCGTCGAGGATCGCCTGGTACTCGTCGACCGGCATCGTGTACGGCTGGTTGTACGGCTCGACGTTGGCGAACCCGGCGGCGGACACCTCGCCGAGCACGCGGTCGAGCGTCTCTGCGGACGGTGTCCCGGACCCGATCTCTCCGACGTGCGTGTACAGCTGGATCGAGATCTGGGAGTCGGAGAGCCCGTCGTCCACTCCGCAGTACTCGGTCTCTGGGCTGGCCAGCGGGACGACGGCGGCGGTGGACGGTGCCGCGACCGCGGGGGCGGCGGCGAGCGTGCCCGCGAGGAGCGCGCTCCCCGTGAACGCTGCGCCGAGGCGCCGCGCGCGAGTCGAACGGTACGAGATGTGCATGGGACTCCAATTGACAGCGTTGTCTATTTGGGTGACGAACATGCGACTTCTGTTGTCACGAGTGCAAAAGCAGTGTGGTAGTCGGCCAGTGCGCTGTCAAGGGCGATGCCCGGCGCCCCGCGACGGTTCTCGAGCGACACCTCCCCGCGAACGCCGAAGGGCGGGTCCTCCCGACCGGGAGAACCCGCCCTTCGGCGGTGCTGCGTGACGGGTTGTCAGCTGAGGCGCTGGCCCGAGGACGGGGCGAACACGTGCGAGTTGCCCGGGCGGATCGCCACGTAGATGCGCTCGCCCTTGGTGGGGACGTTGCGCGGGTCGACGCGGACGATGACCTGGTTGTCGCCGGCGCCCGAGTGGACCTCGGCCTGCGCGGCCAGGTCGCCCTTGAGCGTGCCGTAGACGAACGCGTCGGAGCCGAGCTCCTCGACGATGTTCACCTCGACGGGGAACGAGCTCTCGTTGGCCTGCGACACGACGTCGAGGGCCTCGGGACGGAAGCCGATGGTCACCTTGCCGTTGTCGGCCTCGGTGAGCTTCGCGGCGACCTCGCGCTCGAGCGGGAGGCGGGCCGGGCCGACCTCGGCGACGCCGCCGTTGATGGTGAACGTGCCGATGTTCATCGCAGGGGAGCCGATGAAGCCGGCGACGAACACGTTGGCGGGCGTGTCGTACATCTCGCGCGGGGTGCCGACTTGCTGGAGCAGACCGTCCTTGAGGACCGCGATGCGGTCACCCATCGTGAGGGCCTCGGTCTGGTCGTGCGTGACGTAGACCGTCGTGACGCCGAGGCGGCGCTGGAGCGACGCGATCTGCGTACGGGTCTGGACGCGGAGCTTGGCGTCGAGGTTCGACAGCGGCTCGTCCATGAGGAACACCTGGGGCTGACGCACGATCGCGCGGCCCATGGCGACACGCTGACGCTGACCACCGGAGAGCGCCTTCGGCTTGCGGTCCAGGTACTCGGAGAGGTCGAGGATCTTCGCAGCCTCCTCGACACGCTGGCGGATCTCCGCCTTCGGCTTGCCCGCGATCTTCAGCGCGAAGCCCATGTTGTCCGCCACGGACATGTGCGGGTACAGCGCGTAGTTCTGGAACACCATCGCGATGTCGCGGTCCTTCGGCTGAACGTCCGTGACGTCGCGCTCGCCGATGTAGATGCTGCCGCCGTTGACGTCCTCGAGGCCCGCGAGCATGCGGAGCGAGGTCGACTTGCCGCAGCCCGAGGGCCCGACGAGGACGAGGAACTCGCCGTCCTCGATGTGCAGGTTGAGCTGGTCCACCGCGGGGCGCTCGGTCCCGGGGTAGAGCCGCGTTGCGTGGTCGTAGGTGACCGTAGCCATGACTGGTACATCCCTCCACCGGCAGGTACGTGCCGGACGATCCGTTGTGCAGTGACGTGCCACGTCGACGTAGCTGTTCGCGATGGCGGACGAGCGTGTCTTCGACGACACAGAAGAAGTCGGACCCCCGGGTGGAAATCAGGGACCCGACATCATCGTGGGCCCGATCCTACTCCCCGGTTCTGAGTGCTAGGTCACACCCGGGGTAACGATCGGGTACCGGCCAGGTCCGGTCGTCCGACCTGCTCGGTCAGCCACCGGGCCGACCGAGCAGGTCGGTCACGAGCTCGAGCACGGCGGCGACCTCGTCGGCGTCGGCCACGCGCTGTGCGGCGAGCGTCTCGCCGTCGCCGACCTTCACACCCAGGTCACCGTCGCCGAGCACGGCGAACACCGTCTCGTCGGTCGTGTCGTCGCCTGCGTAGAGCACGCGCGTGCGCCCCTCGGGACGGCCGGCGTCCTGCCCGACGGCGTCCCGCAGGTGCTCCACCGCTGCGCCCTTGGACGTGTCGACGACGGCGATCTCGACGACGTCCTTGCCGTGCATCGCGTGCAGGCCGAGCCGTGCGGCGACGTCGTCGGCGACTGCCTCGGCCGCGCGCGAGTCCTCGGGCGAGGCGAGGCGCGTGTGCAGGACGGCGGCGCTCGGCTTGTCCTGGACCCATGCGCCCGCGCGGCCAGCGACGGCCTCGGCGAGGCCCGCCCGCAGCGCGGCGAGCGCGTCCTCCTGGGCCGGCGAGAGCTCGAGCGGCACGGCGTCCACCCCGTCCGCGGTGACGCGGCCGTTCTCGGCCCCGTGGCTGCCGACGAGGAACGACCCGACCGGAGGCTCGCTGCACGCGGCGAGGTCCGCGAGGTTGCGGCCCGAGACCAGAGCGAGCCGCGTCGTCGTGCCCTCGAGGGCCGCGGCGAGCCGGTCGACCGCGGCGCGCGTCGACGGCGCCATCCGAGCGGCGTGGGGGTCGTCGACGAGAGGCGCGAGCACCCCGTCGAAGTCGAGCGCGACGAGACGGGCGTCCGGGTCGGGACGACCGTCCGCACCGCCGTCACCGGCGGCGGTGGCGAAGGCACGCACGGCGTCGACGACGGCATCGGGGAGGCGCGGGGCGCCGTCGGGGCGGTTCACGCCTCACGCTCCGCCGGGACCGACGGGTCACGGTGCCCGTGATGGCGCGGGACGCGCGAGGGCATGGCCGTCAGGACGCCGAGGAACGACTCGGACCACTTGGCGACGTCGTCGCCCAGGACGCGACGGCGCAGGCGGCGCATGCGCTTGCGCTGCTCGCGGTGGTCCATGTGCGCGGCGGCGGCGATGATGTCCTTCATCCCGTCGATGTCGTGCGGGTTGACGAGCAGGGCCCCGGAGGAGAGCTCGTCCGCCGCGCCGGTGAACTCGGAGAGCACGAGCACGCCGCGGTCGTCCGACCGCGCGGCGACGTACTCCTTGGCGACGAGGTTCATGCCGTCGCGCAGCGCCGTCACGAGCATGACGTCGGCCGCGAGGTAGAGGGCCGCCATCTCCTCGGGCGGGTACGAGTGGTGCAGGTAGTGGATCGCGGCGTGCCCGATCTCGGCGTACTCGCCGTTGATGCGCCCGACCGCGCCCTCGACGTGCTCGCGCAGCTCCTGGTAGGCGTCGACGTTCTCGCGGCTCGGGCTCGCGACCTGGACGAGCGTCGCGTGCTCGACGTCGAGGCGCCCGTCCTGCAGGAGCTCGCCGTACGCCTTGATGCGGTGCCGGATGCCCTTGGTGTAGTCGAGGCGGTCGACGCCGAGCATCATGATGTCGGGGTCGCCCAGGTCGGCGCGGATCTCGCGCGAGCGCTGCTGGACCTCGGGGGTGCGGGCGAGCTCGTCGAAGCGGTACGAGTCGATCGAGATGGGGAACGCCGCGGCGCGCACGTGCCGGTCGCGCCCGGAGTCGTCCGGGACGGTGATCATCGGCCCGCGCGTCGTGTACGCCCGCAGGCGGCGGACGGCGCGGATGAAGTTCGCCGCGTCACCGGCGCGCTGGAACCCGACGAGGTCGGCGCCCAGGAGCCCGTCGATGACCTGGCGGCGCCACGGGAGCTGCTGGAACAGCTCGAGCGGGGGGAACGGGATGTGGTTGAAGAACCCGATCCGCACGTCGGGCCGCTGCGCGCGGATCATCTGCGGGACGAGCTGGAGCTGGTAGTCGTGCACCCACACGACGGCGCCCGGCGCGGCCTGCTCGACCGCCGCGTCGGCGAAGCGCTGGTTGACGCGCCGGTACGCCTCCCACCACGTGCGGTGGTAGGTGGGCGGGGAGATGACGTCGTGGTAGAGCGGCCACAGGGTGTCGTTGGAGAAGCCCTCGTAGTAGCGCTCGATCTCGTCGGCCGAGAGGGTGACGGGCACGAGGCGCATCTCGTCGGCGTCGAACGGCTCGCTCGCGAGGTCGGGGGCGCCGGACCAGCCGACCCACGCGCCGTCGGCCGCCTGCATGACGGGCTCGAGCGCCGTGACGAGGCCGCCGGGCGAACGGTTCCACTCGACGTCGCCACCGGGTCCGACCGTGAAGTCCACGGGCAGCCGGTTGGCCACCACCACGAGATCGAATCCCTCTTTGCCTGCCAATGGACTACTCCTTGAGCTTCGATAGGTCGCGCCTGGGCGTCCTAGGGTAGTCGTTGCCCCCGTCGACGCCCCTCCTGGGCGGCTCGGACCGCCCGCTGGCGCTACCTTGTCACCATGGAGGAGCGCACGCAGCGCGTCGACGCGCAGCACGCCCCCGCGGGGCGCGGGCCGGCTCCCGGCAGCGAGGTCGGGGGCTACCTCATCGGCGCCCGCCTCGGCTCGGGCGCGATGGGCACGGTCCACAGCGCGCACGACGGCGGCGGGAGCCTCGTCGCGATCAAGCTCCTGCACGCGCACGTCGACCTCGACGCCGCGGCCCAGGGGCGCGAGCGGCTGCGGCGCGAGGCGCTCGCCCTGCAGCGGCTGCGGCACCCCGCCGTCGCGCAGATCCTCGACGTCGAGCTCGACGGGCCCGACGCGTTCATCGTCACGGAGCTCGTCGACGGGCCCACGCTCGAGGACGAGGTCGCCGACGGCGGCCCGCTCGACCCGTGGGACCTGTACGAGCTCGCCGACCAGCTCGCCGCGGCGCTCGAGTCCGTGCACGCGGCCGGTGTCGTGCACCGCGACCTCAAGCCGAGCAACGTCATGGTCTCCTCCCGCGGCCCGGTGCTCATCGACTTCGGCATCGCGCAGGGGCTCGAGGATGCGCGCGTCACGTCGTCCGGGCTCGTCATGGGCACGCCCGGCTACCTCGCGCCCGAGCTGCTCGAGGGCGCCGCGCCCAGCGTCGACACCGACTGGTGGGGCTGGGCGGCGCTCCTCGCGTACGCCGCGACCGGCCGGGCGCCGTTCGGGGTGCGGCCGACCGACGTCGTGCTGGCGCGCGCCCGCAGCGGCCGCCCGGACCTGGCCGGGCTCGGACCTGTCACCGCCCAGGCCCTCGCCGGGGCGCTGCACGCCGACCCCGCGCGCCGGCTCGGCCCCACGGAGGTCGTCGCCGCTCTGCGCCAGGCCGCCGACACCGGCGACGTGCCGGTCGCCTCCGCGACGCAGGTCGTCGGCCCGCCGACAGGTCCGACGCAGGTCGTGGCCCCCGGGGCCGCCCCGGCCCTCGCCGCAGCGGCCGTGGTCGGGCCCCCGCCCGCGCCACCGGTCGTCCCGCCTCCGCTGCCGACGTCGCAGTCCCAGGTCAACGACGGCCGGACGATGGCCGTGCCGACCGGCGACGCCGACCTCATGGACGAGCTCGGCGCGCCGCCCGTGGGCGAGGACGGCGAGCCGCTCTACCTCCGGCCGACGCCCGCCGCGCGACGCACCGCGCTCGTGCTCCTCGGCATCCCGCTCGTGCTGCTCGGGGCCCTCTACCCGGGCATCGCGTTCGTCGTGCTCGCCGTCCTCGTCGTCCTCGCGCGCGTCGTCGGGGTGACGACCGAGTCGCTGCACACGCGGCGTGAGCGGCGCGGCGTCTCGCCCCGGGACACGGCGCGGGCCGTCGCCGCGTCGCCCTGGTACCTCGTGCGTGCTCTCGTGGGCGCGATCCCCTCGCTGCTCGTCGCGGCGTGCGCGGCCGTGCTCGTCGTCGTGGCGGGGTGGTGGCTCCTCGAGTCCGACCGCTGGGTGGTCGTGGCCGGTCCCGACGGCGGCAACTCGCCGGTCGTCACGACCGTCGTGCTGTGCCTCGCCGCGTTCGCCGCGGTCCTCCTCGCGTGGGCCGGCCCGCTCACCTACCTCACGCGGTACGGCACGCGGACGGCGCTCGCGCGCGTCGCGCCCGGCCGGACCGGGACGCTCGTGCTCGCCGGGGTCGGGGTCGTGCTCACGGTCGTGTGCGCCGTGGTGCTCGCGGGCGACCCCGGCATCACCTGGTGGCCGTTCCCCGGTCCGCCGTCGCTGCGCTGACCGCGCAGCGGTCCGTGTCGGTCGGACGCCGGTCGGACGCGGCCCCGTGCTCCGGCCGGGCCCTCGCTCGCTCCCAGCGTGCTGCCAGGCCGCGTGCGTAGGATGGGCGCCGTGCTCCGGACGACGGTGCCGCGCGCCTGGTCGCGCGGCGTGACGCGCACGTCCGTCGTGCCCGCCGCCGGGCGACTCCTCGGGCCCGCGCTCCTCCTCCTCACGCTCGTCGCCGCTCTGGTGACGCACCTCGCAGACCGCGGGTACGCCGTCGTGCACCAGTGCGTGACCGTGCCCGGTGCGTGGGGCGTGGCGGGGGTGCACCTCGCGCTCGTCCACGAGACGTCGGACTGCCCGTCGGGCACCGCGCTCGGCGGGGACCCCGCCGCGATGGTCACCGTGGTCGGCGCCCTCGCGCTGCCCGTCGTCGTCGCGCACGCTCTCGCGGCCTTCGTCGCGTGGGGGGTCTCGACCTGGGCGCGGCGCGCGCACGAGCGCTCGCGCGACGTCGTCGCAGGCGCTGCCACCGCGCTGGGGGCGGTCGTCAGAGGTGCGCTGCGCCCGGTGCGCGTGCTCGTCGCGGTCGCGCGACGGGTCGCCCGTCCGGTGCCCGACGCCGTTCCCGCCGCCCTGCACCACCTCGCCGATGCGGTGGTGCGGACCCGGCGCGGACCGCCGGCGCTCACCCTCGCCTGACGCGCCGCCCGGCGGCGCACCGGCGCGCACCGACCACCCCCGCATCTCGGATCTGTCCGGAGGACGACCATGCCCAGCAACGAACCCCAGACCAAGGCCCAGCGCCGCGACGCCGCGCGCGCCGAGGCCCTCGCGCTGCGCGAGGCGCAGGCCAAGCGCGACAAGCGCAACCGCCTCATCACCATCGGCGCGCTCGTCGCGGGCGTCCTCGTCCTCGTCGGCGTCTTCCTCGCCGTGTGGATCCCGGCGATGAACGACAAGGAAAAGACCCTCGACGCCGTCGCCGCGGGCGACCTCAGCGAGGTCACCAGCCCGTCGACGAGCAACGACGAGGGCGGCATCCCGATGGGTGCCGAGGGCGAGGCAGGGACCGACAACGGTGCCGAGGCCGTCGAGGTCGCGGTCTACCTCGACTACATGTGCCCCATCTGCGGCGACTTCGAGAAGACGAACGGCGCGACGCTCGACGAGCTCCGCGAGTCGGGCGACGTGACCGTCGTGGTCCACCCCATCTCGATCCTCGACCGCGCGTCGTCCGGCACGCAGTTCTCGACGCGCGCCGCGTCCGCCGCGGCCTGGGTCGCGGACCGCGCGCCCGAGGCGATGAACGAGTTCAACGCCCTGATGTTCGCGAACCAGCCGGCCGAGAACACCGAGGGCCTCACGGACGCGCAGATCGCCGACCTCGCCGAGCAGGCGGGCGCCCCGGCCGACGTCGCGTCCGGCATCGAGGACGGCACCGCCGCCGAGACGTTCGGCGACTGGGCAGCGACGGCCACGAGCCTCGTCACGCAGAACCCCGACCTCGCGAACCCGCAGACGGGCCAGTTCGGCACGCCGACCATCACGATCGACGGCGAGCGCTGGGACGGGAACTGGTCCGACCCGGCCGCGCTCCCCGCGGCGGTCCAGGCCGCGCAGTCGGCCGAGGGCTGACCCGCAGCGTCCCTCGCAGTGCCGCGGCTGCCGGGCGAGCAGGTAGTCTGTTCGCTCGTCCGGCAGCCCGGGCACGCCGCCTTAGCTCAGCTGGTAGAGCACTCGCCTTGTAAGCGAAAGGTCGTCGGTTCGAACCCGACAGGCGGCTCCACCACGAGGCCCCCGGTCCGTCACGGCCGGGGGCTTCGTCGTGCGCCGTCACCGCCACCGTTCGGCACGTCGCGCAAGACTCGGCACGTCGAGGTGCCGACAGCGGACGCGACGCACCGAGCAGCGCACGAGCTGCCGAACCGTCAGTCCTCGACGAGCGGCACCGGGAGGAGCTCCGGCGCCTTGGGTAGCCGGCCGTCGCCCGACGACGTCCCCGTGAGCCGTCGCTGCGCCCACGGCACGACGTGCGCGCGCAGCCACATGGCGTTCTGCCGTGCGCGGTCTATCGCCGGGGACGGCGGGAGCGCGGTCAGCGGGTCGTCCCACGCGGCGTCGTCGGGCGCCTGACCCAGCGCGACGAGCGCCGCCTGCGCCACGCGCCGGTGCCCGTCGGGCGTGAGGTGGATGCGGTCCTCGGACCACATGCGCCAGTCCTGCAGCGCGCGCATGCCCCACAGGTCGAGCACGAACGCGCCCTGTCGCCGCGCGATGGACCACAGGTGCGCGTTGAACACGCCGACGCGCGACCGTGTGAGGCCCACGAGCGGCGAGTGCGAGGCGTCGAAACCCGTCGCCAGGAGGACGTCGATCCCCGCCCCGCGCAGACGCGACACCGCGTGCTCGAGGTTGCGCGCGAGGCGGTCGACGTCGGCGTTGGGTCGCAGGATGTCGTTCCCCCCGCCGACGAGGCTGACCAGGTCCGGCCCCAGCTCGAGCGCCCGCGGCACCTGCTCCGCGAGGATCGAGCGCAGCTTGCGCCCACGGATGGCGAGGTTGCCGTACAGCAACGGCTCGGCACCCGCCTCGACCCGCCGGACGGCGAGGTGCTGGGCGAGCAGATCGGCCCACCCGCGCTGGTGGTCGTCCTCGCCGGGGTAGGGGTCCCACAGGCCTTCGGTGAACGAGTCGCCGATCGCGAGGTAGCTCGTCCAGCGAGGAGAGCTCGCGGCGCCCTGCGTGGAGTCGCCGGCCAGGGGAGTGGTCGTCGGGTTCTGCGTCGTCACCCGCCCATTGTGCTCCTGCGTCGCGTCGTGGTCCGGTCCGCCGTGCGGTCGTGGCAGGGTCCGCGTGCGGGGCGGCGTCGGTGCTCGGGCTGGCCGCGCCGTCACCCTGGTCGTTCGGGCGTGGGTTCTAGGAGCGCGGCCTTGACGCCCTTCGCATCCGACGCCGCCCCACCCGCTCGTCTGTCACGTCACCACGGCGGGGCAACGCCCCAGGCGTCCGGTCTGCCGAGATAGAGCCGTGGTCCGCCGAGGTAGAGGCCTGGTGCGCCGAGGTAGAGCCGTGGTCCGCTGACGGCGGCGCCCCGGTTCGCGCGTGTCGCCCTGACACCGGGCAGTGCAGCGCTCGCGCCGACCATGCGGTCCTACCGGTCTGGCATGCGGTCCGGGCCCGTCGGCCGCCCGGGCCGACAACGCCGTGCTCGGCGCGGCGCCGCGGGCCTGCCTGGTTGAGCCACGACCAGGGTGGGACGACGCAGGGCGGGGTGGATGGGGGCGCCGCGTCGTGGTCGGGCCTGGCGGGAGCCGCGAGGAACGAGCGGCGGATGGTAGACACGGCGCCCCCATCCACCCCGACCACCCAACCCGACCACCGCCGTCGGACAAGGAACCACGGCTCTACCTCGCGGAACCGCGCCTCTACCTCGGCGCACCACGGCTCTACCTCGGCAGGGGCGGGAGCGTCAGGCCCGGGGGAGGCTCCAGTCGACCGGGGCGGCGCCCTGGGTGGTGAGCAGGTCGTTGACGCGGGAGAACGGGCGGGAGCCGAAGAAGCCGCGGTGGGCCGAGAGCGGGCTGGGGTGAGGGCTTGCGACGACGGGCGTGTCGCCCAGCATGGGGCGCAGGGTCGCCGCGTCGCGGCCCCAGAGGATCGCGACGAGCGGGGCGTCGCGCGCGACGAGGGCGCGGATTGCGGCCTCGGTCACGGCCTCCCAGCCCTGGCCGCGGTGCGAACCCGGCTCGCCGGGGCGCACGGTGAGCACGCGGTTGAGGAGCATGACGCCCTGGTCGCTCCACGCGGAGAGGTCGCCGTTGGCGGGCGTCGGGGCGCCGACGTCGGTCGCGAGCTCGGCGAAGATGTTCTGCAGCGAGCGTGGCACGGGTCGTACGTGCGGCTGCACGGAGAACGAGAGGCCCATCGGATGCCCGGGTGTCGGGTACGGGTCCTGCCCGACGACGAGCACGCGCACGTCGGCGAGCGGCCGGGAGAACGCGTTGAGGATGGCCGACGGCGCGGGGAGGTACTCACGACCCGCGGCAACCTCCGCGCGCAGGAAGTCCCCCATCGCGTGGAGCTGCGGTTCGACGGGGGCGAGCGCCTCGGCCCAGCCGGCCGCCATGACGCTCGCGAGCGGCGGACGGGGGTCGGTCGAGGGAGTCGTGACCGGGTCGACGTCGATGGGCTGGGCGGGTGCGCTCTCCACGACCCGAGCCTATCCGCCGTTCCGGGCGCTGCGGCAGGCACCGGCGAGGACGAATGACACCGGTGTGGTTCGTGCGTACGCTGGTGGGCGGACCGAGGCGCCCGCACCTGACCGCCGCGACGGCGGGCTCGCGGCCGGGCGTGCGGGGGTCCCGTGACGAGTGAGTGCAAGGAGGGAACCGATGAGCGAGGCGGCATACGTGCTCGACGGCCCCGACGCGGCCGGTGAGGTGGACGCGCAGGAGGCTGCGGCGTCGGGCCTGAGCGAGCGGGACCGGGAGATCCTCGCGTTCGAGCGGCAGTGGTGGAAGTACTCGGGCGCCAAGGAGCAAGCGGTGCGCGAGCTGTTCGACATGTCCGCGACGCGCTACTACCAGGTGCTCAACGCGCTCATCGACTCCCCGGCAGCGCTCGCGCAGGACCCGATGCTGGTCAAGCGGCTGCGTCGGATGCGTTCCACCAGGCAGCGGGCGCGCACCGCCCGTCGGCTCGAAGGACTCTGACGTGTCCCGGCCCTCGTCCGTGGAGGCCGGGCGAACAGGGCATTTATCCAACGGCCCCGACCGGGCTACCCTGTCGCCGTGACGAAGAGCCGCTACCCCTACGCGCCCGACGAGTTCGACGCGCCCGCGCAGCAGGGCGCGCCCGTGGGGGTCCACCGCACGCAGCGCAGCGGGTGGAGCAAGACGTGGCCGTTCCTGCTCGTCGCCGTCGTCTTCGCCGGCCTCGCGTACGGGGGCGTCGCGCTGCTGTCGGACAACGGCTCGACCGAGGCGCCGCCGCAGGCCGAGTCCACGGACCCTGCAGCGGGTGAGACGGAGGAGACCCCCACCGAGGAGACTCCTGTCGAGGAGAACCCGGCGGAGGAGCCCCCCGTCGAGGAACCCCCGGTCGAGACGCCTGCCACTCCCGACATCCCGGCGCTCGTGGCGGCTGCGGACCCCAGCGCGTTCGTCCGCGTGCTCAACGACGGTGGCCCTAGCGGCTCCGCTGACACGGGCAAGGGCGCGCTCGAAGGCCAGGGGTTCACGAACGTCGAGTCCGACAACTACCCGGGTGACTCCAGTGCGCCCGGTAACGTCGTCTGGTACGTCCCGGACCGCCGCGAGTCGGCGCTCGCCGTGGCGGCGATCCTCGGTATCCCGGCCGAGCAGGTGATCGAGCAGCCGTTGCGGTCGGGCGACGTCATGGTCGTCATCACGTCCGAGATTTCCCCCGCCGGCTGAGCCGCGAGTCGCGCCCAGATGCGCGATGACGCGCGCATCCGAGGGCTCTGACCTGGTCCTTCGTCGAGAGTCTGGGTGCGAACCGAGTGTCATTCGACCTTCCGCGAGTCCGCCGTGCGGGCTAGGCTCGGCGTACCGCGGGGCGGAGGTCGTCTCGCGGGCGACGATGCACGAGGAGACGTAGATGGCTCAGGGCACCGTGAAGTGGTTCAACTCCGAGAAGGGCTACGGGTTCATCACGCCCGTGTCCGGCGGACAGGACCTCTTCGTGCACTTCAGCGCGATCCAGACCGACGGCTACCGCACGCTCGACGAGGGCCAGCAGGTCGAGTTCGAGCTCGGCCAGGGCACCAAGGGCCCGCAGGCCGAGCAGGTGCGGCCGCTCTGATGCGGCCCTGAGGGTCGCGTGACGGAGAGCCTCGACGCCGTCGTCGTCGGTTCGGGCCCGAACGGGCTCGCCGCGGCCGTGACCCTCGCCCGTGCGGGGCTCGCCGTGCGAGTCCTCGAGGCGCAGCCCACGATCGGCGGCGGCGCGCGCACGCTCGACCTCGGTCTCGCCGAGGGCGTCGTGCACGACGTCTGCTCCGCGGTACACCCGATGGCGTGGGCGTCGCCGTTCTTCGAGGCGTTCGACCTGGGTGCGCGGGGCGTCGAGCTGCTCGTGCCCGAGGTGTCGTACGCCCAGCCGCTCGACGGCGGCCGGGCCGGCATCGCGTACCACGACCTCGACCGCACGGTCGAGCGGCTCGGCGGGCGCGACGGCGCGGCGTGGCGTGCGCTGCTCGGTCCGCTCGCGGACGGATGGCGGGACGTCGCCGCGGTCGCGCTCGGCGACAAGCGGAGCGTGCCCGGGCGGGTGCTGCGTCCGGACGGGGCCGCGGTCGCGGCCCGGTTCGGCGCGGCGGTCCTCGAGCAGGGGACCGCGGCATGGCGCCGACGGTTCGAGACCGAGGAGGCCGGGGCGCTCCTCACGGGTGTCGCGGCCCACGCGATCTCGCGGCTGCCGTCGCTCGCTGCGGCGGGGACCGCGATCCTGCTCGCCTCGCTCGGGCACGCGCCCGGCGGCTGGCCGCTGCCACGCGGTGGGTCCGGCGCGATCGTCGGCGCGCTCGTCGACGACCTGCGCGCGCACGGCGGCGACGTCGTCACGGGGCACCGTGTCGGTGCGCTGGCCGATCTCCCGCGCGCACGGGCCTACGTCTTCGACACGGCACCGCGCGTCGTCGCCGACGTCTTCGCCGACCGGCTCGCGCCGCGGGTCGACGCCGCCCTGCGCCGCTTCCGCCACGGCGACGCGGCGGCCAAGGTCGACCTCGTCCTCTCGGGGCCCGTGCCCTGGGCCGAGCCCGAGGTCGGCCGTGCCGGGACGGTGCACGTCGGCGGCACGCGGTCCGACATGGCGCACGCCGAGGCGGAGGTCGCGGCCGGGCGTCACGCCGAACGCGCCGTAGTCCTCGTGAGCGACCCGACCGTCGTCGACCCGGCGCGCGAGGCCGGCGGGCTGCGTCCGCTGTGGACGTACGCGCACGTGCCCGCGGGCTCGACGCGCGACGTCACCGAGGACGTCGTCGCACAGATCGAGCGGTTCGCGCCGGGGTTCCGGGACGTCGTCGTCGCGTCGCGGTGCGTCCCCGCCGCGGAGATGGCCACGCACGACGAGAGCTACGTCGGCGGCGACATCGCCGGCGGGGCCGTGAGCATGTGGCAGATGGTCGCGCGGCCGACGCCGCGTCTCGACCCGTACGCGGTGGGCCTCGAGGGCGTCTACCTGTGCTCGGCGTCGACGCCTCCCGGGCCCGGCGTGCACGGGCTCGGCGGCTGGTACGCCGCGCGCCGCGTGCTGCGGCGCGAGTTCGACGTGCGCGACGCGCCGAGCCTCGCACCGTCGTCGTCGGAGCGAGCTCCCCGGTAGGGCCACGGTCCTCCCTCGGGGACCAGGGCTCTACCCGGCGCGACCACGGTTCTACCTCGGCCGACCGGCGTTCTACCTCGGCCGACCGGCGTTCTACCTCGACGTGCCGGCGTCGAGCTCGACGAGCGCCAGGACGACGAGCGCAGAGCTCCACGAGAGCGGTGCGACGGCCGCGGGGGAGCCGTCGGCGAGGACCTTCTCGGGGATCGCCCCGGAGGCGGTGCGGTGGTCGTCGACCCAGCGCAGCCACTCCTGGGCGTCCGCGCGGTCCTCCGGGTCCGACGACGTCGCGGCCGTGAGCGCGTAGAGCGTCGTCTGCGGCGTCCACGAGATGCCGTCCTCGCGCCACCCCGCGCCGGGCGCGAGCCCGCCCGCGGGTCGCAGCATCTCGGTGACGGACGCGCGCCACGCCTCGGTCGCCCCTGCCAGCGGCTCGGGCTGGAACGGGGGCAGGACGAACGCCGTCGACGCGTCGCGCGCGCCGCCCGTCACGTGCCGGGGGTAGCCCTGGCTCCCGAAGGCGTCCTCGACCGCCGCGCGCAGACGGTCCGCGCCGCGCGTCGCCGCGGCAGAGCGCGACCAGCGGTCGGTCGCGCCGTAGACGTCGGCCGCGCCCTCGAGCCCGGCGAGCAGCGGCCCGGCGGTGCCGAGCGTGAGCGACGTGGGCTCGACCTCCCAGTAGTCGCTCGACGCGGGCGGCAGCGGGTCCTCTCCGTCGACGAGCGTCAGCGCGTGGTCGGTCGCGGCGTCGACGAGGGGGCGCAGCTCCTCGGCCACCTCGCGACGCTCGGCCGCTGGCGTCTCGGACAGCACCACGTCGGCCGCCCACAGGACCCACCCGACGCCGTCGGACTGGAGCCCGCGGTCGTCGGGCACGCCCGAGCCGTCGGGCAGGTAGCGCGCGTGGAACGACCCGTCGTCCTCCTGCACGTCGGCGAGGAAGCGCAGGACGGCGCGCGCGTCGTCGACGTGGCCGGTGCGGGCGAACGCGACGGCGGCGAACGAGGCGTCGCGCGGCCAGACGTATCGCCACTTGGGCGACGCGGCCGCGAGCGACGCGCCGTTGCGGAGCGTCAGGGCGCGCAGGTCGAGCAGAGCGGCCTGGCCGAGCTCGGCGAACGGCCCGTCGGCGCCGGGGACGACGCCGGCCGCGAGCCACGCGCGCGAGGCGGCGGCGGCGTCGTGCGCACTGCTCGGGTCGAGGAGCGTGGCCGCGTCGAGCCGCGGGCCGGCGACCTGTGCGAGGCGGTTCGCCTCGCCGTCGGCGGGGTCGACCCCGGCGGCGAGGCCGGCCGGGTCGAGCGACGCGGGGTCGAGCACCCGGCTGCCGTCGAGGAAGACGGCGGCGGTGCCCGGGGCGAGCCGCAGGAGGGCGGGGCCGGCCGGGCCGGACGCGACGGCGACCCCGTCCTGGTAGAGATCGATGTGCTCGCCCGTGGGCGCGGCGACGGCGGTCGCGGCGGTGAGGCCGAGTGCGGGGACAAGCACGAAGCCGGCCAGGGCTGCTGCGAGGCGCCACGACGGTGTTGCGCGGATCACACCGCGCATCCTAGGGGAGCGCGACCACGGCGCGAGGACGGCGCGGGTTCCGCTCGTCGCGATACGCGCCGGAGGGCGGAGGTGCTGTCTTGCACTCGCCGGGTGCGAGTGCCAATAATGGCGTTAGCACTCTCGTCATGAGAGTGACAGCAGTGACCAGCATCAGCAGCCGCTCATCGCGGCTGCGGAGCACCACACCAGGTCGACAGGTGAGGCCCGCCCCGGCGGCGTGACATGAACGCCGCCCGTCGCGGGCCGTCCGTCGCGGGCGCCGGCCGACCGACACACGCCACCAGCGGAGGATCATTCCCCATGGCAAAGATCATCGCCTTCAACGAGGAGGCCCGTCGCGGGATGGAGCGCGGGCTCAATGTCCTCGCCGACACCGTGAAGGTCACCCTCGGCCCCAAGGGCCGCAACGTCGTGCTCGACAAGAAGTGGGGCGCGCCCACGATCACGAACGACGGCGTCTCCATCGCCAAGGAGATCGAGCTCGAGGACCCGTACGAGAAGATCGGTGCGGAGCTCGTCAAGGAGGTCGCCAAGAAGACCGACGACGTCGCGGGTGACGGCACCACCACCGCGACCGTGCTCGCCCAGGCGCTCGTGCGCGAGGGCCTGCGCAACGTCGCCGCCGGCTCGAACCCGATCGCCCTCAAGCGCGGCATCGAGAAGGCCGTCGACGCGGTGACCGAGCAGCTGCTCATCGCCGCCAAGGAGATCGAGACCAAGGAGGAGATCGCCGCCACGGCCGCCATCTCCGCCGGCGACCCCGCGATCGGCGAGCTCATCGCCGAGGCCCTCGACAAGGTGGGCAAGGAGGGCGTCATCACGGTCGAGGAGTCGAACACGTTCGGCCTCGAGCTCGAGCTCACCGAGGGCATGCGCTTCGACAAGGGCTTCCTCGCGCGCTACTTCGAGACGGACCCCGAGCGCCAGGAGGCCGTGCTCGAGGACCCGTACGTCCTCATCGTCGAGTCCAAGATCTCGAACGTGAAGGACCTGCTCCCGGTCCTCGACCAGGTCATGAAGGCCGGCCGCTCGCTCCTCATCATCGCCGAGGACGTCGAGGGCGAGGCGCTCGCGACCCTGGTGCTCAACAAGATCCGTGGCACGTTCAAGTCCGTCGCCGTCAAGGCCCCGGGCTTCGGCGACCGCCGCAAGGCCATGCTCCAGGACATCGCGATCCTCACCGGCGGCCAGGTCATCACCGAGACGGTGGGCCTCAAGCTCGAGAGCGCGACGCTCGACCTGCTCGGCCAGGCGCGCAAGGTCGTCGTCACCAAGGACGAGACCACGATCGTCGAGGGTGCCGGCGACGCCGACCTCATCGCGGGTCGCGTGAACCAGATCCGCAGCGAGATCGAGAAGTCCGACTCGGACTACGACCGCGAGAAGCTCCAGGAGCGCCTCGCGAAGCTCGCCGGCGGCGTGGCCGTCATCAAGGCGGGTGCCGCGACCGAGGTCGAGCTCAAGGAGCGCAAGCACCGCATCGAGGACGCCGTGCGCAACGCGAAGGCGGCCGTCGAGGAGGGCATCGTCGCCGGTGGTGGCGTCGCGCTCATCCAGGCCGGTGCCGTGGCGTTCGCGAAGCTCGAGCTCGAGGGCGACGAGGCGACCGGTGCGGCGATCGTGAAGGCTGCGATCGACGCCCCGCTCAAGCAGATCGCCATCAACGCCGGCCTCGAGGGCGGCGTCGTGGCGGAGAAGGTGCGCAACCTCCCGTCGGGCCACGGCCTCAACGCCGCGACCGGTGTCTACGAGGACCTCCTCGCCGCCGGCGTGAACGACCCGGTCAAGGTCACGCGCTCCGCGCTGCAGAACGCCGCCTCGATCGCGGCGCTCTTCCTCACGACCGAGGCCGTCGTGGCCGACAAGCCGGAGAAGAACCAGCCGATGCCGGGTGGCGACGGCGGCATGGGCGGCATGGACTTCTGATCCACGCCTGACCCTGCTCCCGGTTCGCGCCGGGGTGCTGCAGGACATCGAGGGCCGTCGGCCGGGTTCGCCCGGTCGGCGGCCTTCGTCGTGCCACCGCGTCGATCGTCGAACCCGGCGTTCTCGGCCCGTCCGGCGCCGAATCCGTGGACAAACCCAGGTTCGGCGTCTCGGGCGAGGCGCTGTACACGTGCGTATAACGCCGTGTATACACGCCGGAAACGAACACGGGGCAGGATCTGCGCCATGCACCTGACTCCGGCGGACACCGAGAAGCTGCTGCTCGCCGTCGCGGGCATGGTCGCTCGCGACCGGCGCGGCCGCGGCGTCCTGCTCAACTACCCCGAGACCGTCGCGCTGCTCACCACGTGGGTGATCGAGCGCGCTCGCGAGGGCGCGAGCGTCGAGGAGCTCATGGTCTCCGGTCGCGAGGTCCTGGGCCGCGACGACGTCATGGACGGGGTCGCGGAGATGCTGCCCGACGTCCAGGTCGAGGCGACGTTCCCCGACGGGCGCAAGCTCGTCACCATCCACCAGCCGATCGCCTGACCGGCCCCGCCGGCAGCACGAACCCAGGACGGGACGCACATGGCAGGCATCAGCACGAGCGGTCCGGGCGCGATCCGGCTCAAGAGCGGCGCCGAGGAGGCGCCCGTCGTCCTCAACGCCGACCGCACCGACGACGAGCGCGTCACCCTGGTCGTGACCAACACCGGGGACCGGCCCGTGCAGATCGGCTCGCACCTGCACCTGCCGGACGCCAACGCCGCCCTCGCGTTCGACCGCGCCGCGGCGCACGGGTTCCGCCTCGACGTCCCGTCCGGTACGTCGCGACGCTTCGAGCCCGGCGCGTCCGCCGAGGTCCACGCGGTCGCCCTGCGCGGTCGACGGCGCGTCCCCGGTCTCCAGCGCGGCAAGCCCGACGGCGGCGCTCTGGACGCCGGCGCGGCAGAGCGCGCCGAACCCGGGACTACTCCTCAGCCTCAGGCAGGTGTGGGGAGTGATCCTGGGTTCGGCACCCAGAGTGCCGCGCTCCGGCGCCTGGGCGAGCGGCCCGACCTCGGCGACGCCGCGCCGTCGGGCACGACCACCACCGAGGAGGACTGACGCATGGTCGCGATCTCGCGCGAGCGCTACGTCGCGCTGTACGGACCGACGACGGGCGACCAGGTGCGCCTGGGCGACACCGACCTGTGGATCGAGGTCGAGGAGGACCGCACGTTCGGGGGCGAGGAGGTCGTCTTCGGCGGTGGCAAGTCGATCCGCGAGTCGATGGCGCAGGGGTCGACGACCCGCGCCGAGGGCGCGCTCGACACGGTCGTCACGAACGCCGTCGTGCTGGACTGGTGGGGGATCGTCAAGGCGGACGTCGGGATCCGGGACGGGAAGATCGTCGCGCTCGGTCGCGCGGGAAACCCCGACGTCGCTGACGGCGTCCACCCGGACCTGCACATCGGCCCGTCGACGGACGTGGTCTCCGGGGAGGGACGCATCCTCACCGCGGGCGGCATCGACTCGCACGTGCACTTCATCTCGCCGTCGCAGATCGTGGAGGCGCTCGCGACCGGCATCACGACCGTCGCCGGGGGCGGCACCGGCCCGAGCGAGGGCACCAAGGCCACGACGGTCACGCCCGGCGCGTGGCACCTCGAGGCGATCCACCGCTCGCTCGACCGGCTCCCGGTGAACGTCCTGCTGCTCGGCAAGGGCAACACGGTGAGCGCCGAGGGTCTGCGCGAGCAGGCGATGGCCGGCGCGGGCGGCTACAAGGTCCACGAGGACTGGGGCTCGACCCCGGCCGCGATCGACGCGGCGCTGAAGGCGGCCGAGGACTGGGGGCTGCAGGTCGCGTTGCACTCGGACTCGCTCAACGAGGCCGGGTTCGTCGAGTCGACGCTGCGCGCGATCGGGGGCCGGTCGATCCACGCGTTCCACGCCGAGGGCGCGGGCGGCGGGCACGCGCCGGACATCCTCACCGTCGTGAGCCACCCGAACGTCATCCCCGGGTCGACCAACCCGACCCTGCCGCACACGGTCAACACCGTCGCCGAGCACCTCGACATGCTCATGGTGTGCCACCACCTCAACCCGCAGGTGGCGGAGGACCTCGCGTTCGCGGAGTCGCGCATCCGCGGCACGACGATCGCCGCCGAGGACGTGCTGCACGACCTGGGCGCCATCTCCATCACGTCCTCGGACGCGCAGGCGATGGGCCGCATCGGCGAGGTGGTCACGCGCACGTGGCAGGTCGCGCACGTCATGAAGGCGCGGCGCGGGTCGCTCGGCGGAGAGCTCCCGGCGGACAACCTGCGGGCCCGGCGGTACGTCGCGAAGTACACGATCAACCCGGCCGTCGCGCACGGGATCGACGCCTACATCGGGTCGGTCGAGCCGGGCAAGGTCGCGGACCTCGTGCTGTGGGAGCCCAAGTTCTTCGGGGTGCGCCCGAGCGTCGTCATGAAGGGCGGAGCGCTCGTGTGGGGCGCGCTGGGCGACCCCAACGCCTCCATCCCGTCGCCGCAGCCGGTGCTCATGCGGCCCGCGCTGACGGACGCGATCGGCGCCGACGTCTCGATGTCGTTCGTCTCGCCCGCGGCTCTCGACGACGGCCTCGAGGAGCGCCTCGGGCTCGCGCGCCGGCTCCTGCCCGTCGCCGACACCCGGGCCGTCGGCAAGGCGCAGATGAAGAACAACGACCACCTCCCGCAGATCGACATCGACCCCGAGTCCTTCGCCATCGAGGTCGACGGCGAGCTGATCGTCCCCGCCCCGGCCGACCGGCTGCCCCTCGCGCAGCTCTACTCGCTGTTCTGAGCCATGACGGAGCTGCAGGAGCTGGCGAGCCGTTCGTCGAGAAGTGAGTATTCGCCCCGGATCGGGCCGGATCAGGGGCGGATGCGCACTTCTCGGTCGCAGGCCGCCGCGGACGGGCGCGCGGAGCTCATGCTCGCGCTGCTCGCCGACGCGCGGCTGCCGACGGGCGGGCACACGCAGTCGGCCGGGCTCGAGCCCGCGCTGCGCGCCGGCATGCCCGCGGCGCACGTCCCCGACTACGTCCGTGCGCGCCTCGCGACGGTCACCCGCGTCGAGGCGGCGACGGCGGTCGTCGCGCGGCACCTGGCGCTCGCAGCGGGTCTCGTGCCCGACGGCGCCGCGTCACCGTCCGCGCCCGGGTCGCCGTCCGCCATGGCCGACGACGCAGGGCCGCGCACGGCGCACGACCTCGCCGACACGTGGCTCTCCTGGGCCGCCCGGACGCCGTCGTCGGCGCTGCGCGAGACGTCGCAACGGCTCGGCCGCGGCTACCTGCGGCTGCTGCGCCGACTCTGGGCCGGGCACCCTGCGGTCGCGGCGCTCGACGAGGCCGCGGTGCTCGTGGCCGGCCTGCGCCGTGCCGAGGAGACGGCACGAGCCTCCGGTGACGACGCGAAGCACCGCGACCCCGCGCCGTCGAGCACCGGACAGGCTCCGGGCGGTCGGCCGTCGTCGGGCCGCAGGAGCCGGGCGCCGCAACCGCCGCGCCCGGTCGTGCTGGGCGTGACGGCCGCGTGCGCGGGACTGTCCGCGCTGCAGGTCGCGCGCCTCGTCGGCTACGAGGACGTGCAGACCGTCGCCGCCGCGACGCTCAAGCTCGCACCGGTCGACCCGGTCGACGCGACCGGCTGGGTCGTCGCGGCCCAACCCGCGATCGACGCGCTCGCCCACGACGTCGCCCACCTGACCGACCCCCGCGCGATCCCCGCGCACGGCGCACCGCTCGTCGAGCAGTGGGCCGAGATCCACGCCCGCACCACCGAGAGGCTGTTCAGTGCCTGATCAGACGACACCCGCCAGCACCCGTTCCCTGCGACTCGGCGTCGCCGGACCCGTCGGCACGGGCAAGAGCTCGCTCATCGCGCTGCTGTGCCGCGAGCTGTCCGGCGTGCTGCAGCTCGGCGTCATCACCAACGACATCTACACCGACGAGGACGCGCGGTTCCTGCGCTCGGCGGGCGTGCTCGACCCCGAGCGCATCCGCGCCGTGGAGACCGGCGCATGCCCGCACACGGCGATCCGCGACGACGTCACCGCGAACCTCCTCGCGGTCGAGGACCTCGAGGAGGACTTCGCCCCGCTCGACGTCGTGCTCGTCGAGTCCGGCGGGGACAACCTCACGGCCACGTTCTCGCCGGCCCTCGTGGACGCGCAGATCTTCGTGCTCGACGTCGCGGGCGGCGGGGACGTCGCGCGCAAGGGCGGTCCGGGCATCGCCCGGGCGGACCTGCTCGTCGTCAACAAGACGGACCTCGCGCCCTACGTGGGCGTCGACGTGCCGCAGATGGTCGTCGACGCGACGGCGGCGCGCGACGGCGGTCCGGTGCTCGCGCTCTCGCGCCTCGATCGCGAGTCGATCGACGCGCTCACGACGTGGGTGCAGACGCTCCTCGCCGCGCACCGCGCGGGCGCGCACGTGCCGCAGGACCCGGGGCCGATGGCGCCGCACTTCCACGCGGACGAGGAGGGCAACGGGATCCTCCACACGCACGACGACGATGACGCGTCCCACGCGCACGGCGAGGACCACGCGCACGACCCTGCCCCAGGCGACGCGGCTGCACCGGCGACCGCCGTCGTCGGGCGCGACTGAGCGACCGACGACGCACGCCATGGACGACGCGACGCGGGTCGAGGTGCACGCGCAGGGCGGGCGGGTGCGCTGCGTGCTGCGCCCGGGCGCGCTGAGCCCGCGCGTGCTCTCGACAGGGCCGGGCGTCGCGCGCATGGCGCTCGTCGCGACGCGCGCGCTCCTGCTCGGTGGCGACCGTGTGCGCGTCGAGGTGCACGTGGGCGAGGGGGTCGAGCTCGAGCTCGTCGAGGTGTCGGGCACGGTCGCGTACACCGGGCGAGGGCGCGCGGCGTCGTGGGACGCCGCGGTGCGCGTCGACGCCGGCGGGCTGCTCGTGTGGGACGCGCTGCCGTTCGTCGTCGCGGACGGGGCGGACGTCGACCGGTCGACCGCGGTCTCGCTCGCCGCCGGCGGCCCTGACGGGCGGGGAGGCGTCGCGCTGCTGCGCGAGACGCTCGTCCTGGGGCGTTCGGGCGAGGCGGGCGGGCGGCTGCGGTCACGCACGCGCGTCGACCTGTCAGCACCTCACGTCACCCTGGGGGCTCCCGGTGCTGACAGGACCGGTGAGTTCGACGTGCAGGGCGGGTCGGTCCCGTCATGGTGGACCGACCGAGCACGGGGGACACGTGTGCGCGAGCTCTTCGTCGAGGACCTCGACCTCGGCGACGACCGCGCGCTGCCCGGCATCCTCGGGCCGGCGCGCGTCGTCGACTCGTTGCTGTGCCTGGGTGCTCGCCCGCCCGCCGCGTCGCTCGCGCCCGATCAGTGGCCCATCGGGCAACCGGCCCTCCGCCCGTGCAGTCCGCTGCGGCTCGACCTCGACGGCCCCGGCGCGATCGCCCGCCACCTCGGCGCGAGCACCCACGACGCCGGGATCGACGCCGTCGTCCAGGGCTGGACCGCGTCGCTGCGCGCACGCCGCGCGCTCGGTCCCGCCGGTCCGGAAGACCCGCCTCCCGCCCACCACCCGCCGGATACGCCGGCGCCCGCGCGCGCGGCGCCGTCGGGCACCGACCACCGCACCACACTGCTGACGACAGGAGCCTGACATGCACGTCCCCGACCACTTCCTGAACGACCCCACGTCGGCGACGACCGCCGTCGTCTCCCTCGCCGCGGTGGGCTACGCCGCGTACCGGGCGCGCGAGGACCTCACGCCGCGCCGCATCGCGCTCACGGCCGCGACGACCGGCTTCGTCTTCGCCGTCCAGATGCTCAACTACCCCGTGGCCGCCGGCACGAGCGGGCACCTCATGGGCGGGGCGCTCGCGGCGGCGCTCGTCGGGCCGTGGCTCGGCGTGCTGTCCGTGACGCTCGTGCTGCTCGTGCAGGCGCTCGTGTTCGCCGACGGCGGGCTCACCGCGCTCGGCACGAACGTCCTGCTCATGGCGGTGGTCGGGACGCTCGTCGGCTGGGCCGTGACGCGCGGGGTGCTGCGCCTGACGCGTGGCCGGGGCGCGGCGGCGGCCGGGGCGGGAGCGCTCGCGAGCGTGCCTGTGTCCGCGGCGGTGTTCGCCGGGCTGTTCGCGGTCGGGGGGACCGTCCCGGTGCCGGTGGGCGAGGTCGTCGGGCAGATGCTCTCCGTCCACGTGCTCATCGGAATGGGCGAGGCGCTCATCACGGCCGGGGTCGTGGGTCTCGTCCTCGCCGTCGCGCCGGGTGTCGCGGCGATCGAGGCTGCGGCACGCAGTGCGGGTGTCGTGCCCGACGGCGCCGCGTCGCCGGACGCCGTCGGGTCGCCCGCGTCGTCCGCCCCCGTCGCCGCGGTCCGCCGGGCGGTGCTCGCCCTGGGCAGCGCTGCGCTGCTCGCGGCGGTCGTCGTGTCGTCGTTCGCCGCGGCGACGCCGGACGGGCTCGAGGCAACGGCCGAGTCCGCCGGCTTCGCCGACGCGGCGCGCGACCACGCGTTCGCCGGGATGCCGCTCGCCGACTACGGCGAGGTCGGGGGCATCTTCGTCGGGGCCGCCGGGTTCGTGGGCGTGGTGGTCGTCGTCGCGCTCACCGCTGGTCTGCTCACCGCCGGGCTGCGTGCGACCCCTCGCCGCAGCGCGGCGACCGTGCCGACCGCCTGACCGCAGTCGGGCCCGTCCTGCGCCGGAGCGTCGAGGGATAGCCCTGGTCCGACATCGGTCGCTGACCAGGGTTCTCCCTCTCGGCCTCGGCGCGGGGCGGATCGCGGAGCGCCTACGCTGTCGCCGTGCACGACGACGTCGCCCCCGCCGTCCCTGGTACGCCGCCGCGGCCGTCGCCGTGCTGCTCGCGGTGGGGTTCGGTGTCGCGACCGGGCTCGGCGACGTGCTCACCGTGGAGGCGACGCCGGCGGTCGCGGCGCCGGAGGACCCGGTCGCGGCACCCGTGACCCAGGTGGTCGACCCACCCGCGGTCACGACCGTCGTCGTGCCCGACGATTCGCTGCAGCTCACGCTGGCCGCGGAAGTCAAAGTCGATGCGTCTGCCGCGCGCGGCGCCCCGGTCGTCGTCCGGCGTGACGACTCCGGCTCGGATCCCGCGCCGGGCGAGCTCCGCGTCGCGACCGGGGTCGACCTGGGCTCGGACGACCCCGAGGCGTACCGGGTCGTGGCCGCCACGACCTCGGAGCCCGGCTGGCGGCTCGACGCGGCTGACCCCGCGGGTGCCGCCCACGGGCTGTACGAGGTGGCGGACCGCCTCCGCACCGGCCGCGACGCCCTGCCCGCCGGGCCGGGGGAGCCGGGAGACGGCGTCGTGCGGGAGCCCGCCCTCGGCATGCGGCTCGTCGTCGCCGTCGCCGGCGCGTGCGTCGGCGCGCTCGGGGCGCTGGGGTGGTGGGCGGACCGGGCGGGCATGCCCGCGGCGTGACCGGATCGTGACCTGCTGACACGCAGCGTTAACACGAGGGTGAAACCGCCCGAAACACGGCGTCTCTAGCGTCTACACCAGTGGGCACGAGAACGGGCACAGGTACGTATACACACCCGTACACCGTGCTTGCCTTTGCCGACCGCGCCGCCCGGCGCCGCCCGGCACTCCTGAGCATCCCGCTGAAAGGAACCTCGGTGACACCTTCACGCGCCACGACACGCCTCGCCCCGACAGCCGCCCTCGTCGCCCTCGCGCTCACGCTCACCGCGTGCGGTGCCAAGACGGACACCGGCGACACCGCCGGCGCGGCGACCAGCGGTGCCGCAGCCGAGAGCTGCGTCGACACCTCCGGCGACACCGTCAAGATCGGCTTCCTCAACTCGCTCTCCGGCACCATGGCGATCTCCGAGCAGACCGTCGCCGACTCGCTCGACCTCGCGGCCGAGGAGATCAACGCTGCGGGCGGCGTGCTCGGCAAGCAGCTCGAGATCGTCCAGGAGGACGGCCAGTCCGAGCCCACCGTCTTCGCCGAGAAGGCCGAGAAGCTCATCACGAGCGACTGCGTCGCCGCCGTGTTCGGCGGCTGGACGTCGGCCTCGCGCAAGGCGATGCTCCCCGTCTTCGAGGCGCAGGACTCCCTGCTCTTCTACCCCGTGCAGTACGAGGGCCTCGAGTCGTCGCCCAACATCTTCTACACCGGCGCGACCACCAACCAGCAGATCGTCCCCGCCCTCGACTACCTCAAGGAGCAGGGGACCACCTCGATCTTCCTCGTCGGCTCCGACTACGTCTTCCCGCGCACCGCGAACAAGATCATCAACGCCTACGCCGAGGCGAACGGCATCGAGGTCCTCGGCGAGGAGTACGCGCCCCTCGGCCACACCGACTTCTCCACCATCGTCAACAAGGTGAAGGCTGCGGGCGCCGACGCCGTGTTCAACACGCTCAACGGCGACTCCAACGTCGCGTTCTTCAAGGAGTACAAGAACGCCGGCCTCGGCCCGGACACGATGCCCGTCGTGTCCGTCTCCATCGCCGAGGAGGAGGTCGGCGGCATCGGCGTCGAGAACGTCGAGGGCCAGCTCACCGCCTGGAACTACTACCAGACCATCGACAGCCCCGAGAACACCACCTTCGTCGAGGCCTTCAAGGCGAAGTACGGCGACGACCGCGTGACGTCCGACCCCATGGAGGCCGCGTACACGTCGCTGTACCTGTGGAAGGGCATGGTCGAGAAGGCCGAGTCGTTCGCCGTCGCCGAAGTCCAGGAGGCCGCCGACGGCGTCACGTTCGACGCCCCCGAGGGCTCCGTCACCGTCAACGGCGACAACCACCACATCGCCAAGACCGCGCTCATCGGCAAGATCGGCCCCGATGGCCTGATCCACACCGAGTGGAGCTCGGGCGACCCGATCGAGCCCGACCCGTTCCTCGAGGGCTACGACTGGGCTGCTGACCTGTCGTAGTCGGGTTCTCTGAGCGTCACCTCCGGCGGGGACCGGGGTGTGCGCGCCGGGTCTACCATCCGCCCGCTCGTTCCTCGCGGGCTCCCGCCAGACCCGACCACGACCCGGCGCGCACACCCCGGACCCCGCCTCTCCCGTCAGGTCGCCTCGTCCGCGTTCCCCGCACGACGGCGGTCGTCGGCTCTCCCGTCGGCTCACCTGGTCTCGTTCGCTCGCTCGCAGGACGGCGGTCGTCGACCCTCCCGTCGGCTCACCTCCTCTGGTGGTCCGCCTGCTCGCACGACTCCGGCACCCGCCTCAGCCCTTCGGTTTGCCGGGGGAGGGGTCGCCCGGGGTGACGGGCGAGCGCGGCGGCCGGCGGAGAAGGGGCGGCGGGTCGTGGTGGGTCTGGCGGATGGTAGACCCGCCGCCCCTTCTCCAGAGGCCGCCGCCCCAGCCACAGCGCCGCACGCAGCCACAGCACCACCGCAACTGTCCACATCGACGCACCAAACCGGAAGGCGAACCGCCCATGGATGTGCTGTTCTCGCAGCTGTTCGCGGGGCTGAGTCTCGGCTCGGTCCTGCTTCTCGCCGCCCTCGGGCTGGCGCTCACGTTCGGTCAGATGGGCGTCATCAACATGGCGCACGGCGAGTTCATGATGGCGGGTGCCTACACGGCGTTCGTCGTGCAGGGGGTCGTCGGGAACGCCGGGGTCTCGCTGCTCGTGTCGTTGCCGCTCGGGTTCCTCGTCGGTGGCCTGCTGGGGCTGCTGCTCGAGGCGACGCTCATCCACCGGATGTACAAGCGGCCGCTCGACACGCTGCTCGTCACGTGGGGGGTCGCGCTCGTCCTGCAGCAGGTCGCGCGCGACGTGTTCGGTGCGCCGAACGTCGACGTGCGCGCCCCGGCGTGGCTGAGCGGTGCGGTCGACCTGTTCGGTCTCGGCATCCCGAAGACGCGCGTGTTCATCCTCGCGCTCGCGGTCGTCGCGGTCGTCGCGCTGGCGGTCGTGCTCAAGGTGACGCCGCTCGGGCGGCGGATCCGCGCCGTCGTGCAGAACCGCGACCTCGCGGAGGCGAGCGGCGTGTCTACGCGCGCCACGGACCGGCTGACGTTCTTCATCGGGTCGGGCCTCGCCGGGATCGCGGGCGTCGCGCTGACGCTGCTCGGGTCGGTCGGCCCGACGCTCGGCACGAGCTACATCGTCGACGCGTTCCTCGTCGTCGTCGCGGGCGGCATCGGGCAGATCAAGGGCACGGTCATCGCGGCGTTCGCGCTCGGGCTGCTGCAGGCGACGTTCGAGTACTCCACGACGGCGAGCATCGCCAAGGTGCTCGTGTTCGTCGTCATCGTCGTCTTCCTCCAGGTGCGACCCCAGGGCCTCGTGTCGGTCCGGACGAGGAGCCTCGCATGAGCGCAACCACCACGACCGGGGGGACCTCCCGGATCGCCGCCCTCTACCGTTCGTCGCGCTCCCGCGTGATCGTCGGGTTCGCCGTCGCCGCGGTCCTGCTGTTCGCCGTCGCGCCCGCGACGATGTCCCAGTTCCGCCTCGGCCTGCTCGGCAAGTTCCTGTGCCTGGCGATGGTCGCCGTCGGCATCGGCCTCGCGTGGGGCCGCGGCGGGATGCTCACGCTCGGCCAGGGCGTCTTCTTCGGCCTCGGCGCGTACATCATGGCCATGCACCTCAAGCTGGCGGACGCCGGACCGGGCGGCGTGCCGGACTTCATGATGCTCTACGGCTCGGGCGTGGTCCCGGGCTGGTGGGAGCCGTTCCGGTCGCCCGTCGTGACGATCCTCGCCATCGCGATCGTCCCCGCCGGGCTCGCGGCGCTGCTCGGGTTCGCCGTCTTCACGCGGCGCGTGCGCGGCGCGTACTTCGCGATCCTCTCCCAGGCGCTCGCGGCGGCGTTCGCGATCCTGCTCATCGGTCAGCAGGCGACGACGGGCGGCACCAACGGTCTCAACGGGTTCCGGTCGTTCTTCGGCTACGACCTCGCCGACCCGGTGAACAAGCGCATGCTCTTCTTCATCGCCGCAGGGGCGCTGCTCGTCATGGTCGCGATCGCGCGCCAGCTCATGGTGTCCCGGTTCGGCGAGCTGCTCGTCGCGGTGCGCGACCAGGAGAACCGGGTCCGGTTCCTCGGCTACGACCCGGCCAAGGTCAAGGTCGTCGCGTTCGCGGTCGCCGCGTTCATGGCGGCCGTCGGCGGCGCGCTGTTCGTGCCGATCGTCGGGATCATCTCGCCTGCCGACGTCGGGGTCGTCCCGTCCATCGGGTTCCTCATCGGCGTCGCGATCGGCGGCCGGGCGACCCTGCTCGGCCCGGTGCTCGGCGCGATCGCGGTGAGCTGGGCGCAGACGAGCCTGTCCGAGGCCTTTCCCTCCGGGTGGATCTACGCCCAGGGCGCGCTGTTCATCCTCGTCGTCGCGTTCCTGCCCGGCGGCCTCGCCGAGCTCTTCACCCGCTGGCGGCGCTCGCGGGGGGCCAAGGTGCCCGACGGCGGTGCCGCCCCGAGCGGCGACGGCATCCCCGCGGACGGTCGCCCCGGCGCCGCCCGCACCGGTGTCGAGCACGAGCCGGGCTCGGGTGAGCGGGACGCCGAGGCTCCGACCGACGTCGACCACGACCCTGCCACCAGCGGGAGGACCGCATGACCACTCAGCCCACCGGACCGGCGTCGGCCTCGACGACACGTGTCGCACCGGCGTCCGGCGCCGCAGCATCCGACACCACGACGCCCGGCGCCGTCCTCGAGACCGGGCTGGCGGGGGACGGGCTCGACCTCGAGGCCGCGCAGGCCGTCCTCGGCGTCGACGACTCGCGCTTCCGCCACGACTACCTCGAGGTGCGCGGCCTACGCGTCGAGTTCGACGGGTTCGTCGCCGTGCAGGGCGTCGACCTCACCGTCACCGCTGGGGACCTGCGGTTCCTCATCGGCCCGAACGGCGCGGGCAAGACGACGATCGTCGACGCCATCACGGGCCTGGCCAAGGCGTCGGGGTCGGTGCAGTTCGGCGGCGTCGACCTGCTCGGGAAGAAGACGCACCGCATCGCGCGAGCGGGAGTCGGGCGCACGTTCCAGACGGCGAGCGTGTTCGAGGAGCTCAGCGTCCTGCAGAACCTCGACATCGCCGCGGGTGCGCGTCGCGGACCGCTCACGCTCCTGCGCCGCCGGACCTCGACGCCGGAGGCCGTCGAGCAGGCGCTCGAGACCGTCGGGCTCGCCCACCTGCGGGACGTCCAGGCGGGCATCCTCGCGCACGGGCAGAAGCAGTGGCTCGAGATCGGGATGCTGCTCGTCCAGGACGCGCGCCTGCTGCTGCTCGACGAGCCCGTCGCGGGCATGAGCCAGGCGGAGCGCGAGCAGACGGGCGAGCTGCTGCAGCGCATCGGCGCCCAGCGGACGGTCGTCGTCGTCGAGCACGACATGGAGTTCCTGCGGTCCTTCGCGAGCTCGGTGACCGTGCTGCACCTCGGGCAGGTGCTCGCCGAGGGCACCTACGCCGAGGTCCAGGCCGATCCGCGCGTGCAGGAGGTCTACCTCGGCAGCGCCGGGGCGACCCGGGGCGCACGGCGACGGGCCGCGAAAGCCGCGCCTCCGGCGTCGGGCACAGCGTCGGGCACGGACGAGACCTCGGTGGCGACGGCGACCGACGAGAAGGAGGCATGATGCTCGAGCTCAGGGGACTGCATGCCGGCTACGGCCGGACCATGGTGCTGCACGGCGTCGACCTCAGCGTGCCCACGGGCGGCGTGGCCGCCGTCCTGGGGCACAACGGAGCCGGCAAGACGACGCTCCTGCGCACCGCGCTCGGGCTGCTCAAGGCCCGCACGGGGAGCGTCGTGCTCGACGGCGAGGACGTCGCCCGGCTGCCCACCCACCAGCGCGTGCGGCGCGGCCTCGCGTACGTGCCGCAGGGGCAGCAGTCGTTCGGCGACCTCACCGCGCGCGAGAACCTGCAGCTCGTCGCGGACACGTCGCGCGAGGGGCCACGCCGACTCGACGAGGCGCTCGACCTGTTCCCCGCGCTGCGCGGGCTGCTCGCGCGACGAGCCGGGCTCCTCTCGGGCGGGCAGCGGCAGCAGCTCGCCATCGCCCGGGCGCTCGTCACCGGCCCGCGCGTGCTCGTGCTCGACGAGCCGACCGAAGGCATCCAGCCGTCGGTCGTCACCGAGATCGAGGACGCGATCCTCACGCTCACGGACTCCGGCGGCCTGTCGGTCCTGCTCGTCGAGCAGCACGTCGGGTTCGCGCTCGGCGCGGCGAGCGACTACGTCGTCCTGCAGTCCGGGCGCGTGACGAGCCGCGGCTCGGGCGGCGAGGCGGCCGAGGAGGGTGTGCGCGCGGCGATGGCGGTCTGAGGCGAGGGCGAGGTCCGGCGAGGGACGACCGACGGGGGCGGGATGCGCGAGGATAGGGGCAGGGCACGGAGACGCTTCGAAGCCGAGGAGCAGGAGAACAGCATGGACATCGTGACCGCTCCGGAGCCGGCCGCGACGTCGCTGCGCGAGCTCGTCTACGTGCGGCTGCGCACAGAGATCCTCAACGGCCGTGTCGACCCGCGCGAGCGGCTCACCGAGCCCAAGCTGAGCAGGCGGTTCGAGGTCTCGCGCACCCCCGTGCGCGAGGCGCTGTCCCGGCTCCTGTCGGACGGGCTGATCCAGCGCACCGACTTCGGGTACGCCGTCGTCGTGCCGAGCCTCGCCGAGCTGCGCGACCTGTACGAGCTGCGCGTCACGCTCGAGCTGCGCGGCGTCGAGCGCATCATCGAGAACGCCGAGCTGCAGTACGACACCGACGCCCTCACCGCCGAGCTCGCCCGGTGGGTCGAGCTGCGGGCCGCACCGCCCGACCCTGACCCCAGCTTCGTCCTGCTCGACGAGCGCTTCCACACCGTCCTGTCCCGCGCGGCGGGCAACGAGCGTCTCACCGAGGCGCTCGTCGAGGTGAACGAGAAGGTGCGCGCCGTGCGCATGTACGACTTCGTGGAGTCCGAGCGCATCCGCATCACCATCGACGAGCACGTCGAGATCCTCGAGCTCGCGCTCGCGGACCGGCTGCCCGAGGCGCGTACCGCCCTGCACAAGCACGTCGGCGAGTCGCTCGCCGTCGTCATGGAGCGCGCAGCGCGAGCGCTGTCGCGCATGGCGCTCGCGGTCTGATCACGCCGCCGAGGTAGAACCCTGGTCTGCCGACGTAGAACCGTGGTTCTTCGTGTCGGACGGCGG
>NZ_JBZGBY010000029.1:0-52501 GCF_059159975.1 Cellulosimicrobium sp. BMG9.22 | reverse complement strand
GAGCGACACTGATGTCGTGTTCGGCGCGTGACCACGGTCCGACCTGCCCGACCAGGCCTCTACCTCGGCAGACCAGGGTTCTACCTCGGCCTGACCAGGGTTCTACTTCGGCGGGAGTCCGGGGCCCGGGCGTCTGCCCGGGGTGAGGTGATGGGTGAGCGGGTGGGGCGGCGTCGGATGCGAAGGGCGTCAAGGCCGCGCTCCTCAAACCTACGCCCGACGGACCAGGGTGACGGCGCGGACAGCCCGAGCACCGACGCCGCCCCACCCGCGGACCCGACCACAGCACGACGTCCGACGGGACCCGACCGCAGCACGAGGTCCGACCGGACGCGACCGCAGCACGAGGTCCGACCGGACCCGACCGCAGCACGACGCCCGACCGGACCCGACCACAGCACGACGTCCGACCGGACCCGACCTGCCCAGCCGACCCGAGCACCGACGCGACGTCCCGCTGCGGGTGGCCGCCGCGGACCCGGCGGAGTTCTCGACGGTGCCGTCGTGACACCGAGCGCGCTCGGTCGTGGCGCCGCGGTCGCGCGGGTCTCGTGTACTACCGTGACGAGGTGACCACAGCCGTCTGTCCCGGGTCGTTCGACCCGATCACCCTCGGCCATCTCGACATCGTCCGGCGTGCGCGTGCGCTGTTCGACGACGTCGTCGTGGGCGTCGCACGCAACGCGTCGAAGACTGCACTCCTGAGCGTCGACGAGCGTGTCGCGCTCGCTCGGTCCGCGGTCGAGGGCGCGGGCCTCGACGGGGTCCGGGTCGAGGTGGTGCCCGGGCTCCTCGTCGACTTCTGTCGGGACGTCGGCGCCACGGCGGTGATCAAGGGTCTGAGGGGCGGCGCCGACTTCGACGCCGAGCTGCCGATGTCGCTCATGAACCGGCACCTCGCCGGCGTCGAGACGGTCTTCGTCGCGGGCGACGCCGCTCTGCTGCACGTCGCGTCGTCGCTCGTCAAGGACATCGCGAGGTACGGCGGACCGATCGACGACCTCGTGCCCCCGGGCGTGGGTGGCGCGGTCAGGGCGGCGCTGGCACCACCACGGACGCAGGACGCGAGCAGCAGGTGAGCACGACGGGAAGGACCGGGTACATGAGCGAGCAGGACCGACGGGTGGCGGCAGAGGCCGACGAGCGAGCGGCGGAGGAGGCGCGGGTCGGGCTCAACGCGATCCTGGACGACCTCGCGCACCTCGTGGAGACGGCCCGCACGATGCCGATGTCGTCGTCGGTGCTCGTGCACAAGGGGGACGCGCTCGCGCTCGTCGACGAGCTGCGTTCCGCTCTTCCGGAGCAGCTCGCGCACGCGGACGAGGTGCTCGCGGAGGCGGACCAGGTCCTCGAGGACGCGCACCGCCAGGCGGAGGAGATCCTCACGACGGCGCGGGCGCGGGCGATCGAGCTCGTGCAGACCGAGCAGGTGGTGGTCCAGGCCCAGTCGAGGGCCCTGGAGATCGTCGACGAGGCCCAGGAGGCCGCGGCGGGGCTGCGCAGGGACGCGGACGACTACTGCGACCGCCGGCTCGCCGACTTCGAGGTGGACCTCGGCAAGCTGCTCGCCCAGGTGCAGGCGGGGCGCGCCAAGCTCGCCGACCGGCTCGGGTCGCCCGGGCAGGAGGACGAGCCGTCGCCCTTCCCGGCGACGATGCGCGAACGCACGGGACGGTAGCTGCGGGGCGCTCCGCAGGTAGGTGGCGGCGGGGTCTCCCGGTGCCGTAAGATCGACCTTTGGCCCCGCATCTTGCGCGGGCCCGTGCCCGGCAGGAGTTCCAGCCGGCCCACCTCGACCATCGATCACCAGTCCGCAGGCCGTCGCGCCCGCGGCACCGAACCTGGAGCGCGCCATCACAGCCGACAAGACGTCGCCGCTCGTGCTCGAGACGCACGAGCTCGGTCGGCAACCCGGGAGCATGCGGACGGTCCAGCGGACCGTCGCCGCCCCGGGCGACCTCGGCACGGCCGTCATCGGCATCCCCGAGGGCAGCGAGCTCGAGCTCGACCTGCGTCTCGAGGCCGTGATGGAGGGTGTCCTCGTCTCCGGGACGGTCACCGGTCACGCGGTCGGGGAGTGCGTCCGCTGCCTCGAGACGGTGCACCAGGACGTGACGGTCGAGCTCGGCGAGCTCTTCGCCTACCCGGAGCGTGCGAAGGCCGCCGAGGACTCGGGCGACGACCTCGAGGACGCCGAGGACGTCTACGACCTCGACGGCGAGCGGGCGGACATCGAGCCCGCGCTACGGGATTCGGTGGTCACTGCACTACCATTCAGTCCGGTGTGCCGAGCGGACTGCCCGGGACTGTGCTCCGAGTGCGGAGCGCGGCTGGCGGACGACCCTGGGCACGCACACGACCTTGTCGACCCTCGTTGGTCGGCGCTGGAGAGCATGTTCGACACCTCGAACGTGTCCGACGAGACGAAAGAGAGCTAGCCGTGGCTGTTCCGAAGCGCAAGATGTCGCGCAGCAACACCCGTGCGCGTCGTTCGCAGTGGAAGACCACCGCCGCGAACCTCACCACCTGCCCGCAGTGCAAGGGCGACAAGCTGTCGCACGCGGCGTGCCCGACGTGCGGCACCTACAAGGGCCGCCAGTACGCCGAGGCGCTGCGCTCCGAGCACGCGGGCTGAGGCGAGTGGCACCGGCTGCACCGGCATCCGGTCTTCTCGAGAAGCTCGGGGTCCACCTGGACCCCGAGCTTCTCGTGCTTGCGCTCACGCACCGGTCGTTCGCCCACGAGAACGGCGGCATCCCGACGAACGAGCGTCTCGAGTTCCTCGGCGACACGGTTCTCGGGCTGGTCGTGACGGAGGCGCTGTACCGCCGTCATCCCGACCTGTCCGAGGGCGAGCTTGCCAAGATGCGTGCCGCGACGGTCTCGCAGAAGTCGCTCGCGGCCATCGCGCGCACGCTCGGGCTCGGCCAGTACGTGCTGCTCGGCAAGGGTGAGATCCGCACGCGCGGCAACGACAAGGACTCGATCCTGTCCGACACCGTCGAGGCGATCATCGGCGCCGTCTACCTGAGCCACGGCCTCGAGGCGGCGCGCGAGCTCGTGCACCGCCTCGTCGAGTCGACTCTGGCCGCGGCCGCGGGCCTCGGTGCCGGGCTCGACTGGAAGACGTCCCTCCAGGAGGCGGCCGCCGCCGCCGGCCTCAGCGCGCCCGTGTACTCGAGCGACGCCGTCGGACCGGACCACGCACGCGTCTTCACGTCCTACGTCCACCTCGGCGGCCGGCTCTACGGGACGGGCAGCGGGACCGCCAAGAAGTACGCGGAGCAGGAGGCGGCGGAGCGTGCCTACGAGGCCCTCGCCGTCGAGCACGCGGAGCGGCAGGACGCCCAGACCGCCGCGGCGGCGGACGCCGACGACGCGCCAGAGGGCGCCGGTGCCTGAGCTGCCCGAGGTCGAGACCGTCCGTGACGGTCTCGCTCGGCACGTGCTGGGCGGCGTCGTCACCGACGTCGAGGTGCTGCGCGACTACAGCGTGCGTCGCCACGACGGCGGCCCGCAGGACTTCCGGGACCAGCTCCTCGGCCAACGGCTCGACGCGGCCGTACGCCGCGGGAAGTTCCTGTGGCTCCCGCTCGTCCCGGCGACGGCCCCGACTCGGGGGACGCACGTCGGCCCGCACGAGACCGAGGCGCCCGACGCCGGCCCCGCGGCGGCGCTGCTCGCGCACCTCGGCATGTCCGGGCAGCTCCTCGTGCGCTCGGGCCCCGGTCTCGCCGAGCGCTCGCCCCACCTGCGGGTGCGGATCCTGCTCCAGCCCGACGGCTCCGGCCCCGCAGGAGCGCTCGCGATCGACTTCGTCGACCAGCGCACGTTCGGCCACCTGTCCGTCCAGGACCTCGTGCCCACGCCCGACGGCGCCCCCGGCGGCCTAGGCTCCGACCTCGCCGCGGTCCCCGCCCCGGTGGCCCACATCGGTCGTGACCTGCTGGACCCCGCGCTGCGGCGGGACGACGTGGTCGAGGCGATCCGCCGTCGTCGGACCGGGGTCAAGCGCGCGCTCCTCGACCAGACGGTCGTCTCCGGCGTCGGGAACATCTACGCCGACGAGGCGCTGTGGCGCGCGCGCCTGCACTACGCGCGCGCGACCGACACGCTGCGCCGGCCCGAGGCGCACCGGCTGCTCGACGCCGCCGCCGAGGTCATGAGCGAGGCGCTCCTCCAGGGCGGGACGAGCTTCGACTCCCTCTACGTCAACGTCAACGGGCAGTCCGGGTACTTCTCGCGCTCGCTCGCCGTGTACGGGCAGGAGGGCGAGCCGTGCCCACGGTGCGGCACGCCGGTGCGGCGCGACGAGTTCATGAACCGGTCGTCGTACACCTGCCCCCGCTGCCAGCCGCGGCCGCGCAACGGTCGCTGGTAGGGGTCCGCCGACGCCGGAGCGAGGGGCGGGGCGGGTCTACCATCCGCCGCTCGTTCCTCGCGGCTCCCGCCAGACCCGCCACGACCCGCCCCGCCCCTCGCTCCGGCGTCGGCACTCCGTTCGTCTCGCCGTCGTCGCAGGGTCAGCGGTGGACGACGTTGCGGAGGGCTCGGCCTGCGCGGAGGGCTTCGAGGTTGGCGTTGACGAGGTCGGACGCGCGTTGCGGGCGGTTGCCGGCGACGTGCGGGGTGAGGATCAGGCGGGGTGCGTCCCAGAGGGGTGAGGTCTCCGGCAGGGGCTCGGACTCGGTGACGTCGAGCGCGGCGCCGCCGAGGCGGTGCTCGCGGAGGGCGGCGACGAGCGCGTCTTCGTCGACGGTCGCACCGCGACCCACGTTGACGAAGAGCGCGTGGTCCGGGAGCTGGTCGATCCGTTCGGCGCCGAACGCGTGGCGCGTCGTGTCGAGAGCCGGGAGCAGCGAGACCAGCACGTCCGTCGTGGCGAGCAGGCCCGGCAGGTCGTCGTCGGTGACGACCCGGAAGCCGTGCCGCTCGCCGCGGCTCCGGGCGACGCCCGTGACGTCGGCGCCGAGCGCGGCGAGGAGCGGCGCGAGCCGGGCCGCGATCGACCCGAAGCCCCAGATCGTCACGGGGGCGCCGTCGAGCGTGTAGCGGCCCGCCGTCGCGGGGTCGGCCTGCGCGCGGTTCACGACGGTGTCCCAGCGGTGCTCGTGCTGCGCCACGCCCAGCGCGTCGAGCCGGCGCACGGCGGCGAGGACGAGCGCGAGCGCGTGCTCGGCGACCGGTCCGTCGTGGAGGGACCGCCCGGAGGTGATCGTCACGTCCGGGCCGAACCCGGCGGCCAGCACCGCGTCGGGGCCGGCGGCGAGGGTCTGCACCCACCGCAGGCGAGCGAGCCGCGACGCGGCGTCGGCGAGGTTCGAGGAGGAGTTCGCCCAGGCGACGAGCACCTCCGCGGCGGCGTGCTCGGCCGCGAACGGCGCCGCGGCGTCGTAGACGACGACGTCGTCGCCCGGCTCCGCGTGCACGTCGAGGGCGATGGTGTCGGGCACGAGGATCTTCAACGCTGCTCCCGGGTGGTTCGGCGTGCGACTGCGGCCCGCTCGCGGTGCGGCCCGCCCCGCGAACGTATCACCGGGGGAGCGTCCGCCCACCGGGACCGGGACGTCCGTCCGTCCGTCGCCAGCGAGCCTCCGACCTGCACGTCCGCAGGCGCGGCGGCCGGGCCGGGGTTATGTTCGCGGTGTCCGACGACGCGGGCCGCCCGGTGCGCGCCGTCCCGTCCGGCCCGCTCGCGGGTCGTGGCATCGGGGGTAGGGATGGGGTCGTCCACGGGGGCGCCGACGCGCGCGGAGATGCGCGCGGCGATCACGGCCCGCACGCCGAAGAACTACGTCACCTGGATCACGCTCGCGTTCATGATCACGTCGTCGGTCGCGAGCCTGCGGGCCGCACCGACGATGGCGGTCTACGGCCTCGCCGCGGTGTTCCTCTACATCGTGCCCGCGCTCGTGTTCCTCCTGCCGACGTCGCTCGTGTCGGCCGAGCTGGCCTCCGGATGGTCGGGCGGCGTGTACCGGTGGGTCGCGGACGGGGTGTCCAAGCCGCTCGGGTTCCTCGCGGTCTGGTGCCAGTTCGCGATGACGATCTTCTACTACCCGAGCCTGCTCGGGTACGTCGCGAGCACGTTCGCCTACGTCATCAACCCGAACCTCGCGAGCAACGGGCTCTACGTGGCGATCGTCATCGTCGTGCTCTTCTGGTCCGGGGTGTGGTTGTCCTCGCAGGGGACCAAGACCGTCGCGGGCCTGTCGAGCATGGGCCTGATCATCGGCACGCTCATCCCCGCCGCGATCCTCGTCGTGCTCGGCATCGTGTTCCTCGGCCAGGGCAACCAGTCCGCCGCGCCGATGGACGCGCAGCACCTGCTGCCCGCGTGGACCGGCCTGGCCTCGCTCGTGCTCATCGTCAACAACTTCCTCTCGTACGCGGGCATGGAGATGAACGCCGTGCACGTCACGAGCCTGCGCAAGCCGGCGACGGAGTTCCCGCGCTCGATGTTCCTCGCGATCGGGCTCGTCCTCGTCATCTTCATCCTCCCGGCGGTCGCCATCAGCTGGGTCATCCCGGCCGACCAGCTCAGCCTCACGGCGGGCGTCATGCAGGCGTTCGACGCGTTCTTCGCCAACTTCGGGGTGAGCTGGCTGACCCCGATCCTCGGGCTCATGCTCATCGCCGCCTCGCTCGGCGGGATGCTCACGTGGCTCGCCGGCCCGTCCAAGGGCCTGCTCACGGTCGCGCGCGAGGAGGGCTGCCTGCCGCCGTTCCTCCAGCGCCTCAACAAGCACGGCGTCCAGCAGAACATCCTCGTGACCCAGGGCGTCGTGACGACCGGCATCGCCCTCCTGTACGCGTTCATCCCCGACGTGTCGAGCGCGTACTGGATCCTGTCCGTCATCACGACGCAGGTGTACCTCGTCATGTACCTGCTGCTGTTCGTCGCGGCCGTCCGCCTGCGCCGCAGCGCCCCCGACCACCCCCGCGGCTACCGTGCCCCGGCGCTCACGCTCCTGTGCGTCGTCGGGTTCTGCGCGTCGGTCGCCGCGATGGTCATCGGGTTCGTCCCGCCGGCGCAGTTCTCGAGCGGGAGCGTGGGTGTCTACGTGCTCGTCGTGGGTGGTGGCCTGGGGATCGTGGGGCTCCTCGTGCCCGCGCTGTTCTACCTGCTGCGCAAGCCGTCGTGGAAGAACCCGGACGCGGCCGCGACCACCGCGGCGGACGAAGCGGGGGAGTCCGCATGAGCACCGCACGACCCGGCCATGTGCCCGAGCACGAGCCGGAGCCCGTCGCGCCGCGGCGGTGGGTCACCTACACCGCCGTCGGGCTGCTCCTGCTCGCGCTCGGGGCGGTCATGGTGACCGTGTTCCAGAACGTGCGGACCAACCGCGACGCGCGGGAGGCCGAGCAGAGGGCCGCCGAGCTGCACGAGCGCTTCTCCCAGATCGGGATCACCGCGTTCAGCGAGGACACCCTCGCGCAGGTCCTGGGCGACGACGCGGGCGGGTTCTGCGCCGACCCCGCCGCCCTCGTCGACGCGACCGCGAACCTCGGCGCCGCGAACGGTGCCGTCGGCCCGGGCCTGCGGCCGTCGGTGCTCGACGAGCGGCGTCTCGCCGGCGACCGGCTCGTCATCGAGGTCTACTGCCCCGAGCAGCTCGACGCGTTCGACGACTACGTCGACTCGCTGGACCTCGACCCGGGCCGCACGACGACGGACGGCGCCGCCGACACCGAGACGACCGAGGAGGACGCGTGAACCAGCCCACCTCCGGCACAGCCGGCACCGGAGCCGCGGGGACCGGTGCGACGACCGACGACGCCGGGCACGTCGAGGAGGTCCGTCGCGCCGTCCGCGGGCTCCTGCCCCGCGCGCTCGACGACCTGCGCGACCTCGTCGCGATCCCGTCGGTCGCCGACGAGCGGCAGTTCCCCCGCGAGGAGTGCGAGCGGGCGGCGACGTGGGTCGCCGACGCGTTCCGCGCGGAGGGGGTCGACACACGGCTCGAGGTCACACCCGACGGGTCGCAGGTCGTGCTCGGGCACCGGCCCGGGCCCGACGGCGCGCCCACCGTCCTGCTCTACGCGCACTACGACGTGCAGCCCCCGCTCGACGACGCCGCGTGGACGACCCCGCCGTTCGCGCTCACCGAGCGCGACGGGCGTCTCTACGGGCGCGGGGCCGCCGACTGCAAGGGCAACGTCATCACGCACCTCACCGCGCTCCGTGCTCTGCGCGCGCTCGGTGGCGAGGACTACCCCGTGGGGATCCGGCTCGTCGTCGAGGGGTCGGAGGAGCAGGGGACCGGAGGCCTCGACCGGTGGGTCGAGGCGAACCCCGGGGCGCTCGCGGCCGACGCGATGCTCGTCCAGGACACGGGCAACGCCGAGCTCGGGCTGCCGACGCTCACGGTCACGCTCCGCGGCGCGGCGAACGTCGTCGTGCACGTCGAGGCGCTCGAGGGAGAGCTCCACTCGGGCATGTTCGGCGGGGCCGCACCGGATGCGCTGGCGGCGCTCGTCGCGGTTCTCGCGAGCCTGCGCGACGCCCGCGGCGACACGACGATCGACGGGGTCCCGCCCGCCGTCGCGCAGGGGACCTGGGACGGCGTCGCGTACGACGAGGACCAGTTCCGCCGCGACGCGGGCGTGCTCGACGACGTCGGGCTGGTCGGGACCGGGAGCGTCGCCGACCGGCTGTGGGCGCGCCCCGTGGTGACGATCCTCGGGATCGACGCGCCGAGCGTCGTCGGCTCGGCCGCCGCGATCCAGCCCCGCGCGTCCGCCCGGCTGAACCTCCGGGTCCCGCCGGGCTCGGACGCCCAGGACCTGCAGGACCGGCTCGTCGCGCACCTCGAGGCGCACGCGCCCTGGGGCGTGCGGGTGCGCGTCGAGCGGGATGCCGCCGGGCAGCCCTTCGCCGCCCGCACGAGCGGGCACGTGTTCGACACGCTGACCGCGGCGCTCGCGGACGCGTACGGCCGCGAGACGGTCACCGCCGGGCAGGGTGGGTCGATCCCGCTGTGCAACGTGCTCGCCGAGCAGTATCCGGACGCCGAGATCGTGCTCCTCGGCGTCGAGGAACCGGCGTGCCTCATCCACGCCCCGAACGAGTCCGTCGCTCCGAGCGAGATCGAGAACCTCGCCGTCGGCGAGGCGCTCTTCCTCGCACGCCTCGGCCAGTCGGGGCCGGTCGCTCGCTGACGGGATCGCCGCCCGTCTCGCTGTCCGTGCGGTGGTCGGCCGGTGCCGCTCGGCATGGAAGACTGCGCGCACTGTGCGGCGACGAGGCGGGGAGCTCGGCATGGAGGACCTGCGCACGCGGGTGGGGACAGTCCTGAACGGCACGGCGTCGGGGTTGATCCCGATGGCCGTCTTCACGCCCGTGTACGCGGTCTGGCCGGTCGTGGCGTGGCCTGTCGCGGGCGGCGTCTTCCTCGCCCTGGCGCTCACCTGGTCGGCGTACCTGGCCGTCACGGCCCGCAGGCTCCTGCGGCTCGGTCGTGAGCTCCCGCACGAGACGAACGCGTACGACGCGCGGATCGCGAAGGGGATGACGATCGTCAGCAGCGTCCAGGGCGGGCTCGTCCTCACCTCCGTGGTCGTGCTGGTGCTGCTCGGCCACGCCGTGTGGATCCTGCCGGTGGTCGCGCTGGTCGTCGCGCTCCACTTCTACCCGATGCCGGCGATCTTCGGACGCACGGTCGACTACTACCTCGGCACCGCCATGCTCGTCGCCGCAGGGTTCGGGCTCGTCCTCGCGGGCAACGAGGCGAACTGGCAGACGGTCTGGGCGGTCACGGGACTGGGCGGGGCGATCGTGACGAGCGCGTACGGGCTCTACATCGTCCGCGCCGCGCGGCGGACGCTGCGAGAGTACGCGACCCTCGCCGTCGTCCCGGCCTGAGGACCCTCGCCGACGCCCGGCTCAGGAGGCGGCGGGTGCCTCCTGGTCGAGCGCCCAGCGGTAGGCGGGGAGGGCGAGCAGCTCGTCGTGCGTGCCGCGCGCGACGACGCGGGCCGGCGCACCGTCCGGGGAACCCGGCGGGGTCCCGAGGAGGAGCACCTCGTCGACCGCCTCGAGGGCGCTGAGCCGGTGGGTCGCGAGGACCACCCCCCGGCGGGGTGCGTCGTGCGACCCGCCGTGCGTCGTCGCGACGAGGTGGCCGACGAGCGCGTCCGCCCCGGCCGCGTCGAGGTGCTCGGCCGGCTCGTCGACGAGCAGCAGGGGAGCGGGTGCCAGGATCGCCCGGGCGACGAGCAGCCGACGACGCTCTCCCCCGGAGACCGTCGTCGCGTCGGGGCCGAGGAGCGTCTCGACGCCGTCGGGCAGCGCCGCGAGCCACCCCGCGAGCCCGACGGCGGCCAGGGTCGTCACCGCCTCCTCGGGCGTCACGTCGCCCCGTGCGACGCGCAGGTTCTCCAGGACGGTCGTGTCGAACACGTGGCCGTCCTCGGCCGCGAGCACGACGCCGCGCGCCGCTTCCTCACGGTCGAGGTCGCGCACGTCCGCACCGTCGAGCGTCACACGGCCGTCGAGCGGGAGGACCAGCCCGGCCGCGGTGGCGAGCAGCGTCGTCTTCCCCACGCCCGACGGCCCGACGAGCGCGACCGCCCGGCCCGGCCGGACGTCGAGGTCCACGCCCTCGACGACGACGTGCGACCCGGCGACGCCGGAGCGGTCGATCCCCGGCCAGCCCGTCGCGACGCCGTCGAGCACGAGGCCCGTGTCAGCATCGGGTGACCCCGGGGTGACCTGTCGTGCTGACACGACGGGCGCCGCTTCGTTCGTGTCAGCACGAGGTGACACCGGAGCGGCGTGCGGTGCTGACACGCCGAGCAGGGCGACGATGCGTGCGGCCGCCTGACGCGAGCGATGCAGCTGCACCGCCGCGGCGGGAAGGACGTTCGCGGCCTCGAACACGGCCAGCGGCGTCAGGACGATCACCGACAGCTCGACCGGCGCGAGCTTCCCTGCGGTGAGCGCGGGGATGCCGAGCACGAGCGACGCCAGCACCGCGACCCCGACGGCGAGCGCCGCGATCCCGGCGGCGACACCCGCGGGGCGGGCGCCGTCGTCGGTCACGTGGGCCAGCTCACGGTCGGTCGCGCGCAGGTCGTCGAGCCGGGTCTCCAGGCGCCCGGAGACGGCGAGCGGACCGGACTGCTCGAGGATCTCGAGCGTCGTCGCGGTCATCGCCGCACGCGTGGCCGCGCCGCGGGCCTCGACCGTGCGCGCCGACCGGGCGGACAGCCACGGAGCGACGACGGCCGCCAGGAGCAGGCACAGCGCGAGCGCGACGCCCGCCGCGGGCAGGAACGCCCCGACGAGCACCACCGACCCGACGGACACGGCGAGCGCGACGCCCGCGGGGACGAACGCCCGGACGACGACGTCGCCCACGGCGTCGACGTCCGCACCGACGCGCGCGAGCAGGTCACCGCGCCGCAGCCCCACGAGCGCGGCGGGCGAGCCCTCGGCGAGGGCGGTGTAGAGGTTCGCCCGCAGCGCGGCCATGCCGCGCAGGGCGACGTCGTGGGACGCGAGCCGCTCCAGGTAGCGGAACACTCCGCGCGAGATGCCGAACGCCCGGACGCCGACGACCGCGACGGACAGGGTGAGGACGGGCGGCATCTGCGAGGCGCGCGCGATGAGCCACGCCGCGACGGCGGCGAGCCCGACGGCGCTGCCCAGCGAGAGCGTGCCGAGGACGACGGCCCACACGACGCGCCGCCAGCGCACGTCGAGCAGTCCGACGGCGCGCCACAGCGGGTCGGCGGCGAGACGGTCACGAGGCCTGGTCACGGGTGCCTCCCTTCATCGGCCGCGGTGGCGGCCGCGAGCGCGGTCGTGCCGGTCGACGGGTCCGGGTCGGTGCTCGGCGCGGACGTGCCGGTGAGCGGCGCGGAGCGGACCTCGACGACCTCGTCCGCGGCGAGCACGAGCGAGGCTCGGTGCGCCACGACGACGACGGTCCGGCCCTGGTCGCGGAAGGCGCGCACGGCGTCGAGCACCACCTGCTCGCCGCGCGCGTCGAGGTGCGCGGTGGGCTCGTCGAGCACGACCAACGGGACGTCCGCCGGGTCGCCGAGCAGCGCCGCGGCCAGCGCGACCCGCTGGCGCTGGCCGACGCTGAGGCCGACGCCGCCCTGCCCGACCTCGGTGTCCCAGCCGCCCGGGAGCGTCGCGAGGACGGCGTCGAGGCCGGCGGTGCGAGCGGCGCGGTCGAGGTCGGCATCGTCGACGGCGAGTCCGCCCGCGACGACGTCGCGCAGGCGCCCCGGCGCGAGCACGGGCCGCTGGGGGAGCCACGCGACCTGGGGCCAGTAGGTGCTGAGATCCACGTCGGCGAGGTCGAGGTGCTCGCCCGACCGTCCGGTGAGCGTGACCGTGCCGAGGTCCGGACGCACGAGGCCGAGCATTAGGAGCGCCGTCGTCGTCTTGCCCGCGCCGCTCGGTCCGGTGAGGGCCACGACCCGACCCGACGACGCGTCGACGCGGACGGCGACGTCCAGCGCGGCAGGCGCGAGCACGTCGCGGTCGCCGGCGCGCACGGAGGCGCCGCGCAGCGCGAGGGTCGCCCCCGCGAGCGCCGGTGCGGGCGTGCGGCCGGGCTCCGGCACGTCCTCGTCGAGGATCGCGAACGCCTGGTCGGCGGCGGCGATGCCGTCGGTGGACGCGTGGAAGTGCATGCCGACCTGGCGCAGGGGGAGATACACCTCGGGCGCGAGGACGAGCACCGCGAGCGCCGGCTCGAGCTCCATGCCGCCGTGCACGAGCCGCAGACCCACCCCCACGGCGACGACGGCGACAGACAGCGTCGTAAGGAGCTCGAGCACCATGCCGGAGAGGAAGGCGACGCGCAGCGTTCCCATGGTCGCTCGCCGGTTGGCCTCACCGAGGGCGCGCACGCGCCGCTCCGGGCCGCGCGCGCGGCCGAACGCGAGCAGCGTGGGCAGGCCGGCGAGGAGGTCGAGCACCTGGGCACCGAGGCGCTGCATGACGACGAGGCGTCGCTCCGACGTCCCGGCCGTGAGCCGGCCGACGAGGACCATGAAGAGGGGGACGAGGGGAATGGTCACCGCGATGATCACCGCCGAGACCCAGTCGAGGCCGAGGACGACGGCGAGCGTCGCGGGCGTGACGGTCGCGGCGAGCAGGAGCTGCGGCAGGTAGCGCACCATGTACGGCTCGAGCGCGTCGAGCCCGCGTGTCGCCAGCGTGGCGACCTCGGGACCGCGGCCGGACGCGAGCCAGCGCGGCCCGAGCGCGACGGCGTGCGTGACGACCTGCTCGCGCAGCTCGGTCACGGTCCGCGTCGCGGCGCGCAGCGCGAAGCGTTCCTGGGCCCAGGAGGTGCCGGCCCGCGCCGCGACCACGGCGGCGAGCAGGCCGAGGCGGGTGCCGACGTCGGACAGCGTGACCGTCCCCTCGATCGCCGGTGCGAGGATCGACGCGAGCACGATCGCCTGGGCGACGACCAGGCCCGCCGTGGCGAACCCGAGCACCGCCGTCAGGACGACGTATCCCCGTGCGGCGCGCGCGTGGCGCAGGAGCTGGGGGTCGAGGGGCTTCACGCGCCGCCCGACCCGCCGGAGCCGAGGTCGCGCCCGGCCGCACCGCCCGACGACGCGCCGCCGAACGCCGCCTCGCGGACCTTCTTGAGCGACAGTCCGGCGGGGGCCGGGATGTCCTTGGTCGACAGGCGACGGCGGAAGACCCAGTACGTCCACGACTGGTACCCGATGACGAGCGGCGTGAGGATCACGGCGACCCACGTCATGACGGTGAGCGTGTAGTCGGTCGACGACGCGTTGTGGACCGTCAGCGAGTTCGCCGGGTCCACCGCGGGCATGACGTCGGGGTACATCGAGCCGAAGATGAGCACGACTGCCGCCACGATCGTCAGGGCCGAGGCCGTGAACGCCCGGCCCTCGGAGCCCTTGCGGTTCGCGACGAGGGTCGTGACCAGGCCGGCGGCCGCGAGCACGACGGCCGCCCACGTCCAGGGCACGGAGTACGCGACCTGCGCCCACACGGCCCAGCCGCCCGCGAGGACGAGCGCGACGACTCCGAAGACCGACGCGTGCTGCCGGGCCCGGGCCCGGATCTCGCCGTCGGTCTTGAGCGCGACGAACACCGACCCGTGGAGGAGGAACAGGCTCAGGGTCACGAGGCCGCCAAGCAGCGCGAACGGCGACAGGAGCGAGAAGAACCCGCCGACGAGCTGGTGGTCGGCGTCGAGCTGGACGCCGCGCACGAGGTTGGCGAACGCGACGCCCCACAGCACGGCCGGCACCCACGAGCCGACCTGGATCGCGACGTCGCAGCGCCGGGCCCAGCCCTCGTCGCGGATCTTGCCGCGGTACTCGAACGCCACCCCGCGCACGATGAGCGCGACGAGGATGAGCAGGAGCGGGACGTAGAAGCCCGAGAAGAGGGTCGCGTACCACTCGGGGAAGGCGGCGAAGGTCGCGCCGCCCGCGGTGAGCAGCCAGACCTCGTTGCCGTCCCAGACGGGCCCGATGGTGTTGATGAGGACGCGGCGCTCCTTCTCGCGGTGCTCGGAGTCACCCCGGGGGAGGATCGACAGCAGCATGCCGACTCCGAAGTCGAAGCCCTCGAGGACGAGGTAGCCGGTCCACAGGACGGCGATGATCACGAACCAGACGACGGCGAGATCCACGGTGGTGTCTCCTGGGTTTTCTGGGCGGGGTCCGCGGGCGGCGCGTCAGTACGCGAAGGACAGGGGACGGTCGGCGGAGTCGGTGTCGTCGTCTCCCGGGGGCTCCTGCGCCTCGGGCGACTCGTCGCGCACGCTCAGGGGTACGCCCTCGATCGCGTAGCGGCGCATGAGGGTGAACCACACGGCCGCGAGCGCACCGTAGAGGAGCGTGAAGACGATCATCGACGTGAGCACGACGCCGGGGCTCACCACCGTGGACACGCCGCGCTCGGTGAGCAGCCGGATCTGGTCGATGCCGGTGGGGTTCGGCGCGACGACCCACGGCTGCCGGCCGACCTCGGTGAAGATCCACCCGAACGAGTTCGCGAGGAACGGCATGGGGATCGCGACCAGCCCGACGCGCGCGAGCCACACGTTGTCCGTCACCCGGCCGTTGCGGGTGAGCCACAGCGCCATGAGCGCGAGGAGGACGGAGCCGGCGGCCATGCCGATCATGAGCCGGAACGACCAGTAGGTGATCGCGAGGTTCGGCGTGTAGGTCACGGGGTCGCCGGACGCGGTGACGTCGCCGAACCGCTCGGTCATCTGCTCCTGGACGTCCTCGACGCCGGGCAGGTAGCTCTCCGGGCCCGAGAAGTGGCCGGTGCCCAGGTAGGACGCGAGGCCGGGGATCTCGATGAGGTGCCGCACGTTCTCGCACGAGTTCGACAGGTCGCCGATCGTGAGGACGGAGAACGCGGCGCCCTCCTCGCCCTCGCACAGCGCCTCGGCCGACGACATCTTGCCGGGCTGCTGCTCGTACATGATCTTGCCCTGGATGTCGCCCGAGACGGCGACGCCGATCCCCCCGACGAGCATCGCGACGACCCCGAGGGTGACGGCGGGTCGGTACACGTCGCGCGCGAGCTCGACGTTCTCGGCCTTCCGCGTCCGCACGAGGCGGACCATCCACCACGCGGCGACGCCGGTGACGAAGGTGCCCGCGGTGAGGAACGTCGCCGTGATCTGGTGCGGGTAGGCCGCCCAGAGCGTGTTGTTGGTGAGGACGGCGCCGATGTCGTTCATCTCCGCGCGACCCGTCTCGGGGTTGTAGATCGCGCCGACCGGGTGCTGCATCCACGAGTTCGCGGCGAGGATGAAGAACGCGGAGAGGTTGGTCGCGATCGCGACGGCCCAGATGCACGCGAGGTGCACCTTCTTGTTGAGGCGGTCCCAGCCGAAGATCCACAGCCCGAGGAACGTCGACTCGATGAAGAACGCGGCGAGCGCCTCCATCGCGAGCGGCGCACCGAACACGTCGCCCACGAAGCGCGAGTACTCGCTCCAGTTCATCCCGAACTGGAACTCCTGCACGATGCCCGTCACCACGCCGAGCGCGAAGTTGATGAGCAGGAGCTTGCCGAAGAACTTCGTCAGCCGCAGCCACCGCTCGTTGCCGGTGCGGACCCATGCCGTCTGCATGATCGCGACGAGGGGAGAGAGCCCGATCGTCAGCGGGACGAAGATGAAGTGGTAGACGGTCGTGATGGCGAACTGCCACCGGGCGAGATCTAGAGCATCCACGTGCGCTCCTCGGGAGGCCGGACCGGATCGGGGGACGGGGTCTTCGGGGACGTCGGCGCCGCCGAACGACCGGACCGACCTGGCATCCGGCCGAGAATCGGCGCTAGGCCCAATCTGCCCCATCGACGGGGTGTGCGGGGCCGAAATGTGCTGGAAAATCGCCGCTTGTGACCATGTTCACAAGCGCTGGGCGTCCTTGGTCGCCGCGCGGTGGGCCGAGGGGCCCGGAGGTGGTCGCGTGTCGTCGGGGTGCGCTCGTGGCCCTGTGCGATACTGGGCGCAGCCGGGTGGGCTCCGCATCGCTCCCCGGCGCACACGAGCTCGCAGCTACCGCGCACCGCGGCAGGCGGAGCGCCGCCACGGGGCGAAGGGTCCGGTGGCAGGCGCCCGCGCCGTCTACGCGTGCCGCAGCCGTGACCGACGACTTCCGTCGCCGGACGACGCGCTCCGGTGCGCTCGTCACGAGCGACGACCGACCGCCCCGTGGGGCCGCACGGTGCGGGGCGGTCCCTGTGGCAGCAGGAGCACGACGCGTGACGCTCGACAGCACCTCCGACAGCACCCCCTCAGAGACCACGGCCCAGGGCTCGGCCCCGGCCGAGGACGCGATCCCGACGGCGGCCCGCAAGCGCGGCGGCCGCCGCGCGACACGCACCACGGCGCCTCCCGCGCCTCTCGCCATGTCCGACGCCGCCACGCCCGACGCCGACGCCCCGGGGACGGACTCGCCCCAGACCGCCGAGAGCGCGCCCGCCGTGCCGGCCGGGGCCGAGGTTCCCGTCGCGCCGGCCGAGGCGAGCGCTGCGGGCGAGAAGCCCGCGCGCCGTTCGCGTCGGGCCACGCGCAGCACCTCCACGCCGGTCACCGCTGCGTCCGTGGAGCCGCCGAGCCCGAGCGCGGAGCCGGCTCCCCACGCCCCGGCCACGAGCACCGAGCCGGCGCCTCAGGCGTCGAGCGAGGCATCGAGCGCCCCGGCGCGCAAGACCCGCACGCCCCGGCGCGCCACGAGCGCCTCGGCGCGCGCGAAGGCTGCGGCGCCGTCTGCCGCCACCGAGGAGCCGGCCGCCGCGCCCGAGGACGAGAACGCCGGCGCGCTCGACGACGCGGCGGCCCCCGTCCTCGACGTCCTCTCCGAGTTCGGTCTCAGTGCCCCGCCGGCGGACGACGCGGCGGGCCGGACCGTCGAGGCAGGGCCCGATGCTGCTGCGCTCCTGGGCGCCCCCGACGAGCCTCGCAAGACGAAGCGGACGCGGGCCACGCGCAAGACCGCAGCGATCCCCGCGGAGGAGCCCGCGACCGTCGCGCCGGCCGACGGCGTGACGACATCCCCGGTCGAACGTCCGGCCGAGGAGAAGCCCGCGCGCCGTTCACGCCGGGCGACGTCGAAGACCAAGGACGCCGCCGGCGCGACCGTCGAGACCCCGACGGTCGACGTCCCGGGAGCCGAGAGCGCCACGGGCTCCCCGGCCGCCGCTTCGACGGCCGAGCCCGAGAAGCCCGCGCGCCGTTCGCGTCGCGCGACGTCGAAGCCTGCCGCCGACGCGACTCCCGCCGCCGACTCGACCCCGCCGTCCACGGCGCCCGCCGCGTCCGACGCACCGGCGTCGGCGTCGCCCGCGGCGACCCGTGGCGGCACGAGCACGCCGCGCCTCGCGACCACCGCGCTGCTGTTCCAGGCGCCGGACCCCGCGGCGGCGCCGCGTCGTCCGCGCCGGGCGCAGAGCCCCGCAGGCCCCCCGCGCCACGTGGATCCGGCACCCGTCGCGGAGCCCGCAGCGACCGCGGAGCCCCGCACGGCGACCGCGGAGCCCCGCACGGCGACCGGCCGGGAGGCGACCGAGACCGTCGCCGAGCGTCCGAGCGGTCGACGGCGTCGAGGGGCGTCGACGCGCGAGACGGCGCCCGCACAGGCACCGGCACCGACACAGGCACCGGGCGAGAACGAGGGGATCGACGTCGCCGTCGAGCTCGTGCTCAGCGGCGAGGACCGCGCAGCGATCGAGGAGATCGAGGCCATCGAGACCGAGCTCGTCGCCGAGGGGGTCGAGCTGCCCGAGGAGGGCTTCGGCCCGACGGACTTCGACGACGAGGCGGTCGAGGACGAGACCGGGGCGACGGGCGATGACGAGACGGAGGACTCCGAGTCCGGACCGCGCCGTCGTCGTCGTCGCGGCGGCCGGGGTCGTCGCGGGCGCAACGACTCGGTGCGCGACCAGGACGAGTCCGACGAGCCGGCACGTGGCGAGTCCGAGCGCGAGCCGGGGGGCGAGTCCGGGCGCGAGGCGACGGACGGGTCCGAGACCGGCGAGGAGCCGGACGAGCACGAGCCCGAGGGCGAGGGCGCGGAGGGCGACCACGGCGACGAGGACGCCGGGAGCAGCCGCCGCCGTCGTCGCCGTCGCCGTGGCGGTCGTGAGAACGGCGAGGGCACCTCGACGCGTGCGCGTCCGCGCGAGCGGAGCCTGGCCGACGAGGTCACGGCGCTCAAGGGCTCGACGCGCCTCGAGGCGAAGCGGCAGCGTCGTCGCGAGGGGCGCGACGCCGGCCGTCGTCGCCAGATCATCACCGAGGCCGAGTTCCTGGCACGCCGGGAGTCGGTCGAGCGCGCGATGGTCGTGCGCGAGCGCGCCGGGCGCACCCAGATCGCGGTCCTGGAGGACGGCGTGCTCGTCGAGCACTACGTGTCCCAGCAGTCCCAGGCGTCGATGGCCGGCAACGTGTACCTGGGCCGCGTCCAGAACGTGCTGCCCAGCATGGAGGCCGCGTTCATCGACGTCGGCAAGGGCCGCAACGCCGTGCTCTACGCGGGCGAGGTCAACTGGGACGCCGCGGGCCTCGAGGGCCAGCCGCGTCGCATCGAGCAGGCGCTGAAGTCGGGCGACTCCGTGCTCGTGCAGGTGACCAAGGACCCGATCGGGCACAAGGGCGCACGCCTCACGTCGCAGGTCACGCTCGCGGGCCGCTACCTCGTGTTCGTCCCGGGCGGCGGGATGACGGGCATCAGCCGCAAGCTCCCCGACACCGAGCGCAACCGCCTGAAGAAGATCCTCAAGGAGGTCGTGCCGGACGGCGCGGGCGTCATCGTGCGCACCGCCGCCGAGGGCGCGAGCGAGGACGAGCTGCGCGCCGACGTCGAGCGCCTGCGCGGGCAGTGGGAGGCCATCGAGAAGAAGTCGAAGAGCGCGTCGGCACCCGCGCTGCTCCAGGGCGAGCCCGACCTCGCGATCCGCGTGGTCCGCGACATCTTCAACGACGACTTCAGCTCGCTCGTCGTCGAGGGCGACGGGGCGTGGAGCGAGATCTCCGCGTACGTCGAGGAGCTCGCGCCGGACCTGCGCGAGCGCGTCTCGAAGTGGGTCGGCACCCAGGACGTCTTCACGGTGCACCGCGTCGACGAGCAGCTCGCCAAGGGCATGGACCGCAAGGTCTGGCTGCCCTCCGGAGGCTCGCTCGTCATCGACCGCACCGAGGCCATGACGGTCGTCGACGTCAACACGGGCAAGTTCACGGGCTCGGGCGGCACGCTCGAGGAGACCGTGACGCGCAACAACCTGGAGGCGGCCGAGGAGATCGTCCGCCAGCTCCGGCTGCGCGACATCGGCGGCATCATCGTCATCGACTTCATCGACATGGTGCTCGAGTCCAACCGCGACCTCGTGCTGCGGCGTCTCGTCGAGTGCCTGGGTCGTGACCGGACCAAGCACCAGGTCGCCGAGGTGACGTCCCTCGGGCTCGTGCAGATGACGCGCAAGCGCGTGGGCCAGGGCCTCGTCGAGGCGTTCAGCGAGACGTGCGAGCACTGCCACGGCCGCGGGTTCATCGTGCACACCGACCCGATCGAGAAGCAGGGCAGCAACGGCAACGGGCACTCGCACGCGACCGGCCCCGCGGCCGACGACGCGGCGGAGTCCTCGCGGTCGCGCTCCCGCCGCAAGCGCGGTTCGGCGAGCGGGGCGCAGGGCGGCTCTGCGGCGAACGACGCGGGCATCACGCTGCCCCACCAGGCCGTCCCCGTCCTCCCGGAGGTCTCGTCCGAGGCGCGCGAGGCGGTGAAGGCCACGCTCGCCACGATCGCGGCCGCCGCGGCGCACGCCCACGAGCACGACCACCCCGAGGGTGCCGTGCCGGCCGAGGGCACGGGCGACGTCGTCGTACCGGACGACGCCGCGGCCGTGGACGCCGCTCCCGAGGCCGCCGAGGGCTCGGGCCAGGGAGCGACCACGGACGAGGAGTGAGCCCGGACGCCGTGCCCGCGTACGGCGCGGGCGCCGGGGTGCGGCTCCGTGGCTGGCGCCGGGACGACCTCGTGTCGTACCGGGAGTGGCTGCGGCCGCACCACGAGTGGCACCGCTGGGACGGGCCCTACTACCCGGTGCCGGACGACGAGTCCGCCGATGCGGCGGTCGCCCGCCTCGCGCGGTCGGCCGCGGCCGAGGCGCGGCACCCGCGCGGCCTGCGCGACGACGGTCTGCCGCCTGGCCGGGTCGTGGTCGCCGACGAGGACGACGTCCTCGTCGGGACGTGCTCGTGGTACTGGGAGTCGGCCGAGACGCAGTGGGCGCGCGTCGGCATCGGCCTGTACGACCCGGCCGTGCGGGGCCGAGGCCTGGGTCGCGAGGCCCTCGCCGCGTGGATCACCTACCTCTTCTCCGTCACGGACTGGGTGCGGCTCGACCTCGCGACGTGGTCGGGCAACGCGGCGATGCTCGGCGCCGGGCGTGCGCTCGGGCTCGTCGAGGAGGGCCGCTTCCGCAGGGCGCGCGTCGTGGACGGTGTCCGGTACGACGCCGTCGTCCTGGGGGTCCTGCGCGACGAGTGGGTGCCGGGCCGCGCAGCGCAGGCGCGTCGCTGAGCGCCGTCGACGGGACGGTCTTCGTCTCGTCACCCGCACCTGGCATAGTGCGCGCATGGGTTACGACCTCTCGGGCCGCCTCGTCGTCGGCGTCGCCTCCTCCGCACTGTTCGACCTGACCGAGTCCGACCGCGTGTTCCGCACCCAGGGAGTGGCGGCGTACCGCGACTTCCAGGCGCAGCACCGCGACGACCCGCTGGCTCCGGGGGTGGCCTTCGGCTTCGTCCGCCGCCTCCTCGCGCTCAACGACCTCGCTCCGTCGGCGGACGACCCGCTCGTCGAGGTCATCGTCATGTCGCGCAACTCCCCGGAGACGGGCCTGCGCGTCATGCGCTCGATCAACCACCACGAGCTCGACATCACGCGCGCCGTCTTCCGCCAGGGCCGCAGCCCGCACGAGTTCATCCGTCCGCTGCACGTCGACCTCTTCCTCTCCGCCGACGAGCGGTCGGTGCGCGACGCGGTCGACCTCGGCCTGCCCGCGGGGTACGTGCTCGACCCGACGTTCGCCGACGAGCCGGGCGACGAGCTGCGCATCGCCTTCGACTTCGACGGCGTGCTCGCCGACGACTCCTCGGAGCGCCGCTTCCAGGACGGCGGGCTCGCGTCGTACCGGGCGCACGAGGAGCTCAACGCCGACGTGCCGCTCGGCCGTGGCCCGCTGCGCGACCTCCTCGTCGGCATCCACCGCATCCAGGTGGTCGAGCGCGAGCGCCACGAGGCGGACCCGTCGTACGACCCTCGCGTGCACGTCGCGCTCGTCACGGCGCGCTCGGCGCCCGCGCACGAGCGGGCGGTGGCGACGCTCTCGTCGTGGGGCGTCACGGTCGACGACGCGTTCTTCCTCGGCGGGATCGACAAGGGCAGCGTCCTCGAGGTGCTGCGGCCGCACATCTTCTTCGACGACCAGCGTGCGCACGTCGAGGCCGCGCGGCGCGTCGCTCCCTCCGTGCACGTCCCTTACGGGGCCCTGAACCGCGGCGTGCTCCCGGTGGGTACGCCGCGGGAGCCGGACCGCGACGCCGTCGTGCCCCCTGCCGCTCCCGAGGCGCGGCCGACGGGGACGGGGACGCGCGAGCTGCCGCTCGTGCGATCCGTGCCCGGCGTGGGCGGCGCGGGTCTCGCGGGGATCGCCGGCGGGACGACGACCGTCGCGCCCGGCGCGGACCGCTCGAGCGACGAGGACGACGCGGCCGGGGCGCCCGACGCCGAGGCGCTCGGGGAGGAGGGCGGATCCGCGCAGGCACCGGCGCCCCGGGCGGGGACCGCCCTCGTGAGCCGCCGCGACCTCGCCCGGCCGGGAGCCCCGGACCGGGTCTCGGTCCTCGGGCCCGCGCCGGAGCCGAAGCCGCTGCCCGTGCGTCCGTCGTCGAACGGCGGCGCACGGCACCGCTGACGGGTGGTTCACTGCTGCCATGAGACGCACCGCAGCCACGGGCGACGCGTCGCCCCGCCCCGGAGGTCGTGTCGAGGTCGTGTGCGGGCCGATGTTCGCGGGCAAGACGGAGGAGCTCCTGCGCCGGGTGCGACGCGCGGAGGTCGCCGGCCGGCGGGTCGAGGTCGTCGGGCACGTGCTCGACACACGCCGCGGGACCGGCACCGTGAGCTCCCACTCGGGTCTGGCGATCCCGTCTCGCACCGCTCGCGACGCGCGCGAGCTCGAGCGGATCGTGCGCGAGGCCGGTGACCTGGACCTCGTCGCGGTCGACGAGGCGCACTTCTTCGGGGCCGGGCTCGTCGACGTCGTGCAGCGCCTCGCGGACGAGGGGCACGTCGTCGTCGTGGCGGGCCTCGACGTGACGTTCGACGCGCGGCCGTTCGAGCCGCTGCCCACCCTCATGGCCCTGGCCGAGCGGGTCGACAAGCTCACCGCGGTGTGCGCGGTGTGCGGCGAGGACGCGGCGTTCCACGTCCGCCTGCTGCCCGACGCCGGTCGCGACCAGGGCGACCCTCTCGCCCCGGTCGCCGCGCACGTCGGCGGGGCCGAGAGCTACGAGGCCCGGTGCCGCACGCACCTGCCGGACGCGCCCTGGCGGGCTCAGCCGTCGGCGGGCGGGCCGGCGTCGGGCGGAGGGTCCTCGACGAGCGGCACGAACGAGTAGGACCCGTGCTCGCTCGCGCGGAACCCGTCTGGCGCGCCCGGGTCGTGCTCGACGAGCAGCATGGTGTGCCGCACCGGCACGACCATCTGGCCGCCCTCCGCGAGCTGGGCGACCAGGGCGCGGGGGAGGGCGTCGGCGGCCGCCGAGACGAGGACCCGGTCGTAGGTCTCGCCCGGGGTGCCGAGGACGCCGGGGCGGGCCGCGGCGATCGAGGCCCACGGCGCGCGGACCGTCGCGAGGTTGTCCGCACCCCACGCGGCGAGCGCAGGGTCGCGCTCCACGCCGACCACGCGCCCCGCGGGGCCGACGAGGAGCGCGAGCAGCGCCGTCGTCCACCCGGACCCGGCACCGACGTCGAGGACACGGACACCCTCGGGGACGTCGAGGAGACGCAGCATCGCCGCGACGGTGGACGGCTGGGAGTTCGTCTGGCCGCGCCCGATCCCGAGGGGGCGGTCCTGGTCCGCCCACGGGCGCTGTGCGCGGGGAAGGAACACGCGGCGGTCCAGGGCCTGCATCGCGGCGGCCACCCGGTCGTCCTGCGCGTCGGCCCGCACGCGACCACCTCCCTCCCGCCAGCGTAGGCACGCCCGCCGGCCGCGCACCTCGCGGCCTGGAGCGCCCCGGGCCCGGCGCCCGGCGTCGTCCCGATGGCGTGCTGCGGGCGACGGCGGGATGCTCGACGGGTGCGCGGGCGCGCCGGAGCGCCCGCCCCGAGCACAGGGAGAGCTGGCATGAGCGGCACGGTGGCACGGATCACGAACATCAGCGCGCGGTCGGACACGAGCTTCGAGGACGCGGTCCGGACCGGGGTGGAGCGTGCCGCGAGCACGCTGCGCAACATCTCCGGGGCCTGGGTGAAGGACCAGAAGGTCGACGTGCAGGACGGGCGGATCGTCGCGTGGCAGGTCGTCCTCGAGGTGACCTTCGTGCTGGAGTAGTCCCGAGCGTGGTCGCCAGCAGCGACCGCATTTGACCTACGGGCCCGCGGTTCCGTAGTCTTGAACGTCGGCGCGCCCAGGCGCGCCGGTCCCGTGTGCCCACGGTCGACTCGCACTCGCACGCCGCGGCGTGACCTGAGTCCTCCAAGACGAACTCGCCGTGACGAGCACGCCAAGACTAGGAGAGATGAGCAGCAACGTGGTGTACGCGATCGTCAAGGCCGGTGGCCGCCAGGAGAAGGTTTCTGTCGGCGACATCGTCGTGGTGGACCGGGTGTCCGTCAAGGTCGGTGAGTCCCTCGAGCTGCCCGCTCTCCTGCTGGTGGACGGGGAGAAGGTGACCACCGACGCGGCGAAGCTCGCGAAGGTCAAGGTCACCGCCGAGGTCGTGCGGGACGAGAAGGGTCCGAAGATCACGATCCTGCGGTACAAGAACAAGACCGGTTACCGCCGTCGTCAGGGTCACCGTCAGCAGCTGACCCGCCTCAAGGTCACCGGCATCAAGTGATCTCGCCCGGCGCGAGGTGACGGTCCGGACGGACCGAACCAGCGCCGACCGGCACCCTCCCTCAGCACCAGCACGAAAGCAGGTTCGTCATGGCACACAAGAAGGGCGCGAGCTCCTCGCGCAACGGTCGCGACTCGAACGCCCAGCGCCTCGGCGTGAAGCGCTTCGGCGGGCAGGTCGTCAAGTCGGGCGAGATCATCGTCCGCCAGCGCGGCACGCACTTCCACCCCGGTGAGAACGTCGGCCGCGGCAAGGACGACACGCTGTTCGCCCTGGCCGCCGGCGCCGTCCAGTTCGGCACGCGTCGTGGCCGCAAGGTCATCGACATCGTCGCCGTCGAGGGCTGACGAGCACACCAGCAGGCTTCGAGCAGGAGGGGCGCACCGACGCGGTGCGCCCCTCCTGCCGTTCCTGCCGCGGTCGAGCACGCAGCGACACCCGCCGCGACCCCGCGGCACCGCATCACCTCTGAGAGGAACCCCATGGCCAGCTTCGTCGACCGTGTCGTCCTGCACGTCTCCGGCGGCAACGGCGGGAACGGGTGCGCCTCGGTCCGTCGCGAGAAGTTCAAGCCGCTCGCCGGCCCCGACGGCGGCAACGGCGGTGACGGCGGCACGGTGAAGCTCGTCGTCGACGCCCAGACCACGACCCTGCTCGAGTACCACCACTCCCCGCACCGGCACGCGACGTCGGGCACGCAGGGCATGGGCGACGACCGCGACGGCGCGAACGGCGACGACCTGGTCCTGCGCGTCCCCGACGGCACGGTCGTCAAGGACCCGGACGGGACCATCCTCGCCGACCTCGTCGGCGACGGCACGGAGCTCGTGATCGCGGCCGGCGGACGCGGGGGCCTCGGCAACGCCGCGCTCTCGTCGCAGCGTCGCAAGGCGCCCGGGTTCGCGCTGCTGGGCGAGCCCGGCGACGAGCGGGACGTCGTCCTCGAGCTGAAGACCATCGCGGACGTCGCGCTCGTGGGCTACCCGAGCGCGGGCAAGTCGTCGCTCGTCGCCGCGATCTCGGCCGCACGGCCCAAGATCGCCGACTACCCGTTCACGACCCTCGTGCCGAACCTCGGGGTCGTGCAGGCGGGCTCCGCGCGGTACACCGTCGCCGACGTCCCCGGACTCATCCCGGGCGCGAGCGAGGGCAAGGGCCTCGGCCTGGAGTTCCTGCGCCACATCGAGCGCACCGCCGTCATCGTGCACGTCCTCGACTGCGCCACGCTGGAGCCCGACCGGGACCCGATCAGCGACCTCGACGTGATCGAGGCCGAGCTCGCCGCGTACGCCCAGGACCTCGACATCGAGGGTGGCCGCGTCCCGCTCACCGAGCGTCCTCGGCTCGTCGTGCTGAACAAGATCGACGTGCCCGAGGCGCGCGAGCTGGCCGACTTCGTCAAGCCCGACCTCGAGGCGCGCGGGCTGCGCGTCTTCGAGATCTCTGCCGCGAGCCACGAGGGCCTGCGCCAGCTGACCTACGCGCTCGCGGAGCTCGTCGAGAAGGCGCGTGCCGACGCTCCCGCCCCGGAGCCCACGCGGGTCGTCCTGCGCCCGCGCGCCGTGGACGAGGCCGGGTTCACGGTGACGCGCAAGGGCGGCGCGACCGACTACTGGTTCGAGGTGCGGGGCGCCAAGCCGGAGCGTTGGGTGCGCCAGACCGATTTCAGCAACGACGAGGCCGTCGGCTACCTGGCCGACCGCCTCGGGCGCCTGGGCGTGGAGGAGCAGCTGCTCAGGACGGGTGCGGTCGCGGGCGACGAGGTGCGGATCGGGAGCGACAAGAACGCCGTGGTCTTCGACTGGGAGCCGACCCTGATCTCGGGCGCCGAGCTGCTCGGTGGCCCGCGCGGTACCGACCTGCGCCTCGAGGAGAGCCTGCGTCCCACACGCGGGGACAAGCGCCGCGAGTACACCGAGCGCATGGACGCCAAGGCTGAGGCGCGTGCGGAGCTGTGGACCGAGCGTGAGTCCGGAACCTGGACGGACCCGGCCGACGACTGATTGCCCGCAGCACCGGCCGGCGGTGTCCTGCTCCGTGAAACCATGCACGGTCTCGACGGCCCGGAGGCGATGATGGGTCGCGTGAACGCCCTGTCCTCCCGATCCGAGATCGCCACCGCGGGCCGCGTCGTGGTGAAGATCGGCTCGTCGTCCCTCACGGGCGCCGACGGCCACCTCGACCTCGCGGCCCTGCGGGCGCTCGTCGACGTCCTCGCGGCGCGACGCGCGGCGGGGGGCCAGGTCGTCCTGGTCACCTCCGGGGCGATCGCCGCCGGGCTCGGCCCGCTCGGTCTCCCGAGCCGGCCGCGGGACCTCGCGACGGCGCAGGCCACCGCGTCCGTCGGGCAGGGCATGCTCGTCGCGCGGTACACCGAGGCCTTCGCGACGCACGGGCTACGGGTCGGCCAGGTGCTGCTCACCGCGGAGGACACCGTGCGCCGCGGGCACTACCGCAACGCCCAGCGCTCGCTCGAGCGCCTGCTCGACCTCGGCGTCGTGCCCGTCGTCAACGAGAACGACGCCGTGGCGACCGACGAGATCCGGTTCGGCGACAACGACCGCCTCGCGGCGCTCGTCTCGCACCTCGTGCGCGCCGACGCCATGGTCCTGCTCACCGACGTCGACGGGCTCTACGACGGCCCGCCCGCCCGTGCGGGGACCCGCCGCATCGCGGAGGTGCGCTCGCCGTCGGACGTCGAGGGCATCGAGGTCACCGGCCGGGGGAGCGCCGTCGGGACCGGGGGGATGGTCACCAAGCTCGAGTCCGTGTCCATCGCGACGGGCACGGGCATCCCCGTCGTGCTGACGAAGGCCGAGAACGCGGCCGCCGCGCTCGCGGGCGACCCCGTGGGCACGTGGTTCGCGGCGACGGGAAAGCGCACCACGCGCCGTCGGCTGTGGCTCGCGCACGCCGCCCGCACGCGCGGCCGGCTCGTCCTGGACGACGGCGCGGTGCGAGCCGTGCAGGGCGGGCGCGCGTCGCTGCTGCCGGCGGGGATCACCGCGGTGGAGGGGGAGTTCGACGCCGGGGACCCGGTCGAGCTCGTGACCTCGGACGGGCGCGTGGTCGCGCGCGGGCTCGTCGCGTTCGAGTCGCGCGACATCCCAGGTCTCCTGGGCCGTTCGACGAAGGACCTGCGCGACGAGCTGGGGGAGGGGTACGACCGCGAGGTCGTGCACCGCGACGACCTCGTGCTGGTCCGCAGGCGCACCCGCTGAGCATTCGAGGGCTGCGGGTCCCGGCGGTCGGACGGCGCTCCCGGGCCCGGCGGTACCGTCGTAGGCTCGGGTCATGACCACCACGCAGGACGCGCCCCAGGTCACGGGCGCCGCCGAGCATCGGAACGACGACGTCGAGGCCGCCGTCGAGGACGTCGCGCGCCGGTCGAAGGTCGCGTCGCGGACGCTCGCGACGGCGACGCGCGCGACGAAGGACGCCGCGCTCTGCGCGCTCGCGGACGCCCTCGTCGCGGCGACGGACGAGATCGTCACGGCGAACGCCGTCGACGTGGAGCGCGAGCGCGCGAACGGGATGAGCGCGGGCCTGCTCGATCGCCTCGCGCTCGACGGGCCGCGCATCGTGGCGATCGCGGACGCGCTGCGCGCGCTCGCCGGTCTGCCGGACCCGGTCGGGGAGGTCGTGCGCGGCTCGACCCTGCCCAACGGGCTGCGGCTGCGCCAGCTGCGCGTGCCGATGGGCGTCGTCGGGATGATCTACGAGGCGCGCCCGAACGTGACCGTCGACGCCGCGGGGCTCGCGCTCAAGAGCGGCAACGCGGTGGTCCTGCGCGGCGGGTCCGCGGCGGCGAGCTCGAACGAGGTGATCGTCGGGGTCCTGGCGCGCGCGCTCGAGGCGCAGGGCCTGCCCGGCGACCTCGTGCAGTCGATCGACCGCCACGGGCGCCCGGGAGCCGTTGCACTCATGCGGGCGCGCGGTCTCGTCGACGTGCTGGTCCCGCGCGGCGGCGCGGACCTCATCCGGACCGTCGTGCGCGAGTCCAGCGTGCCGGTGATCGAGACGGGCGTCGGCAACGTGCACGTGTACGTCGACGCGAGCGCGGACCGGGCCATGGCGCTCGAGATCCTGCTCAACGCCAAGACGCAGCGCGTGGGCGTCTGCAACGCGGCCGAGACGCTCCTCGTGCACGCGGACGCGGCGCCCGACTTCCTGCCCGCCGCCCTCGCGGCGCTCGCGGACGCGGGCGTCGTGGTGCACGGCGACGAGCGCACCGCGGGGCTCGCGCCCGACGGCACCGAGGTGCTCGCGGCCACGGACGAGGACTGGGCGACCGAGTACCTCGCGCCGGAGATCGCCGTGCGCGTGGTCGACGACCTGGACGCGGCGATCGAGCACGTGCGCACGTGGACGTCCGGTCACACCGAGGCGATCGTGACGCGCGACCTCGCGGCGTCCGAGCGGTTCGTCGCCGAGCTCGACTCGGCGGCCATCATGGTCAACGCGTCGACGCGGTTCACCGACGGCGGGCAGTTCGGGCTCGGGGCCGAGATCGGGATCTCGACCCAGAAGCTGCACGCGCGGGGCCCCATGGGCCTCGCCGAGCTCACGACGACGAAATGGGTCGTGCACGGCGACGGTCACGTTCGTCCATGAAGCGCGCTTCGTCGACAAGTTCCTGCTACCCGCCGGACCGGGCTGACGGGCGACCGTGAGAGACTGGTCGGCGACCGGCGCCCGTCCGGTCCGCCGACAGACCTGGTTCCGCCGGTTGTCCCGCTCCATCGCACCGCCCGGTCCGTGACTCGTTCCCGGCCCGGGAACGACCTTCGAGGAGGACGTCGTGATCTCTGCCGTCGTGCTGGCCGCCGAGGAAGGCGCCGAGGCCGCGTCGCACCTGCCCATCCCGCCGCTCGCGTACGGGCTGCTCGGGTTCGGCGGGCTGGTGGCCCTGCTGCTCGTGACCTACGCGTTCCGCAGCGTCGGCACGCGGCACTGACGGCCGACGAAAGCGCCCCGCGATCCGATGACGCACCGATGAGCGCGCGCCGACCCCGGCTGGGGGTGATGGGCGGGACGTTCGACCCCGTCCACCACGGCCACCTCGTCGCCGCGAGCGAGGCCGCGGCGCGGTTCGAGCTCGACGAGGTCGTCTTCGTCCCCACGGGCCAGCCGTCGTTCAAGCAGCACCAGCAGGTCACGCACGCCGAGCACCGGTACCTGATGACGGTCATCGCGACCGCCTCGAACCCGCGGTTCACGGTGAGCCGGGTCGACGTGGACCGTCCTGGGCTGACGTACACGGTCGACACGCTGCGCGACCTGCGCGAGGCACGTCCGGACTCGGAGCTCTTCTTCATCACGGGTGCTGACGCGATCGAGCAGATCCTGACCTGGAAGGATGCCGACGAGCTGTGGAAGATGGCACACTTCGTGGCTGTCTCGCGCCCGGGTCACCACCTGAGCGTCGAGGGCATGCCGCCGGGCGTCGTCTCGACGCTCGAGGTCCCGGCCCTCGCGATCTCGTCGACGGACTGCCGTCGGCGGGCGGAGGCCGGCCAGCCGGTGTGGTACCTGGTTCCGGACGGCGTGGTCCAGTACATCGCCAAGCACGGTTTGTATCGAGGTCAGCACGATGAGTGACAACGGCAGCAACATGCAACCCGTCCGCCCCCTCACGCGGCGCGAGATCCGCGAGCGCGAGCAGGCGGCCGCCGCGGAGCGCGCCGCGCCGACGGGCGCGACGCCGCCCGCGGCGCCCGCCCCCGCGCCACCACCGTCGCGGCGGACGCTGCGCGAGTCGACCGGGCCGACGGAGTACCCGTCGCAACCGTCCGTCGTCCGCCCGCCCGCCGCCTCGGGCGGCATGCGCGGCCTCGACGAGACCGGTCGGCTCACGCCGGTCCAGGAGACGGCGGAGCGCGTCTCGATCCGGCCCCCGGCACCCACACCCGTCGTGCCGACCCGCACGAGCTCACGGCCGCCCCTCCCCGGGGCGCGACCGCAGGTCCCCGGAGCGTCGGGACCGGTGCGTCCACCGACGCCGGTCGGCGGCCTCGGCGCGAGCGTCGGGCGGATCGCGGCTCCCGGTGCGCCTGCCGGCCCGGGGACGCCTCCCGCGCAGCCGCAGCGGTTGTCGGCGTTCGCGAACGCGACACCCTCGTCGACGACGCCGCCCCCGGCGGCACGGCCGCCCGCTCCCACGCACTCCCCGGCCCAGTCGGCGGCGCACTCCCCCTGGGGGGCCACCGCGGCGCCGTCGGCGCCCCCGGCTCAGCCCCCGGTGACCGCGAGCCGTCCCACGGCAGCGCCCGCGGAGGCGCCTGCGAACCTGCCGTGGTCGGCGATCACGTCCGGTTCGGCGCCCGAGCCCGCGGGCTCGGTCCGCGAGTCGTCGGCGCCCTTCGGTGCGGTGCGCGGTCCCGCGCCCTCGACGACGCCCCACGTCGACGACTCGGACGGCCTCTTCCCCCAGGTCCGCGCAGGTGCCCGGGCGGGCGTCGACGAGGACCCCGAGGCGGACGACGACCTCGACGACGAGCCGCGCGGCCCGTCGTACACCTGGCTGCACTACCTCATCCTCGTGGCGGTCGCCTTCGTGCTCGGTCTGCTGGTCTGGGAGCTCGTCTCGCGCGACGACCCGGGCCTCGCGACCGACGCCTCGGGCGTCACCCGGACGGTGACGACCCCCGCGCAGGCGTGGGCCGACGCCGAACCCCTCGACAACGGCCGCTGAGCGGCCGACGAACGGAGACACGTGACTGCAACAGAACGGGCCGTCGAGCTCGCCGTGACCGCCGCACGCGCGGCCTCGGACCGCAAGGCCGAGGAGATCATCGCGCTCGACGTGAGCGAGCAGCTCGTCCTCACGGACGTGTTCCTCATCGCGTCGGGGACGAACGAGCGCCAGGTGTCCGGGATCGTCGACGCGGTCGAGGAGGCGATGTTCAAGGCCGGCGTCAAGCCGATCCGGCGCGAGGGCAAGCAGGAGTCCCGCTGGGTCCTGCTCGACTTCGGCGACGTCGTCGTGCACGTCCAGCACGCCGAGGACCGTGTGTACTACGCGCTCGAGCGCCTGTGGAAGGACTGCCCGCTCATCGAGCTGCCCGAGGACGCGCGCGGAGGTGACGGGGCCGTCGACGACGCCGACGACACCGGTGGCCGCGGCGGGGACGGCGCGATCCGGCTCTCGGGGGAGCCCTTGGCGTGAGCGCGGGAACGCTCGTCCTGCTGCGGCACGGCCGCACGGCGTACAACGCGTCGATGCGGCTGCAGGGGCAGGTCGACATCCCGCTCGACGCGGTGGGCCAGTGGCAGGCCGAGCAGGGCGCCAAGGCGCTCGCGACCGCGCACCGCGCGACACGTGTCGTCGCGTCCGACCTCGTGCGCGCGGTGGACACGGCGCGTGCCTACGCCGCGGCGGTCGGCGCCGACCTCGCGCTCGACACCCGGCTGCGCGAGCGCGGCTTCGGCGAGTGGGAGGGCCTGACCGGGCCGGAGATCGCCGAGCGCTGGCCCGAGGAGTACGTGGCGTGGCGCCGGGGCGACGAGCCCACGCGGGCTGGTGCGGAGTCCAAGGTCGACGTCGCGGCGCGCATGGTCGCGGCCGTCACCGAGCACGTCGAGGCGCTGGGAGCCGACGACACGCTCGTCGTCGTCTCCCACGGCGCGGCCATCACCCTGGCGGTGACGGCCCTCCTCGGCATCGACCCCGCCGGGTGGCGCGGCCTCTCCGGCCTGCACAACGTGCACTGGTCGCACCTGCACCGCTCCGCGCCGAAGGCCTCGCCCGCATGGCGGCTCGTGGCGCACAACGTCGGGGCAGGGTTCCCGCTCGACGAGTGGAACGCGGGGCCGGATTGGAATCTGGAGCCAGTTTCTGCGTAGACTAGCGACGCTCCGCAGGGCGGGAAACCGCCCGGGGGAGTGTTCATCCAATGTTTGACCAGGATCTTCGCAGATCCACGGGGCTGTGGCGCAGCTGGTAGCGCACCTGCATGGCATGCAGGGGGTCAGGGGTTCGAGTCCCCTCAGCTCCACCGGAGAGACGTACCAGAACGCACTGACGTCGGGAGGCGTCGGTTCTGGTGTGAGGGCGGTGATCGGCTCGTGCGAGCCGATCGCCGCCCTTCGTCGTCGCTGGCACCGGACCGGTCCGCCCCGGCCATCCTCGCCACCACGCCCGGCGCTACGTGGCCCGAGCCGGCAGCGAGGTCAGAACGACGCCGCGGCGTCGCGGACGGCCGTGCGCGCCCGCTCTCGGGCGGTGTCGGCTTCCGTGGTGACGAGGTTCGGCTGGAATCGGATGCTGGTGATGTCGCCGACCCCGACCCAGCGGAGCCAGCTCTCGACGTAGGGCTGCTGGAAGTCGCTGCCGAACTCCGGGCCGCGGCCCTCGCCCCAGACTCCGCCGGTGTAGATCACCACGGCCTTCTTGTTCCTCAGCAGGCCCCGGTAGCCGGTCACGGGGTCGAACGCGAACGCCATCCCGGGCTGGGAGACCACGTCGATGAACTGCTTGAGGACGTAGGGCACTCCCGCGTTCCACATCGGCACGCTGAACAGGTATCGGTCGGCCGCGTCGAACCGGGCGAACGTCGTCCGGGCTCGCTCCCACGCGGCGACGCCGTCGGCGCTCGGCTCCGCACCGGCGAACACGTCCATCTTCGCCTGCGCCGCGGCAGGACCGAACTCGGGCAAGGAGCCGTCCCACAGGTCGAGGTGCTCCACGCGGGCACCCGGATCGGCCCGCCGGTAGGCGTCGAGGAACGTCGCGGCGAGCCCGAGGGACTCGGACGCCTCGCCGCGGGGGGAGGCACTGATGTGCAACAGTCTGGTCATGGTCAGCTCCGGTGGGTCGTGTGGACAGCAGCGCCGAAGCGGAATAGATTCCGCTTCATGAGGGAAGTTAGCGGAATGGATTCCGCTTCGTCAACCGGGTCGTCCCTTCCGCTCGCGGCGGCGCCCCCGGCGGGGGCGACGGGCGCACGCCGCGCGGACGCGGTCCGCAACCGCGCCAAGGTCCTCGACGCGGCCGAGCGGCTCTTCGCGCGGGACGGTGTGGAGCAGGTGACCATGCAGGCGGTCGCCAAGGAGGCCGGAGTGGGCGTGGGCACGCTCTACCGCGGCTTCACCGACAGGGCAGGGCTCGCGATGGCTCTGCTCGGTGAGCACGAACGCCGGTTCCAGGAACTGATGATCTCGGGGCCGCCCCCGCTCGGACCCGGCGCCGAGCCGGTGGATCGCCTGGCCGCCTTCGTCGCCGGCTACGTCGAGCTCGTCGCCGAACGGCTGGAGCTGGTCCTGCTGTCAGAGACGGCCGTCCCCGGCGCCCGCTTCCGCAGCGGGGCGCACGCCCTTTGGCGCACCCACTGTCGTCACCTGCTGTACCTGGCCGGAGCTCCCTCGCCCGAGCTGCGAGCCGACGCGCTGCTCGCGACGATCTCGGGCGAGATGATCGCGCACTGGCTCACCGACCAGCACCGAGACCTCCCCGAGCTCACGGACGAGCTGGTCGGCCTCGCCCGGGCGCTCGCCACCGCGTGAGCGGGTTGCTCCCGGGAGCGCAGGGGGGTACGTGCTACGAGGTGCTGACGTGGACGTGGTCGTAGTGGTTCGCGGTCGCCCCGCCGCGGTCTTCCATCCCGGACCAGGCGCTCGTGGGGTCGCCCGCCATCCAGATCTGCTGCTCGTAGATCACGTAGGTGATGCCCAACGAGCCGGCGTTGGCCTGGAGGAAGCGGGCGATCTCCCAGCCGGTCTCGCCGGAGATCATGATGTCGACGGCGCGGCCGGAGCCGTGGTCGCCGCTGTCGCCCGCGCGTGGGCCACCGTACGAGGACACCTGCGGGAAGGTGGCGCACACCGAGCGGTACACCGCGCGCGCGTTGGACTGCAGGGCCGACTCGATCCCGCCGCTCACGGAGCACGCGGCGTCGGAGGTCCCACCCGCGCTCGCCGCGCTCGCGGCGGCCGCCGGCGCCTCGGGCTGTGTGGCGGAGAGGAAGCTCGAGTTGACCCAGGCGACGGCACCCTCCCAGACGACCTGGCTCCACTCGCCCTCGGCGGCGCCGGTGACGTCGACGGCCGTCGCGAACGCCGCCGTCGTGACGCGTTCGGTGTCCGCCGCCGGGCCGGATCGGACGTTGACCGCGTCCGTGGTCCACATCTGACCGGAGACGGCGGGCAGCGGAGCAGGCGCGGGTGCCGCGGCGGGCTCCGGTGCGGGGACGACGGCGATCGGAGGTGCAGGGACGGGCTCGGGCGTCGCGGCCTGCTCCTCGACCTCGTCCGCGGCGACGAGCGGCTCGCGCTCGAAGGACCGGCTCGCAGAGTCCCTGGACCGCTCCGTGCTCGGTGCGGCGCTCAGCGGCGCGAGGTCGGTGCTGTCACCGGCCGCTTGCGGACCCGAGCCGACGACTCCGGCCCCGAGCAGCGTGACCATCGCGAGGGCCGGGAGGCGGAGGGACCGTGCGGGCGCCGAGAGCCGGGGCGACCGCGCGACCGTCGGGAACCGGAAGGTTCGCGCGGGGCTGGCGGGTGCGGCGCTGTGGCGGCCACGAGACATGAGCGCTCCGGGAGTCGGTGAACGGGACCGCGCCAGTGTAACCAAACTGTTATAGAAGATGTCCAACCCGCGTGGTCGGCTCCGCCGGCCCAGCACCACGGTTGTCGGACTCGTGGGTCGCGAGTCTAGGGTGGACGCATGACCTCTCCCAGCGTTCCCCCGGTGACCCTGAACTCCGGGTACACCATCCCCCAGCTCGGCTTCGGCGTCTTCCTCGTGCCCCCGGACGAGGCCGAGAAGGCCGTCACCGAGGCGCTCGAGGTCGGCTACCGCCACATCGACACCGCGGCGATCTACCGCAACGAGGAGGGCGTCGGCGCGGCGATCGCGAAGAGCGGCCTCGCGCGCGACGAGCTGTTCGTCACCACGAAGCTCTGGAACGACCGCCAGTCCGGCGAGCAGCCGCACGACGCGATCCGGGAGAGCCTGGACAAGCTCGGCCTCGAGCACGTCGACCTCTACCTCACCCACTGGCCGGCACCCGCGCAGGACACCTACTCGCACGCGTGGTCGAAGCTCGTCGAGATCCGTGACGCGGGCCTGGCGCGCTCGATCGGCGTCTCGAACCACCTTCCCGAGCACCTCGACCGGATCGTCGCCGACACCGGGGTCGTCCCCGCCGTCGACCAGATCGAGCTGCACCCCGCCTACCAGCAGCGTGACGTGCTCGCGTGGGCCGAGGCGAACGGCACGAAGATCGAGGCCTGGGGCCCGCTCGGGCAGGGCAAGTACCCGCTGTTCGAGAACCCTGCCGTCGCCGCGGCCGCCGCCGCGCACGGCGTGACGCCCGCGCAGGTCGTCATCCGGTGGCACGTCCAGCGAGGGTTCATCGTCTTCCCGAAGTCCTCGCGCAAGGAGCGCATGGCGGAGAACTTCGACGTCTTCGGCTTCGAGCTCACGGGCGACGAGGTCGCGGCGATCGACGCGCTCGACACGGGGGACGGCTCGGGCCGCGTGAGCGCGCACCCGTCCGAGGTCAACTGACGCCCCTCGGCGTCCGAGCGAACCTGTGTCAGCCGCACTCGTCGCAGACGCCGGTGGCGGGGAGCACGGTGAAGCACGTGGGGCAGATCGCCGGGGGCTTCTCGGGCTCGGAGGAGCGCGAGGTGGCCGTGCGCCGGGGAGCGCCGGAAGCCGACGACGACGTGGCGCGGGCGGAGGTACGACGGGCCGGAGCGGTGGGCGGGGTGGGCGCAGCGCCCGGCACGTCGAAGCCACGACGACGCAGGAGGTCGGCGACGCCGACGGGGCTGCTGCGGAACTCCTCGGCCGTCGCGACGCGCCCGGTGGCGTAGCGGTGCGCGACGCCGAGGACCGCCTGGGCGTCGTACACCCGGTCGTCGTGGACCAGCGGGAAGCCGGCCGTCGCGGTGAAGCCGTAGACCCCGAGGAACGCGTCCCGGCCGCGGTCGTCCCAGTCCGCGATCGCCTGGAGGATGTGCTGCCGGGTCACTGCCGAGAAGGTCGCCACGGAACGAGCCTAGACCGCCCCGCGGTGCCGTCCCGACGGGCTGCGCGTGACCTCGACCACCCGTGCCCGGGTATCGCGTCAGGGCGGGCGTCGCGGTGCTGCGCGGACGTTAGCCTGGACGACGGCGAGCGGAGGAACCCTGCAGACAGGACGTGAGCGCACGTGTCGGACCTGAGCGAGGACCGGCTCGCCGACGCGCCCCTCTTCCCGCTGCGCAGCGTCGTCCTCGGTGCGTTCGTCCCCACCCTCGTCCTCGAGATCGGCGTGGGGGCGATGCTCCCCGTCGTCGCGGTCACCGCGACGGGTCGAGGCGCGAGCCTCACGGTCGCCGGGCTCGTCGTCGCTCTCCTGCCGATCGGCAAGATCCTCTTCGACCTCCCGGCGGGCGCGCTCGCCCAGCGGCTCGGCGACCGTACGGCCATGCTGCTCGCCGGTGGCGTCGCCGCCGCCGCGTTCGCGACGATCGCGCTCACGCCGAGCCTGTGGGGTCTGGCCGCCGGCGTCCTGGCGCTCGGGGCGTCGACCGCCGTCTTCAACCTCGCGCGGCAGGCCTACCTCACGGAGATCACCCCGCCGCTGCGGCGGGCGCGGGTGCTGTCGACGCTCGCCGGGGTGCACCGCATCGGCCTGTTCCTCGGTCCGTTCGCCGGCGCGGCCGTGATCGTCGCCACGGACGTCCGGGGTGCGTACTGGTTGGGGGTCGGGGCGGCGGCGACCGCGGTGGCGGTCCTCGCCGTCGTGCGACCCGAGCCCGACCTGACGCCGCACGACGGCTCGCGGAGCACGCGCGGCTCGCTGCGCGGGCCGCGCGTGAGCATCGTGAGCGTCGCCCGGGAGAGCCGCCACCTGTTCGCGACGCTCGGCGTCGCAATCCTGCTCGTGAGCGCCGTGCGTGGTGCGCGCCAGACGGTCATCCCGCTCTGGGGCGAGCACCTCGGCCTCGACGCGGAGGTCACGTCCCTCGTCTTCGGTGTCTCCGGCGCGCTCGACATGCTGCTCTTCTACCCGGCGGGCAAGGTCATGGACCGGTTCGGCCGGCTGTGGGTCGCCGTGCCGTCGATGCTCACGATGGCCGTCGCGCTCGCCCTGATGCCGCTGGCCCACACGGTGGCGGCGGTCACGGTCGTCGCGGCGCTGCTCGGTGTGGGCAACGGGATGGGGTCGGGCATCGTCATGACGCTCGGCGCCGACGTCGCCCCGCCCGACGCGCGGCCGACCTTCCTCAGCGTCTGGCGGCTCTTCCAGGACTCGGGCGACGCGCTCGGCCCGCTCGTCCTGTCGGCGGGCGCGGCGCTCGGATCGCTCGCGGCGGGGGTGTGGGCGACGGCGGCCCTGGGCGCCGGCTCGGCCGCGGCGCTCGCGCGCTGGGTGCCGCGGTACTCGCCGCTCGCGAACCTGGTGCGGCGGGGCCCCGGGCAAAAGGTCGTGCGCGGGTCGTCCGACGCGCCGTGAGTGACGGAGGTCACCGCGCGCGATGTCACGCGACAGGCTCGGCACGCGTCTTCATGCTCGACCGGCGCACGCCCGCGCCGGCGACGGAAGGAGAACGTCGTGGCCCGCATCTCGCTCGACCCGCCCCGCACCCTGCTCAACCGTGCCCTCGCAGCCTTGTCCCGCCGTCGGTACGGCGCCGTGCTCGAGCCGCTCGCCGCCGTCGGGCACAACCCGCGGGTGGCGACGACGTACTGCGTCCTGGAGGCGGGCGTCGCCCGCTGGCGCAGCCTCGACCCGGCTCTCACGGCGCTCGCGGTCATGGCGTCGGCGGTGCAGATCGGCTGCTCGTGGTGCGTCGACTTCGGCTACTGGGAGTCCGAGCACGACGACGTCGACCCGCGCAAGCTCCACGACGTGCCCGCGTGGCGCGACAGCGACGCGTACACGGCCGTCGAGCGGCGCGTGCTCGAGTACGCCGAGGCGGTCACGGCGACCCCGCCCACCGTGACCGACGAGCTCGCCGCGGCGCTCGTCGACGACCTGGGCGAGGCCGCGTTCGTCGAGCTCACCGCCCTGGTCGCGCTGGAGAACCTGCGGAGCCGGATCAACGCGGCACTGGGCCTGTCGAGCCAGGGCTTCAGCGACCGCTGCGAGATCCCCCTTGCGGGCACCCTGCGCGCGGCGGGGACGGCTGGCAGGGTGGAGGGGTGACCGAGGACGACACCGCAGCGCGGGAGGTGGCGCGCGACGGGCCGCCCGTGGGGCCGCTCGAGCCGTTCGCGCAGGACCGCCGGCTGCTGTTCACGGTCGCGTACGAGATGACAGGCTCGGCCGCGGACGCCGAGGACGTGGTCCAGGAGGCGTGGCTGCGCTGGTCGTCGGCGGACCGGTCCGACGTCCTGGACCCGCGCGCCTACCTCGTGCGCGTCACGACCCGCCTCGCCCTCGACCGCCTGCGCGTGCTCCGGTCGCGGCGCGAGACGTACGTCGGCTCGTGGCTGCCGGACCCGCTCCTCACGACGCCCGACGCCGCGCTGCAGGTCGAGCGTACGGAGGACGTGTCGATGGCGCTGCTCGTCGTGCTCGAGACGCTCAGCCCGCTCGAGCGCGCGGTCTTCGTACTGCGCGAGGTGTTCGACGTCCCCTACGGGGAGGTCGCCCAAGCGCTCGACCGCACGCCCGATGCCGTTCGGCAGCTCGCGCACCGCGCGCGCGAGCACGTGCGGGCGCGCCGCCCGCGGTTCACCCCGCCCGACGACGCACAACGGGCCGCGGTCGAGCGGTTCATGGTCGCGTGCGCCACGGGAGACACGGCCGCGCTCGTCGAGGTCCTCGCGCCGGCCGTCGTCGTGGTGAGCGACGGTGGCGGCAAGGCGCGCGCGGCGCTGCGGCCCGTCGCGGGCGCGGACAAGGTGGCGCGGATGCTCGTGGGTCTCTCCGCGAAGCCGGAGACGACCGCGATGGACTTCGAGCCGGCGCTCGTCAACGGCGCCCTGGGCGGCGTGTGGTCCGTCGCCGGGGAGCCTGCCATGGCGGCGACCGTCGAGAACGACGGCGAGCGCGTCGTCCGTGTCCTGCTGTTCCGGAACCCGGAGCGGCTGGCCGGGCTCAGACGATCGTGAGGACGCCCAGCACCCCGACCGCCCGGGGAGCGTGAGCGAGACACGACGAGAGGTTAGCCTAGCCTTCGACCTCCGCGCCCGCGGTAGTGTCGTCCCGCCCGGCCTTGGCGCCGGGCCGCCCGCGAGGAGCCGATGGTGGCCACGTTCAAGACGGTCAAGCCGACCGATGCCCACGTCGTCACGCTCGAGGTCGTGGGGTCGAAGCGCGTGAGCCCGAACGTCGTGCGCGTGACGCTCGGCGGCGAGGGCATGGACCAGTTCACGCCGATGGGCTTCGACCAGTGGTTCCGGCTCTTCCTCGCGCGCGACGACCAGGACGCCCTGAGCCTGCCGACCCGCACCTCGGGCCTCTGGTACGTCCAGTACCTCGCGACGCCCAAGGCTCGGCGACCGTGGGTGCGCAGCTACACCGTGCGCGCCACGCGGCCCGACCTGCGCGAGCTCGACGTCGACTTCGTCGTGCACGGGGACGGGGAGGGCCCGGCGTCGTCGTTCGCCCTGTCCGCGCAGCCCGGCGACCGCGTGGGCCTGCTCGACCAGGGCGTGGGCTACAACCCGCGGGTCCCGCACGACTGGACGCTCGTCGTCGCGGACGAGACGGGCCTGCCCGCCGTCGCGGGCATCTGCGAGTCCCTGCCCGACGACGCGCGCGGCCTCGCCGTCGTCGAGGTCCCGGAGACGGCCGACATCCAGGACTTCCGGGTGCCTGCGGGCGTCGAGCTGCGCTGGATCGCACGCGACGGCCACGCGGCTACGCGGGCGGACGCGGGCGAGGGTCACGGCGGCGTGCCCGGCCGCCTCGCGCTGGAGGCCGTACGGTCCGCCGAGCTCCCCGCCGGGCCGGTCTACGCCTACGCGGTGGGGGAGTCCTCGCTCGCGACGGGCGTGCGCCGGCACCTCGTCAACGACCGTGGTGTGCCGAAGACGCACGTGGACTTCGTCGGGTACTGGCGCCACGGGCAGGCCGCCTCGGCCTGAGCCGACGACCCTCGGGTGACCTGCCGCACGGCGTCGGGCGGCAGGTCACCTGTCGCAGGTCCTCAGACCTTGCGCAGCTGGTTGAACATCGGGCAGTCGAAGGGGTCGCGCGCGGACAGGCCCACGCGGTTGAGGTAGCGCACCACGATCCCGTAGGACTCCACGAGGCTCGTCTCCGTGTACGGCAGACCGAGGTTCGCGCAGTGCTCGCGCACGATCTCGCGCGCCCGCACGAGGTGCGGCCGGGGCATGTTCGGGAAGAGGTGGTGCTCGATCTGGAAGTTGAGCCCGCCCATGAGGATGTTCATCCACCAGCCGCCGCGGATGTTTCGCGACGTGAGGACCTGCTTCGACAGGAAGTCGATCTTGGCGTCCTCGGGGATGATCGCCATGCCCTTGTGGTTGGGCGCGAACGACGCGCCCATGTACACGCCGAAGACGGCGAGCTGCACACCGAGGAAGGCGAACGCCATGCCGAGCGGCAGGAACCAGAAGATGGCGGCGACGTAGAGCGACAGGCGCAGCGTGAGGATCACGAGCTCGTTGACCCGGGCCCGGACGTTGCCGCGCGACCGGCCACCCGCGAGGAGCGAGCGGTATGCCTGGACGTGCAGGTTGAGGCCCTCGAGCGTGAGCAGGGGGAAGAACAGCCACCCCTGGTACCGGTTGATCAAGGAGCGGAAGCCCTTGGCGGCGGCCGCGTCCTCGTCGACGAAGACGACGACGTCCGGGTTGATGTCCGGGTCCTTGCCGCGCTGGTTGGGGTTCGCGTGGTGGCGCGTGTGCTTGTTCATCCACCACGAGTGGCTGATCCCCACGACGCCGTTCGCCAGGACGCGCCCGAGGCGGTCGTTCGCCGGGCCGGACGTGAACACCTGCCGGTGGGACGCCTCGTGCGCGACGAACGCGAACTGCGTGAAGATGAGGCCGAGCGCGCCGGCGATGAGGAGCTGGAACCAGGAGTCACCGAGGAGCACGAAGCCCGCGACGGCCCCGCCGAGCGCCAGCGTGAGCACCGCGAGCATCCACAGGTAGTAGGCGTGGGTGCGGTGCAGCAGCCCGGCGTCACGGACCGTGCGTGACAGGGCGCTGAAGGTGCTCGTGACGGCCTTGCCGTCGTCGGTGCGGGGGCGGGTCGCCCGGAAGCCCGGGCGTACGGTGGCTGAGGTCATGGACGTCCTCGCTGAGGTCGGTGTCGACTTCCCAGCCGCGGAGTTGAGCGGGTGCTCGTGGTGCAGATCACCCCACCCTACGGGACCGTAGGTTGCACGCGCGAGATCTGCAGGTGAAGAAGCGGTGCGGGAGCCGTACGGCCCGTGCGGTGCTCAGGCGGCGAAGCGGAACGTCTGGCGGTATTCCGTGGGTGTGATGCCGACGGCGCGCCGGAAGTGGTGCCGCAGGAGCGCGGCCGACCCGAGCCCGCAGCGGCGCGCGACCTCCTCGAGGTCGAGGCGCGTCTCCTCGAGCAGCGTCTGCGCGTGCGCGACGCGCTGCGACGTGAGCCAGGCGAGCGGCGTCGTGCCGGTCTGCGCGACGAAGGTGCGCGCGAACGTGCGCTCGGACGTGTGCGCGCGTCGGGCGAGGTCACGGACCGTCAGCGGCTCGTCGAGGTGCTCGGTCATCCATCCGAGCAGCTCGGCGAACGAGTCCTCCTCGCACTCGGGCACCGGGCGCTCGATGAACTGGCGCTGCCCGCCGTCGCGCTGCGGCGGCACGATCATGCGGCGCGCGATGGTGTTCGCGATCTTGGCGCCGAGCTCGCGCCGCACGAGGTGCAGGCACGCGTCGATCCCCGCCGCGGTGCCGGCGCTCGTGATGAGGTTGCCGTCGTCGACGAACAGCACGTCCGGATCGATGTCGAGGCTCGGGTGCCGGCGCCGCAGCTCGTCGGCGTGCATCCAGTGGGTCGTGACGCGCCGTCCCTCGATCACGCCCGCGGCCGCCAGCACGAACACGCCCGAGCACACGCTGAGCAGCAGAGCGCCCCGCTCGGCTGCCCTGCGGACGGCGTCGAGCACCTCGGGCGGGTAGTGCGACCCGATCCGGATGGCGGGCACCACGACGAGGTCGACGTCGTCGGTCGCGTCCAGGCCGTGATCCGGGACGACCTGCGCCCCGACCGAGGTGCGCACGGGCTGCCCGGCCTCCGGGCCGCACACGCGGAAGTCGAAGCGCGGGACGCCGTCCTCGCTCCGGTCGAGGCCGAACACCTCGCACACGACGCCGAACTCGAACGGGGCCAGGCCGTCGGACACGACGGCCGCGACGGAGCGCAACATGCTGCGCAGGCTACGCCTGTGGCGGGATCTTGTCGAGAGGTGTCAGTCCTGCCACTCGTCCGCCGGTGCGCACGGCGCGAGGGTGGGGTCATGGACATCTTCTGGGGTGTGGTGGCTCTTCTCCTCGTCGTCGGCTCGACCGTGGCGGCGCTCGCGGTACGGCGCGAGGACCCGGCGCGGCCCTGGTTCCCCGCCGGGTCGGACGGCGCATGGCCGGGCGCAGACGCGTGGCGCGGCCGGGCGGAGCGGACCGCTCGCGGGGACCGCGACGCGCAGCGGCTCGACGTCGACCTGCGGGGAGCGGCCGCGCGCCCCGACGCACGACCGCCGTCGGTCGACCCGCACGAGGTCGCGGCCGAGCTCGTGCTGCGGCGCGTCGTGGCGAACCCGGTGGTGCGCGACGGGGTCCGGGGTGTTTCTCCGGCCTGCGCCCGGCCGTCGTCGGGCACACCGTCGACCTCGTCGCGGCGCGCGTCGCTCGCGCGCTGACAGCCCGGAGGGCAGGCCGCAGCCCGGTCGGTCTTCGGTAGATACCGGACGCGCGACGGCCCGAACCTCGGGGAGGTCCGGGCCGTCGTCGGGGGAGAGGCGTCAGATCAGGCGCGCGAGCCGATCGCGTCGACGTCCGCGCCACCGGTGAGCTGGTCGAGGCCCTCGAGCTCCTCGGCCTCCCACGGCGCCTGGCCGAGGCTGGGGATCATCGTCGCGAGCTCCGGCCGCCACTTGGTGAAGCGGTTCGGGAAGCAGCGCTCGAGCAGGTCGATCATCGCGGGGACGGCGGTCGACGCACCCGGTGAGGCACCGAGCAGACCGGCGATCGAGCCGTCGGCGGCGGCGATGACCTCGGTGCCGAACTCGAGGACGCCCTTGCCGTCGGCGTCCTTCTTGATCACCTGGACGCGCTGGCCCGCGGTGATGGTCTCCCAGTCCTTCGGGTGGGCCGTCGGCATGAACGCCTGGAGAGCGGTGAACTTGGTCTCCGGGCTGGCGACGACCTGACCCACGAGGTACTGCGTGAGGTCCATGTTCTTCAGGCCCGCCCCGACCATCGAGCCGAGGTTGTGCAGGCGCAGGGAGGTGAGCAGCCCGAGGTACTTGCCCTTCTTGAGGAACTTGGGGCTGAACCCGGCGTACGGGCCGAACATGAGGTACGTCTTGCCCTCGACGACGCGCGTGTCCAGGTGCGGCACCGACATGGGCGGCGAGCCGACGTCGGCCTTGCCGTACACCTTGGCCTGGTGCTGCGCGACGAGCTCGGGGCTGTCGGTGCGCAGGAACTCGCCGCTGATGGGGAAGCCGCCGTAGCCCTTGGCCTCGGGGATGCCTGCCGCCTGGAGCAGCGGCAGGGCGCCGCCGCCCGCGCCGACGAACACGAACCGGGCCTCGACCGTCGAGCGGCGCTTCGGGGCGTTCCACGAGCGGTCCTTGACCGTCAGACGCCAGCGGCCGTCCTTCGTCTTCTTGAGGTTCTTCACCTCGTGCTCGAGGTAGAGCTGCGTGCCGCTCGCGACGAGGTGGTCGACGAGCTGCTCGGTGAGGGCGCCGAAGTCGACGTCCGTCCCGCTCGTCGCGCGCGTCGCCGCGACCGGCTCGTCACCCTCGCGCTCCGCGACGAGGAGCGGTGCCCACCCGGCGATCACGGCCGGGTCGTCGCTGAACTCGAGCTCGCTGAACAGCGGGTGCTGCCGCAGCGTCTCGAACCGGCGGCGCAGGTAGTCGACGTTCTCCGCGCCGCGCACGAACGTCATGTGCGGCGTGCGGGAGATGAAGCTCGCGGGCTGCGGCAGCGCGCCCGTCGTGAGCAGGTGGTGCCAGAACTCGCGCGACACCTCGAACTGCTCGTTGATCTTCACCGCCTTGGTGATGTCGATCGAGCCGTCCGCCTTCTCCGGCGTGTAGTTCAGCTCGCACAGGGCGGCATGACCGGTCCCGGCGTTGTTCCACGGGTTCGACGACTCCTGCGCCACGGCGTCCAGACGCTCGTAGATGCGCACGGTCCACGTGGGCTCCAGGACCTTGAGAAGAGCCCCCAGGGTGGCACTCATGATGCCACCGCCGATGAGGGCTACGTCGATCTGGTCTGCGCTGCTTGCGGGGTTGCTCGCTCGACTCGACACCCTGCGATTCTACGCTTGTGAAAGAGTGCACTAAGTGTGCGGTGCATCACGCGCGTGCGTCACACTCCCGCACGACGAACGTCCCGGAGGCCCCGATCGGACAACCCATCGGCCGCTCCGGTGCCGAGGTAGAGCCCTGGTCCGCCGAGGTAGAACCGTGGTCGGCCGAGGTAGAACCGTGGTCATGACTGACGGCGCGTGGCGGGGTTGGGTGGTCGGGGTGGGTGGGGGCGCCGCGTCTACCATCCGCCGCTCGTTCCTCGCGGCTCCCGCCAGGCCCGACCACGACGCGGCGCCCCCACCCGCCCCGCCCGGCGTCGTCTCGCCCTGGTCGGTCCACACCCCGGCGACCGCCCGGGCGCCGGGCTGGGTTGGTCGGGCGGCTCGCCCCGGCGGACTGCCTACCGGGTGCTGGGCCGGGCGGGTCGGTCGGCTCGCTCCCACGCGGGGCACCGGGTTCGGTGTTGTCGAGAAGTGAGAATCGGCCCCGGAATCGCGCGATTCCGGAGCCGATTCTCACTTCTCGGCCTCGCGAAAGGGGACGACGTCTGCTCAACGCCCGGCCCACCGCCGTCGTCGGCCGACCATGGTTCTACCTCGGCCGACCAGAGTTCTACCTCGGGCGACCAGGGTTCTACCTCGGTGGACCGGGGCTCTACCTCCGCGGGGACTCGCGGCCCAGCGTCGGCCCAGGGTGAGGTGATGGCTGAGCGGGTGGGGCGGCGTCGGATGCGAAGGGCGTCAAGGCCGCGCTCCTGAAACCCACGCCCGACGGACCAGGGTGACGGCGCGGACAGCCCGAGCACCGACGCCGCCCCGCACGCGGACCCGACCACAGCACGCCCAACTCGGCCAGAGCATCGACGCCGCCCCGCCCGCGGACTCGACCACAGCACGCCCAACGCGCCCGAGCACCGACGCCGCCCCGCGCGGCCGGCCGGGCGCCGCGTTGCTACCTCGGCGGGGAGTAGGGGGAGGGCCAGGGGCCGATCTCGGGCAGGGGTGCCGGCTCGTCTCCGCGTCGGACAAACGGCTCGACGCCGGGCGTGCGGCCGGCGAGCCAGGCGGCGACGTCGATGAGTCGCCCACGGACGACAGTGGTGGGCTGGTCGCTGATGTTGCGGTGTGGGGCCTGGGCCTGGGCCTCGGTCTGCCGGTCTGCGTCGGGATCGATGACGCTGCGGAGCCCGGCCGGCCCGACGGCGAGGGCGACTCCGGTCACCTCGCCCGGCGCCGCGTCGTCCAGGAGCTCGACCACGACGTCGTCGGACAGGCGGACCCCGAGGAAGTCGAGGAGGTGGAAGCCGAGCGCGTGCGGCCAGGTGCCGAGGCCGATGCCCGCGTCGAGGTCGACCGCGTGGATGCGGACCTCGCGCCACCAGGCGACGAGCGCGTCGGCGACGGTCCCGTCGCGGTACTTCACGGGCGCCTTCCACCCTGGCGATGCGGCCTCGGGCCAGGCGGCGTCGAGCCGGGCGGCGAGCGACTCGAGCGCGGCGAGGTGCTCGTCGACCGTGCGACGGGCACCCTCCTGGATGCCGGCCTCGCGGCCGGCCGCTCCGCCGTCGTACACCTCGACGAGCTCGCCACGGGCGGCGTGCTCCGCCTGGCGGGCCATCGCCTCGCCGATCGCGGTGACGTGCGCGAGCACGTGGCTGCGCGACCAGCCGGGCAGGTCCGACGGCCCGGCGAGCGCACGCGCCGTCGAGGACGCGACGCCAGGAACGGCGTCCCCGACGGAGAGGCCGCGCGTCGCGGTGGTCACGGCGGCGAGGGCGGCGCGCGCGTCCCGGCGCACCTCCTCGACGTCCGGAACGGCGACGGGGTGGGTGTCGGTCATGGCCACAAGAGCTCCTTGGTCCAGGCGGGAGGTGCGTCGGTCGACGCGGTGTAGTGCAGGCGGGTCTGTCCGTCGCCGGACGACGCCCAGAACTCGACGGCCGTCGGCTCGAGCGCGTACGCGGTCCACGCGTCGAGGACGAGGCCGGGCTCGGCGCGGACCCGGGCGAGCGCGGCGTCCCAGCCGGCGCGGTACTCGGTATGCGAGGAGAGCGGGGCGCTCTGCGGGCCGGCGAGCGCGGTGGCGCGCGAGAAGTCGGAGCGGGCGAGGAAGTCGGTGGCGGACGCGTCCGGCCCGAGGGGGACGACGGGCCCGCGCACCCGGACCTGTCGACCGTGCTCGCGCCAGAAGAACGTCAGCGCCGCGTTCGGGTTCTGCGCGAGCGCGACGCCTTTCGGCGAGTCGGCGCGCGTCGCGAACTGCCAGCCGTCGCCGCCCACGTCCTTGAGGATCAGCGTCCGGGCGTCGACCCGGCCGCTCGCGTCGGCGGTCGACAGCGTCGCCGCGTGCGGCGCTCGCAGCCCGGCGTCGATCGCGTTCTCGAGCCAGTCGACGAACAGCACGACCGGGTCGTCCGGCGCCGTGTCGACGTCGAGGCCGGGCAGGTCGGTGCCGAAGACCGGCAGGGCGCGCAGGCGGTCGCGCAGGGACGGGTTCTCAGTCATGCGTCCTCCTCAGGGGCGGTCTCGCCGGGGTCGAGCAGCGCGACGAACCCACGCGCCGCAGCGGCCATCGCGTCGGGGTCGTCGAGGGCGCGCGCGAGGACGTACCCGCCCTGCACGACGGCGACGGCGGCGTGCGCGCGGTCGCGCGCGACGTCGTCGGGCAGGCCGTCCGCGACGAGGACGGCGGTCGCGAGGTCGACGAGACCGCGGAAGTAGTCCCGTACCTCCGCGGTGAGCGTCGCGTCGTCCATGACGGCCTGGTCGCTCACGAGGCGGCCGACCTTGCACCCGGCCAGCGCGGGGCGCGGCCGCTCCAGGTAGCGCACCAGGCGCTCGACGGCGGTCCCGCCGGCGTCGAGGTCGCGGTGCGCGGCGTCGAGCGCGCCGGTCGTCGTGGCGTGCACGGCGGCCACGGCGAGGTCGTGCTTGGTGGGAAAGTGGTGGTAGAGGCTGCCCTGGCCCACGCCGCTCGCGGTGAGGACCTGGCGCGGGCTCGTCGCGCCGACGCCCTGGGCCCAGAAGAGCTCCTGCGCGGCGGCGACGAGACGCTCGCGGGCGTCGGTCGTCGTCATGGTCGCCACCATACCTACCTCTAGGTATGGTGGCTAGTCGCGGCTGCGTGCGCCGGCCGTCACACACCCGGCGGGCGCTCGGTCGGTACGGCAGGAGAGTCACGTCGTACGGTGGGTCGGTGACGGTGCAGCAGCGGGTGCTGGTGGTGGCGGTCCTCGCGTCGTTCGTGTCGTTCCTCGACGGCTCGGTGGTCAACGTCGCGCTGCCCGCGATCTCGGACGAGCTCACGACCGGCCCGGTCACGGGCCTGGCGCTCCAACAGTGGGTCGTCGACGCCTACATGATCACGCTCGGTGCGTTCATCCTCCTGGCCGGTTCGCTGTCCGACGTGCACGGCCGCCGTCGGATCATGGCGATCGGCCTCGTGGGCTTCGCCGTGACGTCCGTCGCGTGCGCGGTCGCCCCGGACGGCCTGGTCCTCGTCGTGGCACGCGCCCTGCAGGGCGTGGCGGGCGCCCTGCTCGTGCCGAGCTCGCTCGCCATGATCATCTCCACCTTCGACGGCGAGCGGCAGTCGCGCGCCATCGGGTCCTGGACCGCCTGGACGAGCACGGCATCGCTCGCCGGGCCGCTGCTCGGCGGCATCCTCATCGACGCGATCTCGTGGCGGTGGGTCTTCTGGATCAACGTGCTGCCCGTCGCCGTCACGCTGTGGCTGCTGCGCGGCGTGCCGCGCTCTGCTGCGGAGGAGGTGGGCGCGGTCGCCACGCGCCGGATCGACGTCGTCGGAGCGACCCTCGCCGCCGTCGGGCTCGCCGGCACCGTGTTCGCGCTCATCGAGCAGGGGCGGTTCGGGTGGTCGAGCCCGCTCGTCTGGGGGCCGTGCGTCGTCGGGGTGGCATGCCTGGTCGCGTTCGTCTGGTGGGAGCGGCGCGCCCCCGACCCCATGCTCCCGCCCCGCCTGTTCACCGTGCGGAACTTCGCGTGGGGAAACCTCGCGACCGCGGCGATCTACGGCGCGCTGTACTTCGGCGGGTTCGTCGTGACGCTGTTCCTCCAGCAGGTCGGCGGGTACAGCGCCACGGCCGCGGGGCTCGCGCAGCTCCCCGTGACGCTCGTCCTTCTCGTGCTGTCCACGCGGTTCGGGGCGCTCGCGGGCCGCTACGGGCCGCGGCTGTTCATGACGCTGGGCCCGATCGTGGGTGGGGCGGGCTACCTGCTCCTGCTCACCACCACCGAGGACGCCGTCTACGTCACCCAGGTCCTTCCCGGCCTCGTGCTCTTCGGGCTCGGCCTCGCGATGACCGTCGCGCCGCTCACGTCCGCCATCCTCGGGTCCATCCCGGCCGCGGACGCCGGCATCGGCTCCGCGGTGAACAACGCGGTGTCGCGCGTCGCGGGGCTCGTCGTCATCGCCCTCGCGGGCGTGATCGTGGGCGGCGTGCTCGACCTCGACGGGTTCCACCGCTCGCTCCTCGTCGCCGCTGCCCTGCTGGTTCTCGGCGGTGTCCTCAGCTGGGTCGGGATCCGCAACGAGAGCGTGCGGGCGTCTGACGGGGCAGGCGTCGAGGACGCCCCGGACCGTCCGGGGGCCGAGCCGAGCCGGTGAGCAGGGCCCGACCGGCGGGTCGACCGACGGCGAGGTCGGTCAGCGGACCGTCTGCAGGTCGTGCGTCGACGTGTTGAAGCGACGTGCACCGTCGGGCGCGTCGGGCGGGAACGCGACGACGATGTCCTCGATCCGCACACCGAACCGTCCGGGCAGGTAGATCCCCGGCTCGACGGAGAAGCACATGCCCGGCTCGATCGGACGGTCCTCGCCCTCGACCATGTAGGGCGGCTCGTGCGTCGTCGTGCCGATGCCGTGACCCGTGCGGTGGACGAACTGCTCGCCGTACCCGGCCTCGGCGATGACCGCGCGCGCGGCCCGGTCGACGTCCTGGCACGTCGCTCCCGGGCGGACGGCGTCCACCCCCGCCTGCTGGGCACGGCGCACGACGTCGTACACCTCCCGCTGCTGGGCTGCGAGCGCCTCGTGGGTCCCACCATCGACCATCACGGTGCGGCTCGTGTCCGACCCGTACCCGTCGCGCAGGCCGCCGAAGTCCAGCACGACGAGGTCGCCCGGCTCGATCACCCGGTCCCCGGCGTCGTGGTGGGGGTCGGCCCCGTTCGGTCCGGCGCACACGAGCGTGAAGTCGACCTGCTCGTGCCCGTGCTCGCGCAGGAACCGGTCGAGGTCGGCCGCGACGTCCTTCTCCCGCCGCCCGGCGAACCTGACTTGGAGGACCTGCTCGAAGGCCGCGTCGGCCGCCGCTCCTGCCGCGGCGAGGCGCTCGACCTCCGCCGCCTCCTTGACGGCGCGCAGGGTCGGGACCGACTCGGTGAACGCCGTGAACCGCACGTCCGGGAGAGCGCGCTGGAGGCCGAGGACGTGGAGCGCCCACGTGGCGTCGGAGACGGCGTAGGCACCCGTCCGGTCGAGGAGCCGCGCCGCGGCGTCGTGCTCGTCGTCGCCGTCTCGCCACGTGACGACGTCCAGCCCGTCCGCGCCGGGCGCGCTCGTGAGGTCGCCGCGCTCCAGGAGCGGCACGACGACGGTCGCACGGGTCGGCGTGCCCGGCTCACCCGCCGGGAGGTGCAGCAGCGTGAGCCGCTCGGTCACCGGCGGGGCGTACCCGGTGAAGTACGCGAGGTCCGGCCCGGGGGAGACGAGGAGCCCCGCCAGGCCCGCGTCGCGCGCGTGCTCGGCCGCGCGCTCGCGGCGGGCGGCGTAGACCTCGGGGCCGAACGCGGCCCCCGTGCGTGCGTCGGTGCTCGTCATGCGGCCAGCCTGGCACCGCTCGCCGTCGAGATCGACCTGAGCGTCGCGAGATCGGCCTACTGAAGGTCGATCTCGAACGTCCGGGTCGATCTCGCGGGTGCCGCGGCTCCGCCGCCGCGTGGCAGGGTGAGCACATGACCGACGTGCGCAACCTCTTCGCAGTCCTCGACGCGTTCGACGGGCACTGGCAGCCCCACCGCGTGACGAGCCTCAACGACTACGACGTCAAGGTCGTCAAGGTGCTCGGCGAGTTCGTGTGGCACACCCACCCGGACACCGACGAGCTGTTCCTCGTGCTGTCGGGCGAGCTGACGATCGGCCTGCGCGAGGACGGCGTCGAGCGTGAGGTCGTGCTCGGGCCGAACGACGTGTTCGTCGTCCCGAGGGGCGTCGAGCACCGCCCCCGCGCCGACGTCGAGACGGCCGCCGTGCTCGTCGAGCCGCAGGGCACCGTGAACACGGGTGACGCCGGGGGCGACATGACGTCGCCGCTTCGCGAGCTCCCGGCAGCCTGAGCCCGGTCGTGGGATCGACCCGAGCGTCCGAGATCGACCCTCGGTGGGTCGATCTCGGCACGCAGGGGTCGATCTCGCGGGATCAGACGCGGACGACGACCTTGCCGCGCACGTGGCCGGACTGGCTCGCGCGGTGCGCGTCGGCGGCGTCCGCGAGGTCGAACACCTCCGCCACTTCCGGCCGGAGCAGCCCCTCGTCGCCGAGTCGCGCGAGCTCCGTGAGGTCCGCCGGGTCCGGGCGGACCCAGACGTAGTGTCCGCCGAGCTCGTCGCGCGCCCGCGCGTCCGTGATCGAGGCGACCGTGCCGCCGTCGCGCAGGACCTGGGGCACGGAGTCCAGGGCATCGCCGCCGACGTAGTCGAGGACGACGTCGACGCCGTCGGGTGCGAGCGCGCGCACCCGCTCGGCGAGGCCGTCGCCGTACGTCACGGGCTCCGCGCCGAGCGAGCGCAGGAAGTCGTGGTTGCGCTCGGACGCCGTACCGATCACGCGCGCGCCGAGCGCTCGGGCGATCTGGACCGCGAACGACCCGACACCACCGGCCGCGGCGTGCACGACAACGGTCTGGCCCTCCGCCAACCCCGTGCGACGGATGGTCTGGAACGCCGTGAGGCCCGCGAGCGGGACCGCCGCAGCCTCCTCGAACGACCATGCCGCCGGCTTGCGCGCGAGTGTGCGGACAGGTGCCGCGACGAGCTCGGCGAACGTGCCGCCTGCGACGGACCCGCCGACGACGTCCTTGCGGACGTAGCCGTACACCTCGTCGCCCACCTGGAGCTCCGGGGTGTCGAGGCCGACCCGCTCGACGACGCCTGCGACGTCCCACCCCGGGACCACCGGGAACACGGCGTCCATGACCTGGTCCAGGTAGCCCTCGCGAACCTTCCAGTCGACCGGGTTCACGCTCGCGGCGCGCACGCGCACGAGCACGGAGTCGGGCCCGACCTTGGGCGTGGGGAGCTCGGAGAGCTCGAGGACCTCGGGTCCGCCGAAGCGGGAGTACGTGATGGCTCGCATACGGGCGGCAACCCTGCGCGCTGCGTTCCGATTCCCGGGCGGCCCGCCGAAGGAGAATCGTGGTCGGTCGAGGTAGAACCGTGGTTCCT
>NZ_JBZGBY010000028.1:0-54038 GCF_059159975.1 Cellulosimicrobium sp. BMG9.22 | reverse complement strand
GTCGCTCACCCAGGCAGACCCGCGGTGGCGCGCCGAGCATGTCGTTGTGGCTCGTCCTGGTCGCCTGACGAGCCATGACCGCATGCTCGACCGGCCAGAACCGCATGGTCGGCCATGAGCGCCGTACGGCCCGTGCCGCGCCGACGCGCGCGAGACGGGCCTGGCGGACAGACCAGGGTTCTACCTCGGCGGGCCCGGGGGCGCGACGTCCACGGTGACGTGACGGCTGAGCGGGTGGGGCGGCGTCGGATGCGAAGGGCGTCAAGGCCGCGCTCCTAGAACCCACGGCCGACAGACCAGGGTGACGGCGCGGCCAGCCCGAGCACCGACGTCGACCGGCCCGCGGACCCGACCACGAACCGCCCACCCGAGCCCGAGCACCGACGTCGCCCAGCCCGCGGACCCGACCACAGCCTGCCCGCGGACGTGCAGGCCAGGGGCGCTCACACACGGTGCCGCGCGGCTGTGCGGAAGACCTCACACGGGGTTAACGGCCGTCGCGCGCCGGTGAAACACGGTGCTCCTAGCGTCCTCGGTACCGACCGGGACCTGCTGAAGGAGCCGCCATGTCCGCGCCCACGAGCCCCACCACCCACGAGGGTGAGCAGTCCGCAGAGCTCCCCACCGGTGCCGCGACCGCTGTCGAGCCGGCACCCACCTCGACGACCACCGGCCCGCACCACCGCTCGGGGCGGTGGATCGACCGCTGGGACCCCGAGGACCCGACGTTCTGGCGCGACGGCGGCCGCAAGGTCGCGTCGCGCAACCTGTGGATCTCGGTGTTCGCGGAGTTCCTCGGGTTCGCCGTCTGGGCGCTGTGGTCGATCGTCGTGCCGCAACTGCCGGCCGCCGGGTTCGCGCTGACGGTGGACCAGCAGTTCTGGCTCATCGCAGTGCCGAGCCTCGTCGGTGCGACGCTGCGCATCCCCTACACGTTCGCGGTGCCGATCTTCGGCGGTCGCAACTGGACCGTCGTGTCCGCGCTGCTGCTCCTGCTCCCCACGACGGCGCTCGCCGTCGTCGTGCAGAACCCCGAGACGCCGTTCGGGCTCATGCTCGGCGCGGCGGCGCTGGCCGGCTTCGGCGGCGGCAACTTCGCGTCGTCGATGGCGAACATCTCGTTCTTCTACCCGGACAGGGAGAAGGGCAAGGCGCTCGGTCTCAACGCGGCAGGCGGCAACCTCGGCACGGCGGCGGTCCAGCTCGCGGTGCCGCTCGTCATCGTCGCGGGCGCGGGCATCGCGCTCGAGCGCGCGGGCCTCATGATGATCCCGTTCATCGTGCTCGCCGCGTTCCTCGCGTGGCGCTTCATGGACAACCTGTCGACGGCGAAGGCGGACCCGCGCTCGTTCGCCGCCGCGACGCGCAACAAGCACACGTGGATCATCTCGTTCCTCTACATCGGCACGTTCGGGTCGTTCATCGGCTATGCCGGGGCCTTCCCGATGCTCCTCAAGGGGCAGTTCCCCGAGGTGACGCTCTCGATCGCGTTCCTCGGCGCGCTCGTCGGTTCGGTCACCCGCCCGCTGGGCGGCATCATCGCCGACCGGGTCGGCGGGACGCGCGTCACCATCGCTTCGTACGGAGTCATGGCGCTGGGCGCGTTCGGCGCGATCCAGGCGCTCGGGTCGCACAGCTTCGGCCTGTTCTTCGGGTCGTTCCTCGTCCTGTTCGTCGCGACCGGCATCGGCAACGGGTCCACGTACCGCATGATCCCGGCCGTCTTCCAGGCGAGCGCCGTCCCGGGCGGCACGCTCGACGGCACGACGGCGGTCGACCCCACGGCGCTCGACGAGGCCCGGGCGGCGGCCCGCAAGGCAGCCGCCGGCTGCATCGGCATCGCGGGCGCGATCGGGGCCTTCGGCGGGTTCCTCATCCCGCGCGGGTTCGCCGCGTCGACGAGCCTCGCCGGGTCGCTCGTGCCCGCGCTGTGGACGTTCATCGGTGTGTACGTCGTCATGGCGGTCGTCGCGTGGGCCGTGTACCTGCGCAAGGGCTCGCCCATCGCCGCCGCCCGGATCTGACGGACGGCAGAGGAGCGCAGCATGGCGACCGCCACCACGACTGCCGCGCCGGGGACTTCTGAGGCCCCCGGCGCGGCACCCGCCCGCACCCACTGCCCCTACTGCGCGCTCCAGTGCGCCATGACCCTCGCGCCGCGCGAGGCTCCGGCCGGTCCGGTCGAGCTCCGCCTCGGGATGCCGACCGAGACGCCGGTCGAGGTGTCGCCGCGCGACTTCCCGACCAACAAGGGCGGCCTGTGCCAGAAGGGCTGGACGAGCGCCACGGTGCTGCGCGCGACCGACCGGATCACGACGCCCCTGCTGCGCGGGCCCGACGGCGAGCTCCAGCCCGCCTCGTGGGACGCGGCGCTCGACGTCGTCGCCTCGGGGATCGCCCGCATCCAGGCCGAGCACGGGCGCGACGCCGTCGCGGTGTTCGGCGGTGGCGGGCTGACGAACGAGAAGGCGTACGCGCTCGGCAAGTTCGCGCGGACGGTGCTGCGCACGGCGAACATCGACTACAACGGGCGCTTCTGCATGGCGTCGGCCGCGGCCGGGGCCAACCGGGCGTTCGGTGCCGACCGGGGGCTCCCGTTCCCGCTCGCCGACCTCGGCGACGCCGACGCCGTGCTCCTGCTCGGGTCCAACCTCGCCGAGACCATGCCGCCGTCGGTCCAGCACCTGGCGGGCGTGCGCTCGCGCGGCGGGCTCGTCGTCGTGGACCCGCGCCGCAGCGCGACGGCGGCGCTCACGGGCGATCTCCGGGATCCCGGTGAGCACACGGCGCGCGACGACGGACGCGCGCCCGCGCGTCCCTGCCCGCCCCCCGGCGGCGGGCAGGGCGCGGGGCCCATAGGTGACCAGGGCCTGCACCTGCAGCCCGTGCCCGGGACCGACCTCGTGGTCCTGCTCGCGCTGCTGCACGTCGTCGTCGTGGAAGGGCTCGTCGACGAGGAGTACGTCGCCGCGCGGACCACGGGGTTCGACGACGTCCGGCGCTCCGTCATGGCGTGGTGGCCCGAGCGGGCCGAGACCGTGTGCGGCGTCCCGGCCGAGCGCCTCCGGTACGTCGCACGCCTGCTCGCCGCGGCGTCGCCGTCGCGCGGCGGCGCGGGCGCGTACCTGCTCACGGGACGCGGCGTCGAGCAGTCGTCGCAGGGCACCGCGACCGTCACCGCGACCATCAACCTCGCGCTCGCGCTCGGCCTGCCGGGGCGGGTCGGGTCGGGGTACGGCGCGATCACGGGTCAGGGCAACGGGCAGGGTGGCCGCGAGCACGGGCAGAAGGCCGACCAGCTGCCGGGCTACCGCAAGATCGACGACCCGGCGGCGCGCGCGCACGTCGCGGCCGTGTGGGGGGTGGACCCCGACACGATCCCCGGTCCGGGGATGCCCGCGGTGCAGCTCCTGCGCTCGCTCGGCGCCCCGGCGTCGCCCGACGGGACCGGCGCCGGGCCGCGCGCGCTGCTCGTCCATGGGTCGAACGTCGTCGTGAGCGCGCCGAACGCGGACCGCGTCGTGGACGGGCTGCGGGCGCTCGACCTGCTCGTCGTGTGCGACCTCGTGCCGTCGGAGACGGCGCTCCTGGCGGACGTCGTGCTCCCCGTGACGCAGTGGGCGGAGGAGGAGGGCACGATGACGTCGCTCGAGGGCCGGGTCATCCGCCGCCGTCGTGCGCTCGACGCGCCGGGCGACGTGCGGTCCGAGCTGTGGATCCTCGCAGAGCTCGCCCGCCGGCTCGGGTCGGACGTCGCGTTCCCGACCGACCCCGCCGTCGTGTTCGACGAGCTCGCGCGCGCGTCGGCGGGCGGCGTCGCGGACTACTCGGGGCTGAGCCACGCGCGCCTCGACGCGGACGAGGACGACGGCGGCCCGGGCCTGTTCTGGCCGGTGCCCGCGGTCGTGCCACCACCTCAGGACGCCGGGGCGTCACCTCGCCCTGACACGGTCGCGCCGCACGCGGGAACACCCCGGATGTTCCTCGACCGCTTCGCCACCCCCGACGGCCGTGCGCGCCTCGTGGCCGTCGACCACGTCGGCCCGAGCGACGACGTGCGCCCCGACGCGCCGGTCTACCTCGTGACCGGCCGCGTCCTGCAGCACTACCAGTCGGGCGCGCAGACGCGTCGCGTGCCCGAGCTGGACCGCCTCGTCCCGGCGCCGTTCGTCGAGATGCACCCGGTGCTCGGGTTCCGCCTCGGGATCTCCGACGGCGACCTGGTCCGTCTCACGTCCGCCCGCGGCGAGATGGAGGCGGCCGCGCGCTGGACCGACCGGATCAGGCCCGACACCGTCTTCGTCCCGTTCCACTGGAGCGGTGCCGGGAGCGTCAACCGCGTCACCACCGACGCGACCGACCCGATCTCCGGCATGCCGGAGTTCAAGGTGTGCGCGGTCGACGTGCGCCGCGCGCCGCAGCCTGTCGCACAGGAGGTGCGCGCATGAGCGGGACGAACCCCGGAACCCGGGTCATCGTCGTCGGCAACGGCATGGTCGGCGCGCGGTTCGCGCAGGACCTGATCGCCCGTGTCGGGGCGGGGGGCCGCCCGGGCGACGACGAGCAGCTCCACGTGACCGTGCTCGGCGCCGAGGAGTACGAGCCGTACAACCGGGTCCTGCTCAGCGAGGTCGTCGCCGGGAAGGTCGACGTCGCCGCGATCGGGCTGCCCGGTGCCGACGACCCGCGCGTCACCGTGCGCCGCGGCACGGAGGCGATCGCGATCGACCGTCTCGCGCGGCGCGTCGTGACGCCGGACGGCGCCTACCCGTACGACGCCGTCGTCCTCGCCACCGGTGCGGCCGCACGGATACCGGACGTCCCGGGTCTGACCGACCAGCCCGACCTGCCCCGCGGCGCCCACGCCCTGCGCACGCTGGACGACGCGCGGGAGATCGTCGCGGCGTCGGTCAACGCACGCCACGCCGTCGTGGTGGGGGCCGGGGTGCTCGGCCTGGAGGTCGCGTGCGGCCTCGCTCGACGAGGCGTCGCGGTGAGCGTCGTGCACGGCGCCGAGAGCGTCATGGACCGCCAGCTGGACGCGGCGGCGGGGGGAGTGGTCGCCCGGTCCCTCGCGGGCCTGGGGGTCCGGACCTGGACGAGCGCCCGGACCGAGCGGGTGGTCGTCGAGGCCGGGCACGTGCGTGGCGTGACCCTCCGGGTGCCCGGCGACGACGGTGACGCGACCCGTCTCGTGGACGTCGAGACCGACCTCGTCGTCCTCGCGTGCGGCACTGTCCCCGAAGCCGGGCTCGCGCGCGCGGCGGGGCTGACGGTCGACCGGGGAGTCGTCGTCGGCCAGGACCTCGCGAGCCCGGACGACCCCCGCGTCTTCGCGATCGGCGACTGCGCGCAGCCGCCCGAGGGCGGTACCGGGCTGATCGCGCAGGGCTGGGACCAGTCGCGCCGGCTCGCCGAGACGCTCGCGCGAGCGGCGGCGGCCGTTGCCGGCCGGCCCGGCTCGGCCGACGCCGGCTCGGGCCAGGTGTCGAGCCGCGTACCGGAGCGGGCGGCGGCGCGACCGCACGTGCGGCTCGGCGTCGACCCGGGCCGGCCGAGCATGGCGCTGCGTCTCGCCATGAACGTCGTGACCCGCACGCTCGTGCCAGACGCTCAGGTCGCCCGACGGTCACCTGGTGCTGACACGGCGCGTGCCGGTGCGGAGCTGTCAGCACCCCAGGACACCCGAGGGGTCCTTGGCGCTGACCGGTCGCCCGCGGACACCTCGCGGCCCGCGGCGGCGGGGACCGACGTCGTGCGCGTCAAGGCCGCCGGGCTCGAGATCGTGACGATGGGCGTGTGCGGCACGCGGCGCGCACCCGACCCGGCGCACCGCTCCGTGACCCTCAGCGACCCGGTCTCGGGGCGCCACGTCGAGGTCGTCGTCGCGGGCGGCCTGCTCGTCGGCGCGACGTGCGTCGGTGCTCCCGACGTGGGGGCCGACCTCGCGGCCACCTACACGCGCCGCGTGCCCGTCCCGGCCGACCCGGCCCACCTCCTGCTGCGCCCCGTCGCGCAGGCCCCGGCGCCGGCGTCGTCCCCGACGCACATGCCCGACCGCACCACCGTGTGCACGTGCAACGGCGTGACGAAGGGCGACGTCGTCGGCTGCTGGCACGACGGTGCCCGGAGCGTCGACGACGTCGCGCGGGCCACGCGCGCGACGACCGGGTGCGGCGGCTGCAAGGACGTCGTGTGCGGGCTCGTCGACTGGCTCGCGAAGGCCGACCCGGCGCAGCCCGCGGACGCGGAGGACGGCGGGGCGGATGGCGCAGCGGCCGGTGCGACGGCGTCGCGGACGGCGGGCCGGTAGGAAGGCACCGGTACTTCTCACACCGGCCGCACCGCGTTGTGTGAGAAGACCGTTACGGCCGGGCAACGGACGGGGCACGGTCGCGAAACCGCCCGTCCGTAGCGTCGATCGTGCCTTCTCAGGAGGTGTCCGGGCATCGCCCGGGCGTCCGCCAGGAGGGTGGCTTCCCGCCCCCGATCGACCCCAGGAGCCCGACGTGACCGGACCTCAGACCGATCCCGCCCCCGAGCAGAGCGCGCCCGCAGCGCCCCGGCACCTCGTCGTCGTCGGCGGCGGCATGGTCGCGCAGCGCCTCGTCGAGGCCCTGCGTGCCCGCGACACCGACGGCACGTGGCGCGTCTCGCTCTTCGCCGAGGAGCCGCGCAAGCCGTACGACCGCGTCGCGCTGACGAGCTACTTCTCGGCGCGCGACGCCGACGAGCTCACGCTCGGCGACCCGGCCCTGTGGGACGACCCGCTCGTCACGCTGCACCGCGACTGCGCGGTGACGTCGATCGACCGCGAGACGAAGACCGTCACGGACCGGCTGGGCCGGGTCCACGCGTACGACGAGCTCGTCCTCGCGACCGGCTCCAATGCGGCGATGCCGCCCATCCCGGGCAACGACCTGCCGGGCGTGTTCGTCTACCGCACGATCGACGACGTCGCGGCGCTGCGCGGCTGGGTCGAGGAGAAGCGCCGCAACGCGACGACGGAGGGCGGCTGGGAGCGCCCGGTGCGCGGCGCGGTCATCGGCGGCGGCCTGCTCGGCCTCGAGGCGGCGGGCGCGCTCAAGGCGCTCGGCGCGCAGGCCACGGTCATCCAGTTCGGCACGCACATGATGGACGCGCAGATCGACCTCGGCGGCGGCGAGGCGCTCAAGCGGCTCATCAACGGCATGGGCATCGCGGTGCGCTGCAACACGGGCACCAAGGAGATGAAGGTCTCGCGCAAGACCGGCCACGTGGGGCGCCTGGACTTCGCCGACGGCGGCCGGCTCGACGTGGACGTCGTCGTCGTCGCGACGGGCGTGCGGCCGCGCGACGAGCTCGCTCGGGCTGCCGGCCTGGAGGTCGGGGAGCGCGGCGGCGCCGTCGTCGACCTCGCGTGCCGCACGGCCGACGAGCACGTCTGGGCCGTGGGCGAGGTCGCGTGCATCGAGGGCCGCTGCATCGGCCTCGTCGCGCCGGGCTACGCGATGGCGGAGGTCGTCGCGGACCGCCTGCTCGGGGGCGAGGCGACGTTCCCCGGCGCCGACACGGCCACCAAGCTCAAGTTGCAGGGCGTCGACGTCGCGAGCTTCGGCGACGCGTTCGGCCGCACCGAGGGCGCGATGGAGCTCGTCTGGGCCGACCCGGTCGCGGGCGTCTACAAGAAGCTCGTCCTGTCCGACGACGCGCGCACTCTGCTCGGCGGCGTGTTCGTCGGCGACGCGTCGCCGTACGCGTCGCTGCGCCCGATGCTCGGGGCGGAGCTGCCCGGGGACCCGGGTCTGTTCCTCCTCCCGGAGGGGGCCGGCGCGCAGGGGGCGCCGGCGCTCGAGCTGCCCGACGACGCCACGGTCTGCTCGTGCAACAACGTCAGCGCGGGCACGATCCGCGCCGCCGTCACGGAGCACGAGTGCACCGACCTCGCGGGGGTCAAGGCGTGCACGCGCGCCGGGACGTCGTGCGGGTCGTGCCTCCCGCTCGTCAAGAAGATCACGACGACCGAGCTCGCCCGGGCGGGCGTCGAGGTGTCGAACGCGCTGTGCGAGCACTTCGAGCTCTCCCGTGCGCAGCTCTTCGACGCGGTGCGTGTCGCGGAGCTGCACACGTTCAGCGAGATCATCGGGCGGTTCGGGCGGGTTCCCGAGCCGGTGACCGACACCCAGGGCGCGGTCCTGGTGCGCGACGCCGGCCGCGGCTGCGACATCTGCAAGCCGACCGTCGCGTCGATCCTCGCGTCGCTCGGCAACGGCCACATCCTGACGGGCGAGCAGGCGACGCTCCAGGACACCAACGACCACGTCATGGCGAACATGCAGAAGGACGGCACGTACTCCGTCGTCCCGCGCATCCCCGGCGGCGAGATCACGCCCGACGGCCTGCTCGTCATCGGACAGGTCGCCAAGGACTTCGGGCTCTACACGAAGATCACGGGCGGCCAGCGCATCGACATGTTCGGCGCGCGGATCGAGCAGCTCCCGCTCATCTGGCGCCGGCTCGTCGAGCACGGGTTCGAGTCCGGGCACGCGTACGGCAAGTCGCTGCGCACCGTGAAGTCGTGCGTCGGGTCGACGTGGTGCCGCTACGGCGTGCAGGACTCGGTCGGCATGGCCGTCGAGCTCGAGCTGCGGTACCGCGGCCTGCGCTCGCCGCACAAGATCAAGCTCGGCGTCTCGGGGTGCGCGCGCGAGTGCGCGGAGGCGCGCGGCAAGGACGTCGGCGTCATCGCGACGGACAAGGGCTGGAACGTGTACGTCGGCGGCAACGGCGGGTTCACGCCGCGTCACGCGCAGCTCCTCGCGGAGGACCTCGACGACGAGGCGATGATCCGCGCGATCGACCGCTTCCTCATGTACTACATCCGCACGGCGGACCGCCTGCAGCGCACGGCGGTCTGGGTCGAGGACTACGAGGGCGGGCTCGACGCGATCCGCGAGGTCATCCTCGAGGACTCGCTCGGGATCGGCGCCGACCTCGACGCCGCGATGGCCCGCCACGTCGGCGACTACGAGGACGAGTGGCGCGCGGTCCTCGAGGACCCGGAGAAGCTGCGCCGCTTCGGCTCGTTCGTCAACGCGCCCGCCGAGCCCGACCCCGACCTCGCGTACGTCACCGAGCGCGGCCAGATCCGCCCCGCGACGGCGGACGAGCGCGCCGCCCTGGAGGAGGCCCGCGCCGCGGGTCTCGCCACCGTCCCCGCCGGGCCCGTCGTGATCGCCGGCACCACCCTGGAGGTCCGTCGATGAGCGTCGTGTCAGCAGAGCAGGCCCCGGTGTCGTCCGGGGACGAGGCGGGGCTCGGCGAGGGTACCGAGTGGGAGCGGGTGTGCCTCGTGCGCGACCTGCTCGTGGAGCGCGGGGCCGCCGCGCTGGTCGGCGGGGTCCAGGTGGCGCTGTTCCGGCTCCCGGACGACACCGTGCGCGTCGTGCAGCAGCGAGACCCGTACTCGGGCGCGAACGTCATGTCCCGCGGGATCGTCGGGACGCGCGGGGGAGTGCCCACCGTGGCCGGGCCCATGTACAAGCAGGTCTTCGACCTCGCGACGGGGCGGTGCCTCGAGGCCGCCGGGTACGTGCCCGTCCAGGGCCTGGCCCCGGACCTGGCGACGTGGCCCGTCGAGGTGCGCGACGGCGTCGTGCACGTGGCGACGCGGCCGACCGCTCCGGCGGACGGACCTCGGGAGGCGTCGTGACGACGCTCCTCGGCCTCGACCTCGGGGGTCGCACCGTGCTCGTCGCCGGCGGCGGTCCCGTCGCCGCGCGCCGCGCGCGGGCCATGGCCGACGACGGCGCGCACGTCCGCGTGGTCGCGCCCCAGGTCTGCGAGGACCTGCGCGACCTCGTCGCCGCGTCGCTGCACGCGCCGCTGCTCTCACCGCAGCTGCCCGACGGCGGCGCTCCCCTGAGCGGTCGCGTCACCTGGGCGCCGCGCGAGGTCCGCGAGTCCGACGTCGACGACGCGTGGCTCGTGCTCGCCGCGACGGACGACTCGGGCACCAACCGCGCGGTCGCCGCGTGGTCGGCCGCGCGCCGCACGTGGTGCGTGAACGCCGGGGCCGCGCACGAGGGCACTGCACGAACCCCCGCCACCACCCACAGCGGCGACGTGCTCGTCGGCGTCGTGACCGACGTCCCCCCGACGCACCTGTCAGCAGCTGGTCGTGTTCCACAGCGACGAGCTGCTGACAGCTCGGTGGAGCAGCGGCCCGACGGCGGTGCGGACCCCCGGCGGGCCCGCGCCGTGCGCGACGCGATCGCGGAGCACCTGCGCTCGGGCGGGGCGGACCAGCGTCGCCGCCGCCCGGTCGTGGGCGGGCTCGGTCGCGTGACCCTCGTGGGCGGCGGGCCCGGCGCGGTCGACCTGCTCACCGTCCGGGGACGCCGTGCGCTCGCGGAGGCGGACGTCGTCGTCGCGGACCGGCTGGGCCCGGTCGACGTGCTCGACGAGCTCGCTCCCGGCGTCGAGGTGATCGACGTCGGCAAGACGCCCGGGAACCACCCCGTGCCCCAGCACGAGATCAACGCGATCCTCGTCGAGCAGGCGCAGCGCGGGCGCCACGTCGTGCGGCTCAAGGGCGGCGACCCGTTCGTCTACGGCCGCGGCGGCGAAGAGGTGATCGCGTGCCGCGAGGCGGGCGTGCCGGTCGACGTCGTCCCGGGCGTGTCGAGCGCGCTGAGCGTCCCGGCGCTCGCGGGCATCCCGCTCACGCACCGCGGGACGGTCGCCGCGTTCCATGTCATCAGCGGCCACGAGGGGCTCGACGACGCCGCGCTCGCCGGGGTGCGCGACCGCACGGCTACGCTGGTGGTCCTCATGGGTGTCTCACAGCTCTCCCGCATCACGGCCCAGGCGCTCGACGCCGGGGCCGACCCTGCGCTGCCCGTCGCGATCGTCGAGAGCGGCTCGACGCCGCGCCAGCGCGTGACGCGCGCGCCGCTCGGGGATGTCGTGGAGCGCGCGACCCAGGTCGGGGTCCGGGCCCCGGCGATCATCGTGATGGGGGACGTCGCCGCGGAGGGGCGGCTCGACCCGGCGACGTTCGCGTGAGCAGCACTCACGGCGCCGAGGTCGACCCGCCCGTCACGACGTCGACCCACGGAGGGCCGATCTCGGACGCACGGGTCGATCTCGCGGCCGACGGCGCGGGCGCACGCCCGGCGCTCGGGCAGGTCATGGCCGGCTGCACGGTCCTCGTCACGGCCGACCGCCGCAAGAGCGAGCTCGCGTCCGCGCTCCAGCGCCGCGGCGCCGAGGTCCGGCACGCGCCCGCGCTGAGCATGATCCCGCACGCCGACGACGAGCAGCTCCTCGCCGGGACGCGGGACCTGATCGAGCGCCCGCCGGACGTCGTCGTCGTGACGACCGGCATCGGCTTCCGGTCGTGGATCGAGGCCGCCGACGCCCACGGGATCGCCGACCGCCTGCTCGAGGTGCTCGCCGACGCACGGATCGTCGCGCGCGGGCCCAAGGCGCGCGGCGCCATCCAGGCCGCCGGTCTCACCGCCGACTGGGTCGCGGAGTCCGAGACGTCCGCGGAGATCGCCGACGTGCTGCTCGGCGAGGGGGTCGCCGGGCTGCGCATCGCGATCCAGCACCACGGGGCCGGCGCCGACGGCCTCGACGTCGTGTTCGCCGAGGCGGGCGCCGACGTCGCGAGCCTCGTCGTCTACCGGTGGGGCCCGCCGCCGGACCCGGAGGCGCTGCGGGCGTCCGTCGAGGCCGCAGCCGTCGGGGAGATCGACGCGGTCGTGTTCACGTCCGCCCCTGGCGCGGAGGCGTGGCTGAGCGCGGCCGAGGAGCACGGCGTCGGGCGGCTGGTCGTCTCGCGGTTCCGGGACGGGTCGATGGTCGCGGCCGCCGTCGGGCCGATCACCGCGAAGCCGCTCGAGCACCGCGGCATCACGCCCCTGCAGCCGGAGCGCGGGCGCCTGGGCGCGCTCGTCCGCGCGCTCGTCGCCCACTACGAGCAGGCCGAGACCCTCGCGCTGACGACCGTCGCGGGCGTCCTGCAGATCCGCTCGCGCGTCGCCGTCCTCGACGGCGAGGTGCTTCCGCTGTCCCCGAGCAGCCTCGAGGTGCTGCGGCTCCTCGCCGCCCGGCGCGGGGAGGTCGTCACGCGCGACGACGTGCTCGACGTCCTGCCCGGCGACTCGCGCGACCCGCACGCCGCCGAGGTCGCCGTCGCACGCCTGCGCGACGCGACGGGTCGCCGCGATCTCGTGAAGACCGTCGTCAAGCGCGGATACCGATTGGAGCTCGCATGAGCACGGAGATCCTGTCCTTCCCGTCGGGGCCGTCGTCGGACCGGTCGGCCGAGCGGTCCCCCGACGCGCTCGCTGCGGCGGGGACGGGCTCCGCACCGGTGCTCATCGGGTGCTCCCACGGCACGAGCGACCTCACCGGCCGCGCGGTGATCCAGGCCCTGCTCGACGACGTCCGCGCCGCGCGCCCCGACCTCGACGTCCGCGAGGCGTTCGTCGACGTGCAGCTCCCCGAGGTCGCCGACGTCGTGACGTCGGTCGTCGCTCCCGACGCCGAGCCGGGGTCGAAGCCGGGGTCGGGCTCGAGGCCGGAGCCGGAGCCGTGGTCGGGAGCGGGCGCTGTCCGTGAGTCCGGCGTCCCCCAGGTCGATCCGGCGGTCGTGCCGCGCGACGCCGTCGTCGTGCCGCTGCTCCTGTCGGGCGGCTTCCACGTGAGCGTCGACGTCGCGGAGTCGGTCGCGGACCGCGGTCCCGGGACGGGGAGCGCCGCCGCCGCGACACCGCTCGGCCCGGACCCCCGTCTCGTCGACCTGCTCGCCGACCGGCTCGCAGAGGCCGGCGTGCGTCCGGACGACGCCGTCGTGATCGCCGCCGCCGGATCCAGCCGCCCGGGCGCCGCGCGCGACGTCGAGGAGCTCGCCGCAGGGCTGCGCGAGCGTCACGCCGGTCCGGTGAGCGTCGGCTACGGCGCCATGGCGAAGCCGTCCGTCCGGGACGCTGTCGCGGCCGCTCGCGCCGCCCTCGCGCCGGGCGCGCGTGTCGTCGTCGCCGCCTACCTCCTCGCGCCGGGCTACTTCTACGACCGCGTGCTCGAGGTCGGCGCCGACGTCGTGACGGCGCCCCTTGCCCCGGACGCCCGCCTCACCGAGATCGTCCTCGACCGCTACGCCACCGCCGTCGCCACTCTCCCGACCCCGCCGAGGTAGAACCCCGGTCCGCCGAGGTAGAGGCCTGGTCCGCCGAGGTAGAGGCCTGGTCCGCTGAGGTAGAGCCGTGGTCGCGTCTCAGACCCGCGGGTGGGCTCGGCGCTCGGGGCTGCCGCGCCATCGCCCTGGTCGCTCGGGCAAGGGTCTTGGGAGCGCGGCTCTGACGCCCCTTCGCCACCGAGCTCACCCCCACCGCTCCACCGGCACCTCACCCCGGGCAGCGAGTCCGGCGGCCACAGGCCCGGGCCCGCCGAGGTAGAGGCCCGGTCGCGCGAGGTAGAGACGTGGTCCGCCAGGAAGCGGTCCGGCCGGCCGAGGGCAGTTGGCCGGCGCTGACGAGGCGTCGCCCCTTCCCGAGGCCGAGAAGTGAGAAACGGCCCCGGAATCGCGCGATTCTGGGACCATTTCTCACTTCTCGACGACACCGAGCCAGGTTCCCCCGCGTCGGGGCGAGCCGCCCGACCGGCGGGGCACAGCACCCGGGCGGTCGCCCGGCCGAGCGCAGACCAAGGTGAGACGACGCCGGTCGGGGTGGGTGGTGGTGCCGCGTCGTGGTGGGCCTGGCGGGAGCCGCGAGGAACGAGCGGCGGATGGTAGACGCGGCACCACCATCCACCCCGACCACCCAAAGCCAGCCACGCGCCCTCGGGCATGACCAGGGTTCTACCTCGGCGGGCAAGGTTGCTACGTCGTGAGGGTGGGGCGGGTGCGCGGGGCGAGGAGGGCGACGCCGGCGGCGAGGAGCACCGTGACGCCGAAGCACACGACGTAGGACGCGAGGCCGAGCGTCGGATGCAGGGCCCACAGGAGCGAGCCGGTGACGGCGAGCGCGGTGGCGGCGGCGACGGCGTCTGACACCTGGAGAGCCGACGAGTTCGCGCCCTGCTCCGCGACGGGCGACAGCTCGAGCGTGAGCACCGACAGGGTCGGGTGGGTCATGCCCATGCCGAGGCCCGCGAACGTCCACGCGACCATCCCGACGACGGGCGGCACGGCCGTCCAGGCCAGCAGCGCCGCACCGGCGATGCCCAGGGCGACGAACGTCCCGCCGAGCCGGACGTACCCCGCGTGCGCGAGCCCCCAGGTCGCGCGACCACGCAGCCACGACCCCGTCGACCAGCCGACGGCGCCGAACGTGAGGATCGCGCCGGCGAGCGACGGTGCGAGGCCGCGCTCGTGCGACAGCAGGAGCGGGAGCAGCACCTCGGCACCCGTGAACGCGGCGGCGACGAGCCCACGGATGGCGATGACGCTCGGCAGGCCGCGCGCGGCGTGCGTCGTGCCCGGCGGGAGCAGCCGCGGGACGGCGAGCGCGACGGCGACGAGCGCTGCGACGAGCAGCACGGCCAGACCGACGCCGCGGAGCTGGCCGGCGTAGTTGAGCGCCCCGATCCCGACGGCGGCCACGACCGCCCACGCGAGCGACGCCTGGCGAGCGGTCCGGTCGAGCGGCGGCTCGGCGTCGTGGTCCGCGTCGCCCGGCTCGTCCGGCGACCAGCCGCGCGCGGCACGCATGCCCGGCCGCATGAGCACGAGCGCGGGCACCGCGAGCACCGGCACGGCGAGGAAGACCCACCGCCAACCGACGTGCTCGACGACCAGCCCGGCGATGGCCGGGCCGACGATGGACGGGATCACCCACGCGGCGGCGAACGCCGCGAACACCTTCGGGCGGCGGTCGGCGGGGAAGACCCGCGCGACGAGCACGTAGAGCGCGACGATGTAGAGGCCGGTGCCGACGCCCTGGAGCACGCGCCCGGCGACGAGGACGAGCATGTCCTGTGCGAATCCCGCGACGAGCAGCCCGGCGAGGAAGAGGCCGATCCCGGTCCACAGCGGCGCCGTCGGGCCGGAGCGGTCGCTCCAGCGCCCCGAGGCGACCATGCCGACGACGCTCGACGCGAGCGAGCCGGCGAACGCGAGCGTGTACAGGGTGAGCCCGTCGAGCTCGACGGCGACCGTCGGCATCGCGGTCGCCACCGCGAGCGCCTCGAACGCACCGAGGAACACGAACGCGACCATGCCGAACAGCACGGTGCGCTGCGTCGCGGGCGAGAGCGGCCCGTCCTTCCCCGTGTCGCCCGGGGGCGCGCCTACGCTCGTGCCCGGCGCGGGCAGACGTTCGTCCGCGTCGGGCACGAGGGTCCGCGCGGGGTTCGGCTCCGTCATACGAGAACGACCTTTCCGGTGGTCGCGCGCTCCTCGAGCTCGCGATGGGCGCGCGCCGCCTCCGCGAAGGGCACCTGGTGGGTGACGACGCGCCACGTCCCGTCCGCCGCGAGCGCGAGTGCGCGCTCCTGCAGGGCGAACAGGTCTCCCCAGGGTCGGGCCTGAGGTCCTACGGCCCACCGTACGTCGGGCGTCAGGGCCTTTGCCCCGGAATTCTCGGCGGGGTGGTCGACGTCACGGCCCTGCGGCCCGTCGTGCAGCCCGGCCGCGCGGTTCGGTGCGCCCGACGACCAGCCGAAGAGGACGATCCTCCCGCTCGCGCCGACGAGGCCCGCTGCGTCGGTCCCGAGGTCGCCGCCGACGCCGTCCAGCAGCACGGTCGCGCCGTCAAGGTGCCCGGTCGAGCGTCCGACGGCGGTGCGCGCCTCCTCGAGCCAGCCGTCCGCCCGGTAGTCGATCGCGACGAGTCGGGCTGCGCCGTCGGGATCCGCCGCGGCCCCGTCCGCGAGGGACCGGACCAGGGTGGTCTTCTCCGGCCCGCCGGCGAGCGCGACGACGCGTGCCCCGACGGCGAGCGCGCTCTGCACGAGCAGCGTGCCGAGGCCGCCCGCGGCGGCCGTGACGACGACCGTGTGCGCAGCGGTGAGCTCGGCGAGGTCGAGGATGCCGACGGCGGTGCGGCCCGTCCCGATCATCGCGATCGCGTCGGGGGCGGTGAGGTGGTCGGGGATGCGGTGCAGCGCCTCGACCGGGACGACGGCGAGCCGGGCGTACCCGCCGCCGTCGGGCGTGGCGCCGAGGTGCGCCGCGACGCGCCGGCCGCGCCATCCGGCGTCGACCCCTGGCCCGACGGCGTCCACGACGCCCGCGACCTCGCGCCCCGGGACGGTGGGGAGCTCCGGGAGCGGGAGCGGCCCGCCGTCGGCCTCGCCGCGGCGCAGCGTCGTGTCGAGCAGGTGCACGCCGTGCGCGCGCACGGCGACGCGCACCTGGCCGGGTCCAGGGACCGGGTCGGGGACCTGGTCGAGGACGAGGTTCTCGGGCGGTCCGAACGCGTGCAGGCGGATGGCGTCCACGGTGGGCTCCTCGGGGCGTGCAGGTGATGGGTCCGCGCACCCGGCGGGCGCGCCCTGCTAGTGTCGAACCTCAACAATTGTTGAGGTCAAGCACCCGGTCTCGCGTAGGGCCCGGTGCGGTGAGGAGCGCAGCAGGTGCCCGACGACGTCCCGTCCCCGAGCGACGAGCTCACCGTCGGTCAGCTCGCCTCGCGCAGCGGGGTCGCGGTCTCGGCGCTGCACTTCTACGAGCGCGAGGGGCTCATCGCGAGCCGCCGGACGTCAGGCAACCAGCGGCGCTTCGCGCGCGAGACGCTGCGCCGCGTCGCGTTCGTGCGCGCGTCCCAGCGCGTCGGGATCCCGCTCGCCCGCATCCGCGACGCGCTCGCCACGCTCCCGGGCGACCGCACACCGACCGCGAAGGACTGGCACCGGCTCTCGGCCGGGTGGCACGCCGACCTCGACGCCCGCATCGAGCAGCTCACGCGGCTGCGCGACCACCTCACGGACTGCATCGGCTGCGGCTGCCTGTCGCTGCGCAGGTGCGTGCTGGTCAACCCGCGGGACGCCCTCGGCGACGAGGGCCCGGGCCCACGCACGCTGCTCGTCGAGGGTCTGGACGACTGATCCGCCCGAGGCGGGCGGACCAGAGCTCTACCTCGGTGGACCAGAGTTCTACGTCGGCGGGCGGGTCACCAGTTCTTCGTCGTGCCGCCGCTGCCGTCGCCCGGGTCGGTGCCGGTCCCGGGCTCGTCGCCGTAGAGGTCGCGGTACTCCTGCTCGAGGCGTTCCTGCTCGTCGCGCGCCTCCGAGCCCTGCTCCTCGAGCCGCTCCTGGCGCTGCTGCTCCTCGCGCTCGGCCTGGCTCTGCTGGTCCTCGCCCTCGGAACCCTCGCCGCCCTCACCACCCGACGCCTCGGACTGCTCGTCGCCCTCGGAGCCCTCGCCCGTGTCGCCTCCACCCTGGTTCTCGGGCTGGGAGTCCTCCGCCTGCTGCTGCTTGTCCTGCAGGCGCTGCTCGGCGGCGTCGTTCTGCTCCTCCTGCTCGGGCGTCTGCTCGGACTCGCCGCAGTCGGGCCAGCCACGGATCTGCTCGGCCGTCGCGTACTCCTGCTCCGCGTACTCGTACCAGTCCTGCACGTCCTGACGCAGCGCTTCGGGGTCCACCTCGGTGCCGTCGCCGTACGGGTCGAGCACCGCCTCGTCGTACGGGAGACCGGCGTCGCGCGCGGCGATCGCCTCCTCGACGAGCGCGAGCTCGGCCGCCTTGCCGTCCGCGTAGGCCATGTCCTGATCGCCCGTGAGCTCGTACGCGAGCGAGAGGTTGGTCTGGATCATGCAGCGTTCCTCGGGCGTCTCGTGCTCCGCGAGGTCGTAGGCGCGGTCGAGCGACGTGATCGCGTCGTACAGGGCCCACGACTCCTCGGACCGGGCGAGCGCCGTCCCGTGGTTGTAGTGCGCCGTCCACGGCTCGACGATGTTGAGGGTCCGCTGGATCCCGTAGGTGTTCGCCGCCCCCGGCGCGTCGCCGTCGTCGTACTGGTCCTTCGCGAACGACGCGACGGGCGCGAGGAACGCGAGCTTGAACCCGAGGACCAGCAGCGCGACGACGACCGGCAGCGTCCCGAGGAGCCACCACCTGCGACGACGCAGGCGCGTGGCCCGGAGCGCGGCCGCACCGGTCGGGCCCGGTGTGCGCGCGCCCGGCGGCGGTGTGGGTGGCGGGGTCCAGGTCATCGGCGCAGCTCCGTCTCGCGTGGCGCACCCGGGCGCACGAGCGACCGGCTCGCCGACCGCGACCAGAACCACGCCTCGAGCCCGAGCAGCGCCACGAGCGCGAGCGCGAACGGCCAGACGACGGGCCGGTAGGCGGTGACGTCGCGGCGCCCGTCGGCGGCCACCTGCTGCGGGTCGACCCCGGCGACGAGCGAGGCGGTCTCGGTCGGCTCGGTGCGGTGCACGTACGGCACGCCGAGCTGGTCGGCGAGCGCGGTGAGCGTCTCCTCGTCGAGCACGGACAGCGCCTCGGCCGGTTCGCCGTCCTCGCTCGGCTGCGACCAGTCGATGATGTACTCCGCGTCCTCGGGCTCCGCGTCGGGGTCGTACTCCTTCATACGACCGCCCTCGGCGGTGCCGTAGCCGAGCACGGCGCCGCCGTCGACCAGGGGCGCCAGCTCGGCGAACGACCGCGGCTCGCCCTCCGCCGTCTGCTCGCCGTCGGTGAGGAAGAAGACGAGGCGCACGTTGGCGGGGTGCTGCTGGGCCGAGCCCTCGAGCGCGGAGCGCAGCTCGTCGAGCGGACGGTCCGTGAGCGAGCCCTGCGAGTAGCGGGTGATCTCCCGGTGGAACGTGTCCGCCCACGACGTGATCGCGCGCGCGTCGGTCGTCAGCGGGAGCTGGCGCGACGCCTGCGAGTCGAACGAGATGACGGAGTACCGCGCGCCGGGGATCGCCTCGGTGAGGCTCGCGATGTCGTGCCGGACGCCGTCGAGCCGCTCCTGACCGCCCTCCGGCCCGTAGTCCTCGGCCGCCATCGACCCGGTGCGGTCCACGACGAAGAACATGTCGACGTTCGCGACCGACGTGTCGCGGTCGGTCGACGGGATCGACGGACCGAGGCCGATCACGGCGAGCAGGACGACCGCGCCGGAGCGGCGTACCCAGGCCGCGCGCGGCGCTCCGGGGCGGGCGACGCCGTCGGGCCCGGGCCGCCCCGCGACGACCGCCTGCCACACGGTGAGGCCGAGCAGGGGGAGGACGAGGAGCGCGAGCGCCCACACGGGCACGAGCGGCTGGAGCGTCAGGTTCATGGTCGCCTCACTCCCGCAACCGCCACGCGACGACGAGCAGCAGCCCCACGCCGAGGATCGCGACGAGGAACCAGCCCGCGGGCCGGTCCGTGACGATCACCTCGGGGGAGGCGTCGAGCTCGACGGCCTGCTGCGCGACGACGTCGTCCACCATCCCCTGCACGGCGCCGGGGTCGTCGGCGAGGAAGTACAGGCCGCCGCCGGACTCGACGACGTCGCGGTACTCGCTCTCCTCGGGCGTGCCCTCGTAGCGCTGCGAGCCGCCGAAGATGCCGTGCAGCGTGATGTCGCGCGAGGCGACGAGGTCCGCCGCCTGCGGCAGCGTGTAGATGGGCTCGCCGGACACGTAGTTGTCGGTCGCGAGGATGATCGAGCGCGAGCGCTCCGTCTCCTCCGCATCGAACTGCAGCGCACAGCTCGCGAGGCCGTCGCCGATGAGGCTCGCGCCCGCGAGGTTCGCCGTCGTGCCCGCGGTGAACTGGGCGAACTCGAGGATCTCCGCGTCGTCCGAGCCGCCCGTGTAGTCGAACGTCGACGGGTCCTTGTCGAGCGCGTCGATCCCGGCCTGGAGCTGGTCCCGGACGAGCGTGTAGTCGTCCGTGAGCGGGAAGACCGTGCGGGACGAGGAGTTGAAGATCGACAGCGCGATGCGCTCGCCCTCGAAGTTGTCCACGAGCTCCTGGAAGACCTTGAGCACCGCGCCGTCGTACTCGATCATCGAGCCCGAGACGTCGAGGCACAGCACGATGTCGCGCGTGCCCAGCCGGTCCACGACGACGTCCGTCTCCACCGGGCGCGCGGCCACGGCCCCGGCGCCGACGACCGCGACGAGCAGCCCGGCCGCCGTCAGCCCTTGCAGCACGCGGTAGCGGCGCAGCCAGGAGGCGAACTCCGGCACGCGCGCGAGGTAGTCGGTGTTCGCGACCCACAGCACGTCACGCTCCGCCGCACGTGCCTGACGGCGGCGCGCGAGCCACCACGCGACCGCGCCCGCGGCGAGCACCGCGACGACGAGCGCCGCCCACACCCACGGCCACAGGATCGACGGGCCCTGGGGCCCGGGCACGACGGCGGCGCTCGCCGACACCGGGAGGCTCACCATCCGCGCACCACCGATCGGGCGCGGTCGATCGAGTCCTCGGCGTCCGTCGAGCGGGCCGCGGGGTCGTTGTCGTGGTCGGCGAACGACGGGCGGTAGTAGCGCGCGATGAGCTGCGTGAGGCGCCCGGCCTCGCTGAGCTGCTGGATCTCCGAGAGCGTCATGGACGATGCGTCCTGGCCGAGGCGACCGGTCGCGAAGCCGCGCATCTCGGCCGAGAGCGCGAGGTGCAGCGTGCGCTCGTCGAGCTTGCCGGCGCGGAACCGCTCGGCGACCGCGTCGAGGCGCTGCTCGTACTCGGCGCGCAGCTCGGCGTAGGGGTCGTACGGGCCGGTGGGCAGCAACGGGGCGGGCCGTTGCGCCGCCAGCGCCTTCTCCTCCGCGCGGGCGCGCGTCAGCCAGAACACTCCGAACACGACGGCCGCCGCCGCGAGGACCAGGACGATCCCCAGCGCGGTCCACCACCCCGAGTAGCCCACGGGGTCGACGAGCTCATCGACGGGCACGCTTCTGCCTCCCCAGGAGCTCGACGAACCGCTGCACGACGTCGTCCGACCCCTCGACGAGCACGCCCTCCACCTGGAGCGCGCGCAGCCGTTCGGCGACCTCGGCACGACGCGCGGCGACGGCCTCCACAGCGGACGCGGCGAGCGCGGCCCGGCCGCGCAGGAACGGGGGGAGCCGCAGCGTCCCGTCGACGTCGACCACCTCGACCGCCGAGGTAGAGCCCTGGTGCCGCGAGGTAGAGCCCTGGTCCGTGACCACGCCTCTACCTCGGCGGACCACGCCTCTACCTCGTGAGGGGGCGGGCGCGCCGGCGCTCACGGGGGAGAGGTCCGCGACCTGGACGACCATGACCTCGTGGCGCACGCGCAGCGAGCGCAGGAGCTGCTCGTGCTCAGCCGCGGGTCGCGCCTCGTCGGTCACGACGACGACGAGCGAGCGCCGGCGGAACGCGGTGAGCGCCCGGTCGAGCGGGCGCGCGAGGTCGTTCGCGGGCGCGTCGGGGCGCCACAGGTCCTCGACCGTGCGCAGGAGCACCTCGAGGTCCTGCGTGCTCGCGCGCGGCGGGAGCTGCACGAGGCGCTCCGCGTCGCCCGCGACGAGCGCCACCCGGTCGCCGCGGTCGCGCGCGAGGTAGGCGACGAGCGCGCAGCAGAAGCTCGCGACCTCCGCCTTGGTCTCGCCGCTCGGCGCGGTCGCGCCCATCGTGCGGCCGGAGTCGACGACGAGCACGAGGTTGAGGTTCGACTCGCGCACGAAGCGCCGCACGACCGGGATGCCCGCGCGGGCCGACGACTTCCAGTCGATGTCGCCCACGTCCTCGCCCGGGGCGTACAGGTGCAGGTCGTCGAAGTCCTGCCCGTGCCCCTTGAACACCGAGCGGTGGCGCCCCTCGAGCAGGCCCGACGCTCGGCGCGCGACCGGGAGGTCGAGCCGGGCCCGGACCTGGGCGAGACGGGAGACGTCGGGCACGTGCTGCTCTCTCGAGAGGGTGAGGGGTCGCTCAGGGCGTCGGGACGGCGTCGAACACCGCGTCCACGAGCTGCTCCGGCGGGACGTTGTTCGCGAGCGCGTCGAACGTGCGCACGAGGCGGTGGCGCAGCACCGAGTACCGCACGGCCTTGATGTCGTCGGGGATGACGAACGCGCGCCCCGCGAGGATCGCCAGCGCCTGGCCGACGCGCATGAGCGCGATGCCGCCGCGCGGCGAGGCGCCGACGCGCACGTGCCGGTCGAACCCGGGGATCGGGCGCGGGCCGGAGAAGCGCGTCGTGTTGATGAGGTCGACGACGTACCGCTTGATCGAGTCGTCCACGTAGACGTCGTCGACGAGGCCGCGCAGGAAGCGGACGTCGTCCAGGGAGATCGGCTGCGCGGTGATGGGCTGCGTCATCTGCCCGGTCGCGACGCGCTGGAGGATCTCGAGCTCCTGCTGCGGCGTCGGGTACGTGAGCACCTCCTTCATGAGGAAGCGGTCCATCTGGGCCTCGGGAAGCACGTATGTGCCCTCCTCCTCGATGGGGTTCTGCGTCGCGAGCACCATGAACGGGTCGGGCAGCGGGTAGTTCTCGCCGCCGATCGACGTCTGCTTCTCCTGCATCGCCTCGAGCATCGCGGACTGGGTCTTCGCCGAGGAGCGGTTGATCTCGTCGAGCAGCACGACGTTCGCGTGCACGGGGCCGAGCTGCGTCGCGAACTCGCCGTTCGCGTAGTTGTAGATCTGCGTGCCGACGATGTCGTTCGGCATGAGGTCCGGGGTGCACTGGATGCGGTGGAACGAGCCGTCGATCGACGCCGCGAGCGTCTGCGCCGCCGTCGTCTTGGCGAGACCGGGGACCGACTCCAGCAGGATGTGCCCGCCCGCGAGCAGGGAGCTCACGAGGGCCGTGCGCAGCGCGTCCTGGCCCACGACCCGCTGGTCGAAGACCTGCCCGACCCGCTTGAGCAGGTGGCTCGCGCGGTCGAGGTCCTGCGTGGAGATGCTGCCGTGCCCTGCGGCCATGGATCGTCCTCCGGGTCGTGCGGGTCGGGTTCCCGTGCGCGGCCGGGAGGGCGGACGAGACGTCGCGAGCCCCCGGCGAACCCGGCCCAGTATGCCAGCGCGGCCGGCCCGTCCCCGGTCCGTCCACAGCCTCCGGGTGGGGAGAGCTCCCCCCGCGCCCGGCGCCGTCGCCGGCACCCGGGTCGGGGCGACGGGCGACCGGAGCGGTGCCTGCGGTCGATACCCTGGTGCGGTGACCTCGACAGCCCTGCGCCCCGCGCCGTCGGACGCCCGACCCGCGAACCCGTGGTGGCTCGTCCTCGCCGGACCGTTCGCCGTCGTCGTCGCGGTCGTCGCAGTGCTGGCCGCGGGTGCCTTCTCGGCGGCGTTCACCGTCCCGGCGGGCTTCCCCGACCCGGGCGCGCTCGCGCGCCTCGGCGCCCCGGTGGTCACCGTGCTCACCGAGCTCTCCGTCGCGCTGACGCTCGGCTCGCTCGTGCTCGCGGCGTGCGTCCTGCCCGCGGGCACGTCGGTGCGCAGGGCGCTCGGCGTCGCGGGCGCGGCGTCGGCGACGTGGGCGGTGCTCACGGTCGTGCAGGTCGTCCTGCGGTACTCCGCGATCTCGAGCACGCCGGTCACCGGTCCGACGTTCGGCGACCAGCTCGGGCTCTTCGTCTCGCAGGTGAGCCTCGGGCGCAACTACCTCGCGATCGTCCTCGTCGCCGCGGTGACCTCGGCGTTCGCGCTCGCCGTGCGCACCCCGGCGGCGGCGATGTGGACGGCGACGCTCGCGCTCGTCGCGATCGCGCTGCAGGCCAACACGGGGCACGCGGCCGGCGCCGTGAGCCACGAGCTCGCCGTGTCGTCGATGTTCCTCCACCTCGGCGGTGCGGCCCTGTGGGTCGGCGGGCTGGGGACGCTCGCCGTCGTGCGGGCACGCGGGGGCCTGGGCCGTGGCGAGCTCGCGGCCTCCGTCGCGCGGTACTCCGCGGTCGCGCTCTGGTGCTACGTCGCCGTCGGGGTGTCGGGGATCGCCAACGCGACGATCCGCGTCGACTCGTTCGCCGCGCTGACCACCGACTACGGGATCCTTCTCCTCACCAAGGTCGCCCTCCTGATCGTCCTCGGCGCGATCGGGTTCGCGCACCGCGAGCTCGTCGTGCGGCGCCTCGCCGGCCCGACGGCGGTCGGTCGCCCGGGAGGGGACCGTGCCTCGGTGAGCGGTCCCGGCAAGGCCGGGGCGCCGTCGTCCACGAGCAGCCCGGGCGCCGCCGCCGAGGGCACCCGGTGGCTGTTCTGGCGCCTCGTCGCGGTGGAGCTCGCGATCATGGGCGCGGTGTCCGGGGTCGCGGTCGCGCTGGGGTCGACGGCGCCGCCGGTGCCGCAGGAGGAGCCGGTCGACACGTCCGCCGCGTACCAGGTCACCGGGCACGCGCTGCCGCCCGAGCCGACGCTCGCGCTCTGGTTCACGCAGTGGCGCTGGGACCTGCTGCCCGCGTTCGCGTGCGGTGCGGCGCTCGTCGTCTACCTCGGCTGGGTGCGTCGGCTCGCGCGCCGCGGCGACCGGTGGTCCGTGGGCCGCACGATCTCGTGGTGCGTGGGGATCGTCATCCTCTTCTGGGTGACGTCCGGCGGGCCGGCGATGTACGGCCACGTGCTGTTCAGCGCGCACATGGTCCAGCACATGATCCTCGCGATGGTCGTGCCGATCTTCCTCGTGCTCGCCGCTCCCGTGACGCTGCTGCTGCGCGCGGTCCCGGCGCGCAAGGACGGGTCGCGCGGGCCGCGCGAGTGGGTGCTCGCCGTCGTGACGTCGCGCGTGGGGCAGTTCTTCGCCAACCCGATCGTCGCCGCGGTGAACTTCGCCGGGTCGATGATCGTCTTCTACTACACGCCCGCGTTCGAGTACGCGCTGACGACGTACGCCGGGCACCTCGCGATGCTGGCGCACTTCACGCTCGCGGGGTACCTGTTCGCGAACGCGCTCGTCGGGATCGACCCCGGGCCGCACCGGCCCCCGTACCCGCAGCGGCTCATCCTGCTCTTCGCGACGATGGCGTTCCACGCGTTCTTCGGCGTCGCGCTGACGACGGGCGAGATCCTGTTCGTCCCCGAGTGGTTCGGGCTGCTGGGCCGCGAGTGGGGGCCGAGCGCGATCGTCGACCAGCAGCGCGGCGGCGCGGTCGCGTGGGGCATCGGCGAGCTGCCGACCCTGATCCTGGCGATCGTCGTCGCGGTCATGTGGACGCGGTCCGACGAGCGCGAGGCCAAGCGCCGCGACCGCCAGGCCGACCGCGACGGCGACGCCGAGCTCCACGAGTACAACGCGATGCTCGCCAAGATGTCGGAGCGCGACGACCGCTGACCCGCTCGCCCTGCCCCGCCGAACACGACGTTGATGTCGTCATCCGGCGGACAGCGACATCAACCTCGTCCTCGAGGGCGCGGAACCCCGTTCTCGCACCAGCTGACGGCGCAGGGTCGTCGTCATCCGGCCGGGCCGGGTCGCTCCAGGCACCGTCTGTGCTACCGCCCAGTCAGGAGTCGCGACGTAGCGCCCGCCGACCTGCTGGACCGTCATCCCGTCGTCGAACTGTCGGAGGTGGATGCCGTCCCGCGACACCGCCGCTCGCGCTCCGGGGAGCGTGGCCTGAGGGACGACGTCCCGACCGACACCCTGGACTCCCAGAAGGACCAGTGCGCACGGCCCGACGGCGATCGCCTCCGGTCCGTACGCGAGCAGCGCGAGCCACGCGGCCCGGAGTCGGCGGTGGTCGTGCGCGGTGCTCGACCGCACGACGGGGGTACGGGCGGTGTCGAACACGCCCCGGGTCGGCCTCGACCAGCGTCGCTGGTCGACGAGGCGAGAACGACGGTTGGCGTTCACCCCGAACGCGTCGCACTGGGTGGCGGAGACGAGCCCGGCCTGGCGCGTGGCGACGGCGAGGAGCTCGGACGGGACCGCGGTGAGCGTGCGCATGTCCCGATCCGATCAGCGCTGGCCGGGCGTCGTCCGAGCGTCAGGACGAGTTGTGGAAAGCGCGTCCAGAGCCGGGCCTGTGGACGACGAAGGCGGTCGGCGGCAGGTGAGAGCTTCACCAGTCAGCGGCACGTCGGCCGAGCACGACGTTGTGCGGCGTCGAGCACGGGAACGGTGTCCTTCTCGTCGGAGTAACGACAGCAACGTCGTGTTCGGCGAGGGGCGTGATAGGACGTACGGGTGAGTAACGACGCCGCCGCGCCCGGCACCTCTGCCTCGTCCGACACCGGAGCCCCTTCCGCCGCCCACGGGCCTGGCGACACCGCGTTCCACGACCTCGACCACTACCTCGCGATCCCGCGCGTCGGGGGTCTCGCGCTCTCGCCCGACGGGACGCGGCTGGTCACCACCGTCCAGACCCTCGACGACAAGCGCACCGGGTACCGCACGGCGTTGTGGGAGGTCGACCCTGCCGGCGAGGCCCCCGCGCGCCGGCTCACGCGCAGCGCGAAGGGCGAGTCCAGCGCGACGTTCACCGCCGCGGGCGACGTGCTCTTCACGTCCGCGCGCCCCGACCCGGACGCCTCGCCCGACGACGACGCGAAGGCTGCGCTGTGGCTCCTGCCCGGGGCGGGTGGCGAGGCGCGCGTCGTCGCGACGGCGCCGGCCGGCGTGAGCAGCCCGCTCGCCGCGAGCGGTGCGCCGGTCGTGTCCGTCGCAGCGAAGGTGCTGCCGAGCGCTCGCGACCTCGCGCACGACGCCGAGCTCCGGTCGGCGCGCGAGGACGCCAAGGTCGCGGCGATCCTCCACACGGCCTACCCGGTGCGTCAGTGGGACCACGACCGCGGTCCGGACGAGGACCACCGCTTCGTCGGCGACCTCACGACGCTCGTCGACGAGCCGGCGCGCCCGTTCCCGAGCGCGGACGCCGGCTCCACCGGAGCGCCGGCCGAGGGCACGGCGGCGGGTGCAGCGACGGTCGGCGCGGAGGTGGGGCGAGCCGCTGCCCCCGACCCGACCCCCGACCCCCGGCTCCTCGACCTGCGCGACGTGAGCCGCGCCGTCGGGCACGGTGCCGCAGCCCCGGGCCGGGCGCTGCACGAGCACGCCGCCGACCTGTCCGCCGACGGCACGACGCTCGTCACGACGTGGGAGGTCCCCGGTCCCGGGCCGACGGTCCGCACGACGCTCGTCGCGATCGACACCGCGACGGGCGAGCGTCGCACGCTCGTCGACGAGCCGGGCGCGTTCGTGCACTGGCCCCGCATCTCGCCCGACGGCGCGTGGGTCGCGTTCGTGCGGGAGACCGTCTCGACGCCGCACCAGGCCCCCGAGGAGAGCCTCGCCGTCGTGCCGCTGCACGCGCCGGACGGCCCGGCCGGAGCGGCCGCCGCCCACGACGACTCGCCGACCACGCGGGCCGAGAACCACGCCACGCCGCGGACGCTCGCGCCGCACTGGGACCGCTGGCCCACGTCGCTGCGCTGGCTCCCCGACGGCGCGGGCCTGCTCGTCACGGCCGACGACGACGGTCGCGGCCCGGTCTTCCTCGTCGCCTTCGCGCCGTCCGGGCCGGCCGGGCGCAGCACGGTGGATAGCGGCATCGTGGAAAACGGGACGGCCGAGCGCGTGACGAGCGACGACGCGGTCTTCACGGACGTGCAGGTCGCGCCCGACGGCCGCACGGCGTACGCGCTGCGGACGAGCTACCTGGAGCCCTCGCACCCGGTGCGCATCGACCTCGCCGCGTTCCTCGACTCGGGCGCGGCGGGGGCACGTACCCCCGTGCCTGCGACACCGCTGCGCGGTCCCGTCGCGACACCGGACCTGCCGGGCTCGCTCGTCGACGTCGAGACCGCCGCGTCGGACGACGCGCGCGTGCGCGGCTGGCTCGCGCTGCCGCACGGCGCGTCGGCCGAGAACCCGGCGCCGCTGCTCCTGTGGATCCACGGCGGGCCGCTCGGCTCGTGGAACGCGTGGAGCTGGCGCTGGAACCCGTGGCTGATGGTCGCGCGCGGGTACGCGGTGCTGCTCCCGGACCCTGCGCTGTCGACCGGGTACGGGCAGGACTTCGTCCAGCGCGGCTGGGGCGCATGGGGCAAGGCGCCGTACACGGACCTGATGGCGATCACCGACGCCGTCGAGACGCGGGCGGACGTCGACGCCGCCCGCACCGCCGCGATGGGCGGGTCGTTCGGCGGGTACATGGCGAACTGGGTCGCCGGGCACACCGACCGCTTCCGCGCGATCGTCACGCACGCGAGCCTGTGGGCGCTCGACCAGTTCGGCCCGACGACCGACCACTCGTACTACTGGCAGCGTGAGATGACGCCGGAGATGGCGCTCGAGAACAGCCCGCACCGGTTCGTCCAGGACATCGTCACGCCGATGCTCGTCATCCACGGCGACAAGGACTACCGTGTGCCGATCGGCGAGGGCCTGCGGCTCTGGTACGAGCTGCTCGCGACGTCGGGTCTGCCTGCCGGCCCCGACGGCGACACCGTGCACCGGTTCCTGTTCTACCCGGACGAGAACCACTGGATCCTGCAGCCGCAGCACGCGAAGGTCTGGTACCAGGTGGTGCTCGCGTTCCTCGCGGAGCACGTGCTGGACGCCACGCCGGGGGAGGGCGACGCCGGGGTGCCGACGACGCTCGGCTGAGCCCGCGATTCCGCGCGGTCGAGCACGACGTTGGTGTCGTCATCGGCGCGATGACGACAGCAACGTCGTGTTCGGCGAGTCAGGGGTGGCGGCGGAGCTGGGCGAGGCCGCGGCGCGCGTGGCTCTTCACCGTGCCGAGGGGCAGGCCCGTCTCGGCCGCGACCTGGACGTGGGTCCGGTCGTGCGCGTACACGAGGCGCACCACGCGGCGACGCTCCGGTGCCAGACGGCGGAGCTCGCCCTCCAGGTCGACGCGTGCGGCGACGTCGTCGGCCGGGTCGGGGACCGCCGTCGGGACGCGGCGACGCGACGCGGCCTCGCGCCGTCGGGCCTCGCGCTCGCGCGCCGCGAGCACGTCCGCCGTGACGTGGCGGGCGATGCCGAGCAACCAGACCGGCAGGTCGCCGCGGCGGGGATCGAACCGGTCGCGCGCTCGCCACGCGGCGAGGAAGACGAGCTGCGTGGCGTCCTCGACGTCGAGCCGGTCACCCAGGCGCCGTGACACGACCGCGCGGACGAGCGGCACCCAGCGGTCGTAGGCGGTCGTGAGGTCGAACGCGTCGGGCGCACGCTCGCCCACCTCCGCACCCGGGGGGCTCGAGCCCTGCGCGGTGCGGGGGACACGTCCTCTGGCCTCGGCCATCGCGTCACCGGTCCTCGTCCTCCTCCCAGTGTCCGACGCCGGGGCGCAGACCGCGAGGTCACGGCACCTCGGGGACCGGTGCCGGGAGGACAGGAGGGCCGTGGCGACACGGCCTGGCCGTCGTCAGGGAGCCGTCAGCGGTGGACCGGTCGGCGCTGCTGGACGTGCCGGTCGTGGACGGCCTTGCCGAGCTCGAAGATCGAGCCGACGAGGATCCCGGCGATGATGAGTCCGCCGAAGATCAGGAACCACTCCGACATGCCGTTGCTGAGCCCTTGCACCCCGATGTTCCCGCCGGAGCCGGCGAGGATCGACGCGACCATGGCGACCTCCTCCCGAGGGGACGCACGTCCCCTCTCGTCCGGGGTTCGCCGGCACGGCCGCGGACGGATGCACCCCGACCGCGCGGGCGTCAGGCGAGGGTCGAGGGCGTCGGCGTGATCGCCGCGTGCCAGCGCCGCACGAGGCGACAGTCGGCCGCCCCGCGTGCTGCGTCCCAGGCGCTCCGCTGGGTCGACTCGCGGTGCTCGAGCAGGGCGGCGCGGTCGTTCTCGAGCGCCCACAGCAGGGCGGCTCGCACGTCGCGGCGGGCGGGGGCGGAGGGCAGTGTGTCGTGCATGGTCCGTCTCGTCGTCGGCGGGCGTCCGGCGGCCTGGTGACCGCTTCCACCCGACAAGACGGCACAAGTCGCCATCTGTGACGCCGGTTCGGTGACATTTTTCCGGAGACGGTGTGACGACGGCCGCACGGTCGGTCGACCGTGCGGCCGCACGTGTGGCCGGGCCTCCGGTCAGGCCACGGCGGCGACGATCGCCTCCGCGAGCTCGCGCGGACGCGAGAACATCGGCCAGTGCCCGGTCGGGACGTCGACGTAGGTCAGGTCGGCGATCTCGCCGAGCTCGGTGTTCAGCGGCGGCCCGGGGTGCGCGAGCTCGGCGAGCACGGCCGACGGGATCGACGAGCAGATCGCGGTCGCCGGGATGTTCAGGCGCTCCGGGTTCGACACGCGCACCGGCCCGCGGGCGACGCTGCCCGGCGTCGGCACGGCCCGCTCGCGGAACCGCGCGAGGGCCGCCTCGTCGAGCCCGTCGAGGCTCGAGCCCTCGGCGCCGAGCTCCTCCCACGACGGCAGCGGGAGCTCGACGGCGTCGGCCGGGAGGTCCGGGGCCAGCGCTGCGCCGTCGACCAACGGGCCCGTGTCGACGTAGACGAGGCGTGCGATCCGGGCCGGGTCGCGGTCGGCGGCCTGCTGCACGACCGGCCCGCCGCCGCTGTGCCCGACGAGCACGACGCGCCCCTCGAGCCCGTCGACGAGCCGTGCGACGGCGTCGACGTGGTCGTCGCGCGTGACGCCGGCGCGGTCCTCCGCCGCGGAGCCGGGCTCCAACCCGGGGAGGGTCACCGCGTGGGGGACGAGGCCGGCGGCCTCGAGGTGGGGGACGACGTCGTCCCACGCCCAGCCGCCCAGCCAGAAGCCGGGGACGAGGACGATGTGGGTGGGGCTCTCGGACTGCTCGGCGCTCTGGTTCGTGGTCATGACACCACCCTGCCAGCGGGTCGGTGACACCTGTCTGTCACCATTGTCGGATGAATCGTACCGAGCGGCTGTACGCCGTCGCGGAGGAGCTGCGCCGCGCGGGCCGCACGGGGACGACCGGCCCGCGGCTCGCGGCCGCGCTCGAGGTGAGCGAGCGCACGATCAAGCGCGACGTCGCGGCGCTGCAGCAGGCCGGCCTGACGATCTGGGCGCAGGCCGGCCCGGGCGGCGGGTACGTGCTCGACCCGAGCGCGTCGCTGCCGCCGGTCAACTTCACGCCCGGGCAGGCGGTCGCCGTCGCGGTCGCGCTCGCGACGCTCCCGCAGGGCAGCCCGTTCGCCGTCGACGCGCTCGCCGCGCGGGGGAAGGTCTGGGACGCGCTCGGCGCCGGCGACCGCGCGCGCGCCGAGGCGCTCGCGGCGCGTGTGTGGGTCCGCCACGTGCCGTCGCCCGACCCGGCGTCCGGCACCACCGCTCACCCCGCCTCCGACCCCGCGTCCGACGGGTCGGTCTCTGCCGGCCACGCCGGGTACGCCGGGACCGTGGGCGACGACGCCGGGCCGGGGGGTGGGGACGTCGTCGGACGGGCGCGTACCCACCTGGGCGTCCTGCGCGCCGTCGAGCAGTCCCTCACGGGTGTGCGCGTGCTGGCGATCCGGTACCGCGACGGCCGGGGCAACGTCTCGACGCGCCGGGTCGAGCCGGTGCTGCTCGCCCACACCGACGGCCGGTGGTACCTCGTCGCGTGGTGCCGTACACGCGAGGCGATCCGCTGGTTCCGGCTCTCGCGCGTCGAGCGCGCCGACCTCACCGCCGAGTCGTACGACCCCCGACCCATCGAGGACGTCGGGGAGCCGCCCGAGGGCGCGACGGCGGTCTACCGCCCCGACCCGGTGTGACCGGGTGCCCACGGTGCTGCGTGACGGTCAGTCCTCACGCAGGACGCAGAACTCGTTGCCCTCGACGTCTGCCAGCACGACGAACGTGTCCTGCGCGGACTGCCCCACGTCGACCCGGCGGGCGCCGAGCGTCTCGAGCCGGGCGACGTCGTCGTCCTGGTCCGACGACGAGAAGTCGAGGTGGACTCGGTTCTTCGCCGTCTTGCCCTCGGGCACCCGCTGGAAGACGAGGCTCGGCGGACCGAGCGTCGTCTCGCCGTCGCGCGGGAAGAGGACGGCCTCGCCGTGCGGGCCGGTGTCGCGACCGGTCCAGCCGAGCGCGTGCTGCCAGAAGTCGGCGACGACCGTGGGGTCGGCGCAGTCGAACACAGGACCGCTGAACGTCAGTGCCATGGCGCCAGTGTGACGTGCGCCACCGACACGGGCCACGCGGTCGTCGTGTCGGGCCGGCCCGGCGTGGTGTCGTGCGGGCGTGGGTGGCTGCCGTCAGACTCTCTCCGCAGGACGCGGGCGGTGGACGGCCACCCGTCGGGCGAGGGGACGGTGCACCGATGGACCAGCAGAAGGCGCGGGAGATCAAGTCGCAGCTCGCGGACTACGCGCGCGAGCTCGCGGAGCGGTCCGGCGCGGGGATCGAGCCGCAGGACGTACCGGACGCGGCCGAGGTCGTGCGCGCACCCACCCTCGCGATCGGGCTCGCCCCGCGCGACGACGGCGGGTACGCCATCGCGGTCCGTTACCGGCTGGGCGTCCCGGCCGCGCGCAGCATCGCGCGCAAGGTCGCGTCCGAGGCGGGCGACACCGTCGACGTGCGGCGCACGGGGCGCATCCGGCCCCTCGCGGCGCCGGCGAAGGATGACTCTCTGTCAGGCTCGTCGGACCGCCCGAGCGTCCGACCCCCGGTCGTCACGGCCTACGCCACCGGGGAGACCGGCCGCGTCCGACCCCTGCGCCCCGGGGTGTCCGTCGCGCACGTCGACGTCACCGCCGGGACGCTCGGCGCCTTCGTCCGCGTGGCCGAGCCGCCCGTCGAGGGCGCCGACGAGGGATCGGTGTACGCGCTCTCGAACTGGCACGTGCTCGCGGGGTCGCCGTCCGCTCGGGTGGGGGACGTCGTCGTGCAGCCCGGCCCCGCCGACGGCGGCGCCGCGCCCGACGACCGTGTCGGCACCCTCGGCGCGCTCGTCCCGCTCGAGGCCGGGGTCACGCAGACCGCGGACGCGGCCCTCGCCCTGCTCGACGACCCGACCGTGGACGCCCAGTACCCCGTCGGACGCATCACGGAGACGGCGGTCGCCGTGGGTGGCGAGTCGGTCGGCAAGTCCGGCCGCACCACGGGCGTCACGGCCGGTCGGGTCACGGCGATCGAGCTCGACGACGTCGTCGTCGGGTACGGCGGAGGCCTCGGCGCGCTGCGCTTCGACGACCAGATCGAGGTCGAGTCCACCGGCGACGGCCCGTTCTCGCGCGGCGGCGACTCCGGCTCGCTCGTGTACCGCGAGGATGGCGTCGCGCTCGCGCTGCTGTTCGCGGGGTCGGAGACGGGCGGCACGAACGGCACCGGGCTCACGTACTGCAACCCTATCGACACGGTGCTGGAACGGCTGGGCGCGACCCTCCTCGGCTGAGCCCCCGCGCCCCCCGTGAGTGCATGAAATAGTCGCGTCAGAGCGCCCCGGACGCGACTATTTCATGCACTCACGGGGGTGGGGTGTCTGTTGCTGCCGGTCGGGCGCACAATGGGTGCGGGAGGTGGTTCGCCGTGGCGACCCTCGAACGAGCACGCGAAGCCAAAGCGACGCTGCGCCAGCAGGTCGCGAGCCTCGACGGGGTGACGGGCGTCGGCATCGCGCGCGCCGACGTCACGGGCGTCCCGGTCCGCGGAGCCAGTCGTCAGGACGTCGCCGACGACTGGCTGCTGCGCGTCAACGTGACGTCGGACGACGTCGACGTCCCCGACACCGTGGAGGGTGTCGACGTGGAGGTCCGGGTCGTGGGGAGCGTCACCGCGTCGCGGGCGTGAGTCGACAGGCGCGCACCAGGACGGCCAGTGTTCCGGGAGCAGAGCAGGCCAGCCTCGCCGTGTCACCGCCAGCCGGTACGTTTCCGGCCATGAGCATGAACGGCGAGTATCTGCGCCTCCAGCCCGACGAGCTGGCTCGTGCGCTCGCCGAGCCCGAGTGGATCGAGGAGCATGTCGACTCGGCTCTCGAAAGCGAGCACGACTCCCGGCACCTGGAGACGCACAAGGCCTGGGACGCCATTCGCTTCCTGCTGGACAGGGCAGGGTTTCCGGTCGACATCGTGCACGGCGAGGTGGACCTCGGCGATGAGGACTGGGGCTACGGTCCGCCACGGTACGTGCAGCCCGAGCGCGTGCGCCTCGCTGCCCGGACGCTCGCGGCTCTCACCTTCGACGACCTGGCCCGCGATGTCACGCCCGCCGACCTTCATGAGGCGAACCTCTATCCCGTCGAGGTATGGGGGGATCCCGATGCGCTCGAGTTCGCCCGCGGGTGGTTCGAGCCGCTCCGGCCGTTCTTCGAGCAAGCGGCAGCTGCGGGCGACGCCGTCCTCGTGTGGCTCGACTGACGCGAGACCCGGACCGATCAACGTCCTTGGCCACCCGTCCCCACAGATGGATCGTGCGCGAAAGGCATCACGCGTCGAGCCGTGGGGTGGAAGCCAAGCTGCGCCCCGGAGCATTGCATCTCGTCATGGCCGGTGCCTAGACTGTGAACGCTCGCCACACTAGTGACGAGAAGTGAACCCGAGACCCGTCCGGAATGGTCGTGGCGCTCGGGTTTCGCGCGTTCTAGACGACGACGATGTCACGCACGACGGGTTCGCAACGTCGACGCCAGTCCCCGCCCTTCGCCCACGCCCACGCGATCGCGTCGGGTACCGCGAGCAGGGGCATCACGGAAGCGCTGGCGTGCTGGTAGGACAGCTCGTCCCTGATGCCGACCGCGGTCGCCTCCCGGTAGAGAACGCGCCGATCCCGGTCCTCGATCGACTCGTCCCGCTCCAGGCACAACCGGTCGTGCCCGAGTCGCGCGATGTCGTGCACGAGACGGACCAGACACTGCTCGCGCCGCTCCCACTCCGTGCGGTACGTCCGCCCTGCCTGATAGATGCGAACCTCGACGTCCTGCATCGCGGTGATGGTGGACAGCAACCGACGCTTGAGCGGGTCGGCCTCCTTCTTCATGTGGAGCCGCGGCTGGCCACGGTGGTACAGCGCGCGGAGGTCCTTCGTAGCCCGTGCGACGTCTCCGGGCACGAACGCGGCCGCCACCAACAGATAGTCGCGAGCCTTCGACTCGTCGACGAAGACGTGGCCGCTCACCTCGTCGCTCTCCCCTCTGGCACGGCGCCCAGCCTAGACGTGGCGACCGACGCATCGGTCCTGGATGCGGCCCGGCAGTGTCGCCGCGTGACAATGGTCGGGTGACCACCGATCGACTGCCCCGTGTCCGTGCATCCGAGCTCGTCGGGCGCGGCTGGCTCAACACCGGCGGCACGGACGTCACTCTCGCCGACCTGCGCGGCAAGGTCGTGATCCTCGACTTCTGGACCTTCTGCTGCCTCAACTGCCTGCACGTCCTCGACGAGCTGCGCGAGCTCGAGGAGGCGCACCGCGACACGCTCGTCATCGTCGGCGTGCACTCGCCCAAGTTCGAGCACGAGGCGGACCCGGCGGCGCTCGCGGCGGCCGTCGAGCGGTACGAGGTGCACCACCCCGTCCTCGACGACCCCGAGCTCGTCACGTGGTCCGCGTACGCGGCGCGCGCCTGGCCGACGCTGGTCGTCATCGACCCCGAGGGGTACGTCGTCGCGCAGATGGCAGGGGAGGGTCACGCGTCCGCCATCGCCGCGATCGTCGAGGAGCTCGTCGCCGAGCACGAGGCCAAGGGCACGCTCCACCGGGGCGACGGACCGTACGTGCCGCCCGCGCCGTCGTCGGGCACGCTGCGGTTCCCCGCGAAGGCGATCGAGCTGCCGAACAGGAACCTGCTCGTCACCGATGCCGGCCACCACTCGCTCGCCGAGCTCCAGCCCGACGGCGAGACGCTCGTCCGACGCATCGGCTCCGGTGAGCGCGGGCTCGTCGACGGCGCGCCCGACGTCGCACGGTTCGCCGAGCCGAACGGGCTGTGCCTCGTCCCGGTCGAGCTGCGGCCGTGGCTGGGGTACGACGTGCTCGTCGCCGACACGGTGAACCATGCGCTGCGCGGCGTGCGGCTCGACGACGGTCTCGTGACGACGGTTGCCGGGAACGGGCAGCAGTACATGGTGGGGGCGGTCGACAACGTGCTGGTCGACTCCGGGTCGGCGTCCGTGGCTGGGTCGGTCGGGGGCGGTGGCGGCGGCGGGTCTACCATCCGGTCGCTCGTCCCTCGCGACCTCCCGCCAGACCCCCCACGACCCGCCGCCACCACCGCCCCCGACCTTCGCGAGGAGCCTCGCCCTGGTCAGTCCGACGCGTTCACGTCCTCGGTCTCCTTCTCGTTCGGCCAGGACACACCTGTCCCGGCGAGGGAGGTGACCGCGGCACGTCGCCAGAAGCTGTCGTCGCCGTGGGACGTCGCGTGGTCGCCGCGGCTCGCCGCGTTCGTCGTGGCGATGGCTGGCAACCACTCGCTGTGGGCGTTCGACGGTGAGCAGGGGTCGATCACGCTGCTCGCGGGGACGATGAACGAGGGGCTCGAGGACGGGCCGGGGGAGTCGGCGTGGTTCGCGCAGCCGTCCGGGCTGGCCGTAGCGGACGACGGCGGCCTGTGGCTCGCGGACGCGGAGACGTCGGCGCTCCGACGTGTGGTGCCGGTGAGCGGGGTCGGCGTCGAGGTGCGGACCGCCGTCGGGCAGGGGTTGTTCGACTTCGGGCACCGCGACGGGCCCGCGGAGCAGGCGCTCATGCAGCACCCGCTCGGGGTCGCGACGCTGCCCGACGGGAGCGTCGTCGTCGCGGACACGTACGACGGTGCGCTGCGGCGCTTCGTCCCGGCGGCGGGCGCTGAGGGGGCCGCGTCCGGGGACGTCGGGGACGATGCGGGCGGTGTCGGCGGGGCCACGCGGATCGGGGGCGAGATGACGACCCTGGCGACGGGGCTCGCGGAGCCGAGCGACGTCGTCGTGCAGGTGGGCGAGGGGCCGGACGGCGAGCCGCAGGTCCACCTGCTCGTCGTGGAGTCCGCGGCGCACCGGCTCACGCGCGTCGCGTTGCCCGCCTCGCTCGCTGGCGAGGTGCTCGACGGCGGCGCGCACCGCACGCAGCGGCCCGTCACCGAGATCGAGGCGGGGCCGCTCAGGCTCGACGTGCCCTTCGTCCCGGCGCCGGGGCAGAAGCTCGACGACCGCTTCGGGCCGTCGACGGAGCTGCGCGTGAGCGCGACACCGCCCGAGCTGCTGCTGTCGGGGGCGGGGACCGGTGTCGACCTGGGGCGCGACCTCGTCATCAACCCCGAGGTCCGTGAGGGCGTGCTGCACGTGACCGCGCGGGCGGCGTCGTGCGACGTCGTCCCGCTCGGCCCCGACGGCGAGCCCGACCCGGACGTGTTCCCCGCGTGCCACCTGGCGCAGCAGGACTGGGGCGTCCCGGTGCGCGTCGTCGACCGCGGAGAGCCGGGCGACGTCGAGGGCGCGGTTCCGGGGCTCACGCTCCCGCTGCGCGGATGAGGGCGGTCCGCCGCCGGGGTGCCGATCCCGGGATTCGGGTCACCGGCCTGCGCCGAACCCGGGCTTTCGGCACGGTGCGGCGCCGAACCTGGGGACATGGTCGGGTTCGGCACACGACCGGTCGGTAGCCCCGGGTTCGGCGGGGCAGGCAGCGTCAGCCCCAGGTGAGCAGCTCCTCGCCGCGTGATGCCCAGGTGCCGGTCTCGGCGAGGGCCGTCACGGCGTCGGGCACGGCCTCGAGAGCCACCACCGGGCACACCGCCGAACGACCTCCGGCCCGGACGGCCGCAGGGTCCCACGAGACGAGCACGGTCCCGCGCTCGACGTGGTCGCCCTGCGCGACGTGCGTCGTGAATCCCTCGCCGCCGAGCTGGACGGTGTTGATGCCGAGGTGGACGAGGACGGCGCGGCCGTCGTCGTGCTGGACGACGAACGCGTGGGGGTGCAGCTTGACGACCGTGCCCGTGATGGGCGCGACGGCCTCGCCGCCCTGCGCGTCGTCGGGCTCGACGGCGAGACCAGGACCGACGAGCCCGGCGGAGAACACCGGGTCGTCGACGTCGGCGACGTCGACGACCGTGCCCGTCACCGGCACGAGCACCGTGAGCGGCGCGGCCATCAGCGCACGCACTCTCGTGAACCGCCCATGCTCGCCGTCCTCGTCTCGCCCAGCGCTGGCACGTGCATCCTCCTCGGGCATTGTCCGCGTCGGCGGGTGGTCTCGCGACCGGTCGGGTCAGGCGGGCTCGGTCTGCTCGAGGAACCTCGCGAGCGTGTCGAGCGTCGCGTTCGCCTCGTCGTCGTCCGCGTCGGTCGAGAGCACGACCTCCTCGCCCGCTGCGACGTCGAGCGTCATCACACCGAGAATGCTTGTCGCCTCGACGGGATCGCCGCCCGGCCGGGCGATGCGCACCGGGGCCGGCTGGCTCGCGGCGGCCTTGACGAACAGGGCGGCAGGGCGGGCGTGGAGCCCTTCGGTGATCGCGACGACGACGGCGCGGTCCATGGCTTCCTCCAGCGATCGATGGTCCTGTCGTGTGCATGCTAGACACCCGCAGGGCCGGGACCGCATCACGGCGTCATGCGTCGCGGTCCCGGCGGTCGAGCGCGGACTGCGCCGCCGCGAGCCGCGCGATCGGCACGCGGTACGGCGAGCACGACACGTAGTCGAGGCCGATCTCGTCGAACACGGCGACGGACGCCGGGTCGCCACCGTGCTCGCCGCACACCCCCGTCGCGATGCCGGGACGGGTCCGCCGTCCTCGCTCGACCCCCGTCCGCACGAGCTCGCCCACCCCGTCGGCGTCGACGGTCGCGAACGGGTTCGCGCCGACGATCCCGGTGTCGAGGTACGCGGTGAGGAACGACCCCTCCGCGTCGTCGCGCGAGATGCCGAGCGTCGTCTGCGTGAGGTCGTTCGTGCCGAACGAGAAGAACTCCGCGTGCTCGGCGAGACGGTCTGCGACGAGCGCCGCGCGCGGCAGCTCGATCATCGTCCCGACGGCGTACGGCAGCCGTCCCGGAGCGCCGTCCCCGCTCGACGTGCCCCGCCGTCCCGCCGCGCCGTCGTCCGCACCTCCATCGGTGCGGACCTCCTCCACCATCGTCGCGTCGACCACCTCGCGCATCCGCCGCAGCTCCTCCGCGAACCCGACGAGCGGCACCATGATCTCGACGTGCGGGTCGTGGCCTGCGGCCCGGACCGCGAGCGCCGCGCGCGCGATCGCCCGCACCTGCATCGCGGCGATCTCGGGGTGCAGCAGCGCGAGCCGCACGCCGCGCGTGCCGAGCATGGGGTTCGCTTCGCTCAGCCGCCGCACCTGCGCGAGGAGGCGGCGCGCGCGGGCGAGCTGCGCCGTCGTCTCACCGCCGCCCGCCGCGGCCGCGAAGCCCTCGGCGACGGCGTCCGTCCCGTGCCCTGGGGCGGAGGGGTCTCCGACCTCGTCCTCCAGGCGCTGCACGAGCAGCGACTGCTCCACGAGGTCGGGCAGGAACTCGTGCAGCGGCGGGTCGAGGAGCCGGATGGTCACGGGCAGCCCGGACATCGCGGTGAGGATCTCCTCGAAGTCCGCCTGCTGCATCGGCAGCAGGCGGTCGAGCGCGGCGGCGCGGTCGGCGTCGGTCTCGGCGAGGATCATCTCGCGCACGACGGGCAGGCGGTCGGGCGCCATGAACATGTGCTCGGTGCGGCACAGGCCGATGCCCTCGGCGCCGAGCTCGCGCGCCTTCGCGGCGTCCTCGCCTGTGTCGGCGTTGGCGCGCACGCCGAGGCGCCGCACGTCGTCGGCCCAGCCGAGCACGGTGCGGAAGTCGTCGGTGACCTGCGGCGGGACGAGCGGGAGCGCGCCGACGTAGACCTCGCCGGTCGTGCCGTCGAGCGTCACGGTGTCGTCCTCGGTCAGCACGACGTCGCCCACCCGCACCTCGCGCGCCTGCGCGTCGATCCGCAGCTCGCCCGCCCCCGCGACGCACGGCTTGCCCATGCCGCGCGCCACGACGGCGGCGTGCGACGTCATGCCGCCGTGCGCGGTGAGCACGCCCTGCGCCGCGATGACGCCCGCGATGTCGTCGGGCGTCGTCTCCCACCGCACGAGCACGACGGCGTCGCCCGCCCGCCCGCGCTCGGCCGCGGTCTCGGCGTCGAGCACCACCCGCCCGACGGCGGCGCCCGGCGACGCGTTGAGCCCGCGCGTGAGCGGGGTCGCGCCGTGGCCGGGGTCGAGCGCCGGGTGCAGGAGCTGGTCGAGCTGCGCGGGGTCGAGCCGCCGCAGCGCGGCCTCGCGGTCGATGACGCCCTCGTCGACGAGCTCGCGCGCCACGCGCAGGGCCGCCTGCGCGGTCCGCTTCCCGGTGCGCGTCTGCAGGAGGTAGAGCGTGCCCTCGTCGACGGTGAACTCGATGTCCTGCATGTCGCCGTAGTGCTGCTCGAGGCGGTCCATCGTCGCGCGCAGCTCGCGGAAAGCGTCGGGCAGGACGGCCTCCATCTCGGCGAGCGGGCGGGGTGTGCGGGTCCCGGCGACGACGTCCTCGCCCTGCGCGTCCACGAGGAACTCGCCGTAGAGCTCCTTGGCGCCTGTGGCGGGGTTGCGCGTGAAGCACACGCCCGTCGCGGACGTGGGGCCCTTGTTGCCGAACACCATCTGCATGACGTTCACCGCCGTGCCGAGGTCGTCGGGGATGCCGTTCGCCTTCCGGTAGACCGCGGCGCGCGGGTTGCCCCACGAGGCGAACACGGCGTCCACGGACCTGCGGAGCTGCTCGCGCGGGTCGGTCGGCAGGTCCTCGCCGGTGTGCTGCCGGGCGACGGCGCGGAACGTCGCGACGAGCCCGCGGAGGTCGTCCGCGTCGAGGTCGGTGTCTTGCCCGACGCCGCGGCGCGCCTTGAGCGCGTCCAGCTCGTCCGCGAACGCGTGGGCCGGTACGCCCTCGACCACCTCGCCGTACATCTGGACGAACCGCCGGTAGGAGTCCCAGGCGAAGCGCGCGTTGCCGGACTCCGCCGCGAGCCCTTCGACGGACTCGTCCGAGATCCCGAGGTTGAGGATCGTGTCCATCATCCCGGGCATCGAGAACACCGCCCCGGAGCGGACCGACACGAGCAGCGGCCGCTCGCGCGCCCCGAGCCGGCGGCCCGTGCGCTCCTCCAGCGTGTCGAGGTGCGCGAGCACCTCTTCCCACAGGTCGACCGGCCACTCGCCGCCGCGCTGCATGGCCGCGACGCACGCCGCCGTCGTCACGGTGAACCCGTCCGGGACGGGCACGCCGATGCGCCGCATCTCCGCGACGCCCGCGCCCTTGCCGCCGAGCAGCGACCGCATGCCCGCGCGGCCTTCCGCCAGGTCGTACACGTACCGGTTCGTCCCGTCGGTCATGGCTCCTCCTCGGTCGTCGCGCCACGGTCTGCCCGACGGCGGTCCCCGGCCCTGGGCGACCCGCTCGCCACGGCGACGTGGCCGGGCGCGGGTGGGGCGCCGTCAGGAAGGTGCGGCGCGGGCGCGAGGGTCCGACGGCGCGCCGTGACGAGCTCGACGACGCGCCCCGCCGCCTCCTCGAGCGCGAGCGTCGTCGTGTCGAGGACCGGGCAACCGAGGCGGCGCTGCACCTGCGCGACCTCGTCGAGCTCCGCGTGGATGTGCGCGAGGTCGGCGTACCCGCCGAGCCCCCGTGCGCGGTCGGAAGGCCTCGACGCGGCGGCGCCCATCGCGTGCACCCGGCGCCGCCGGATCTCCAGCAGGCGCTCCGGGTCGATCGTCAGGCCGACGATCTTCCAGCGCTCCGCCTCGAACAGTTCGTCCGGCGGCGCGATCCCGGGTACGAGCGGGACGTTCGCCGTGCGGTAGCCGAGGTAGCCGAGGTACATGGACAGCGGGGTCTTGCCCGTGCGCGACGCCCCGACGAGCACCACCTGGGCCTCGTCGAGGCCGTCGGTGAGGTGGCCGTCGTCGTTCGCGACGGCGAACTCCATCGCGTGGATACGGTCGAAGTAGTCCGCGGCCAGACCGACCGGCTGCACGACCCGCGCCGGCTGCGCGCCGGTCCGCGCCGTGAACGCGTCGATCGCCGGGGCGAGCAGGTCCGCGCACGGCACGTCGAGCGCCGCGCACGCGTCGAGGACCTGGGCGCGCAGAGCCTCGTCGACGACCGTGCAGAACACCACGGCCCGGGCGGCCTCGGTGCGGACCTGCGCGACGACGTCGTCCACACCCTGCGGGGTGTGCAGCCGCGGGTGCCGCACGATGCGGACGTCGTGACCGGGGAACTGCGCCTGCGTGGCACGCGCGACGCGGGTCCCGGTGTCTCCCGTGGAGTCCGCGACCACATGGATCTCGATGACGCGCCCCGTCGCCGCCATGGCCCCAGGCTAGGCAGGCCGTGCGCCATGCACCACCAGCACCGGCGCCACGGGTCCGTTCCGTGTAGCCTCGGTCGCCGTCGGTGCACGTCACGACGGTCGACAGGGGGGTCGAGAGTGTCTTCGGACGGCAGGGGGCCGCGCGGATGCCAGGGAACGGCGATCACGATCAGCATCGACGACGGCGGAGCGCGTCGGTCGCCGACGGTCTCGGTCGACGCGCCCCTCGGCAGGACGCTCCACTTCCACGGCTGTGCCGACGGCTGCTGCCCGCGGCCCGACCTCTACGTCGAGGGCGTCGCGGGATCGGTCGTGGCGGACCGGGACGGGTGGCGCCTGTCCAACCGGAGCTCGGTGGTGCCGCTGCGCGTGTGGAACCTCGACGACGCCCGTGACCGGCTGCGGCTGCTCCCGGGGTGCACGGTGGCGCCGCCGTTCGACCTCGCCGGCATCGGGGGCGCGAGCGGCCAGGTCGTCACGGTCTTCGGGCCGGAGCAGGGTCCCGCCCAGGACACCCGGTGCGTAGGGCAGGTCCGCGAGTCGTGGGGGCTGGACCCTGGGAGCCGCCGCCACGCGGTGATGACCGCCCTCGTGGAGCAGCGGATGCGGGGCGACGACCGGCGCCCGCTGCCCACGGCCCGCGAGATCGGCGACCGGCTGGGCATCTCGCACCGGACCGTCCAGGAACATCTCGTGCAGCTCGCCGAGCAGCTGGGCGTACCCGACCCGGGGCACCGCCGTGCGGGCTGGATCCAGGAGGCGCTCGTCGAGTTCGCCCTCCTGCACCCGTACGTCCCGGCCCCCGGTTCCCGCGCCCCCTGGTAGCAGCCGCTGTCCTTGACGCGGACCCGTGCCGTACGGGTTGGACGATCGACGAGGCATGGGCAGCCTGGGTGACGTTGCGGCGCCGCGACACTGTCCAGCACTGTCTAGCAAGGGGAGACATGATGTTCGGAAAGTTCCGGAAGCCCGCGGTCGCGGTCGCGGTGGCCGCGGCCGTCGTCGCCGGGGGTGCGACGGCCGCCTACGCCACCGTCGAGTACGTGGGCGGCGGCAAGTGGGACCACGGCGTCGGTGGTGGGATCGTCTGGTCCTACTACCACCACGGCGCCAAGTGCCACGGCTCGTCCGTCCAGGGGGAGTGGTACGAGAAGCGCTACGCCGGCGCCGGCAGGTGGTCGTTCGCCGACGCGAACGACCGATGGCTGGTCGTCGACCGCGCGTGGTACGACACCTCGTGCTGATCTGAGCGGGTGGGGCAGGTTCGTTCGGCGGCCCGCCCCACCCGACCCGGTTCCCGTCACCCCGTCCTGGAACGAGTCTCATGCTGCCCCGCCTCGTCCGCCTCGCCTACGTGCTCGGCGTCATCCTCCCGACCGTCGTCGCGGTGCTGGTCTTCCTCGTCTTCGACGAGGTCGAGGGGGCCGGCGCCGAGTTCCAGATCGTGGTGCAGGACATCGCCACGGACGGGCGGGTGTCGGCCGCCGACCTCGCGCCGGCGCTCCAGGAGACGGCCACGTCGTCGGGGGCCGACATCGGGATGATCTCGTTCGACATGACCGACCCGGCGCACCGCAAGCACGTGTTCGTGGTCGTCGGGAGCGAGGACGGCGAGGTGGCGGGCCGGCTCGCCGACGGCTACCGGCACTTCTCCCCGCAGATCGTGGAGGACTACCGGCTGCTCGCCGACGTGGGTGACGTGGATCCGCGGGGGTACTACGTCGTGTGGGGTGACCGAGCGGACGCGGACGCCTTCCTCGCTGACATGGCACGCGCGGGACTCGTCGGAGAGGTCGCTCCCTTCCCTGGGCACGTCGACGACATCACGACGGACCCGGAGGTCTTTCTGGGGCCGGTGATCGGGGCTGCGGCGGCCGTCTCGCTGTTGGCCCTGATGGTCATGGTCGGCGGCGGTGTGGTGATGAGCGCACAGTCCTACGGGGTGCAGAGGCTCCAGGGGCGGTCCTTCGGCGTCGCAGCCCGGCGAGACCTGGCCGAGGCGGGAAAGGTCGTGGCGGTCACCCTGTGCGCGGTGGCTCTCGTGGGGAGCGCGGCACTGTGGTTCTCCAACCGTGGGGCGCGAGCGGGCGAGCTCCTCGCGGTGGTCCTGGTCGCCGTCGCCGTCTTCCTCGGGGCGGTCGTCGTGACGCACCTCGGCGCGGCCGGCCTGGCGTTCCGGGTGCCGATCCTGGCCGCGGTGAAGGGCCAGTTCTCGGCAGGGTGGGCGCTCGTCGGCATCCTGGGCGTACGGGTCGTGGGCGTGCTGCTCGCAGCGAGCGTCGCGTTCGCGACCGTACAGGGCGCCATGCAGGTGGCCGATCGGTCTGCGGAACAAGAACGGTGGTCGTCGGACCCCGACGCCGTCTATGTCCGGGTGTCGGGGCAGATGGGAGGCGACGACCCGGAGCTCGAGGCCCGCTACGGGGCGATGGCGCACGCCGCCGTGGATCGTGGCGAGGCCCTGCTGGTCGCCGACATCACGACGGATCTCGCCTACGGTGTCGGTGGCAGGGGGGCGCCGGCGCGGGCGGGTTCCACCCCGTGCCCGGTGCTGCTGGTGAACGCCGCCTACCTCGACCGTCAGCCGGTCCTCGATCGGTCCGGCGCTCGCATCGCGGACGTGGCGGACGACGTCGTGACGGTGCTCTCCCCGCCCGCCTGCCTGGGGTTCGCTCGTACGGACGTGCAGTCCTTCGTCGTGGACAGCCAGGACCCGGCGGTGGACCCGGCTGAGCTCGACTTCCGCGAGATAGCCGTCGACCAGGACCAGTTCCCGTACGGCACGCTGGGCGACGTGCGGGGCGCGGCGATGCTGCACGACGCGGTGCTGGTCGTCGTCCCGCCCGAGGTGGACGTGCTCTCCGACCTCTTCTACGGCGGATACCTCACGACGGGCAACGTCGTCTTCGACGACGCCGCGACGGCGGAGCGGTACGTGGCGGAGTTCGAGGTCTCCTCGATCGTCGGTGGGATCTGGTCCGCCCGGCAGCACTCCGCGGCACTCTTTGCGGAGGTGGTGTCGAACCTGCGGATCTCGCTGCTCAGCCTCGTCGTTTCCCTCGTGGTGCTGGTCGTGACGGCGGTGAGCGTGAGCGCCGTCCACGTCCGCCGGTCGGCGCAGCTCGTGTACGCCCGGTACATCTCCGGCTGGCCGGCCTGGCTCTCTCATCGTCAGGTGCTCCTCGTCGAGCTCGTGCTGGCGGCCGTGGTGATCGGGGCGGGAGCGGCGGCGGCGACCTCGTCCCAGGCCGTCCGGTTCCAGGCCGCGGTCTTCGAGGGGCAGACGGCGCAGTGGCGGGTCGGGATCGCGGTGGCCGTCGCTGTCCTCGCCGTCTGCTCTGTTCTCGTCGCTCTGCGGTGGGCCACCGCCCGCCTCATCGCCACCCGGTCCGCCGACTCCTGACCCGGACCCGAGAGGCCCTACGAGAAGAGGTACCCGCCATGTCGTCCGTCGTCGTCGAGGGCGTCGCCAAGTCCTTCGGCAGCCGTGTGCTGTTCGAGGACCGGTCTTTCGTGGTCGAGCCGGGTCGGATGACCGCGCTCACCGGACCGTCCGGGTCGGGGAAGTCGACCCTGCTCAACTGCGTGGGCCTGCTCGAGAAGCTCTCGGCAGGATCGATCACCGTGGACGGCCGGGACATCACCCGACTCCGGCCCGGCGCCGCCCGACGCTTCCGACGGGACTCGCTCGGCTATCTCTTCCAGAACTACGCCCTCGTGGAGAACGCCTCCGTGCGTGCCAACCTGGAGATCGCCCGCGCGCCGGGCCGTCGGGGCGACGCGGGTCTCGGCATCGACGAGGCGCTGAAGCGCGTCGGTCTCGACGGCATGGAGCAGGCACCCGTCTTCCAGCTCTCCGGCGGCGAGCAGCAGCGGGTCGCCCTGGCCCGCCTGCTCGTCAAGGCGCCGACGGTGGTCCTCGCGGACGAGCCGACCGGCGCGCTCGACCAGGACAACGCGGACATGGTGCTGGAGTCGCTGCGCGACCTCGCCGCCGAGGGCGCGGCGGTCCTCGTCGCGACGCACTCACGTCACGTCGTCGACTCCTGTTCCGACGAGATCCGCATCGGCTGACGCCGGGGGCGGGGCGCGTGGCACGGGACGGCCGGATGCGGACACGGCTCGCTGGGTGTGCGGTTCAGCCGACGGGTCTAGGGTGACCGACATGTCCGACGCGACCACGCGCGCGGCCTCCCCGGAGGCGCCGCGCATCCAGGTCACGCTCTCCACGGCGAGCGTGTACCCCCGCAAGGCTCCCTACGCGTTCCAGGCGGCCGCCGACCTCGGGTACGACGGAGTCGAGGTCATGGTGTGGTCCGACGAGATCACGCAGGACCCCGAGGCCCTCATCAAGCTCTCCGCCGACCACGGGATGCCGATCCGCAGCGTCCACGCACCGACGCTCCTCGTGAGCCAGCGCGTGTGGGGCCGGGCACCCGGACCCAAGCTGCGGCGCACGGTGGAGCTCGCGCAGGAGGTCGGGGCGAGCACCGTCGTCGTGCACCCGCCGTTCCGGTGGCAGTACCGGTACGCGCGCGAGTTCGAGGACCTCGTCGGCGAGCTCGACGAGACCGCGGGCGTGACCATCGCCGTCGAGAACATGTACCCGTGGCGCGGGCGCAAGCGCGAGATGCAGGCCTACCTCCCGGGCTGGGACCCGTCCGAGCACGGGTACGACCACGTGACGCTCGACCTGTCGCACGCCGCCGTCGCGCAGCAGGACGCGCTCGCGCTCCTCGACGTGTTCGACGGCCGGCTCGCGCACGTGCACCTCGCCGACGGGTCGTCGTCGATCACCGACGAGCACCTCGTGCCCGGGCGCGGCGACCAGCCGTGCGACCAGGTGCTCACCGAGCTCGTGCGGCGCGGCTGGGAGGGCGACGTCGTCGTCGAGATCTCGACGCGCCGGGCGCGTACCGCGGCCGAGCGGCGCGAGGACCTCGCCGCGTCGCTGTTCTTCGCGCGCACCTACCTCACGCCCGGGCCGCACCCCGACTACGAGCCGCCCCCGGGCCACCACCACCGGCACGCCGACGCGTGGGGCGAGGCCGGAGCGGTCGACGTGGAGGACGGCGAGGGGGCGGACTGACGCCGAGACCGCGTGGGCGGGCGCCCGGCGCCGGCTGACGTAGGCTCGGCGATCGTGGCTCGAGTCAACGGTCTCCTCGCGGACACGACGCCGCTGCGCACTTCCCCGGCGTTCCGCCGCCTGTGGTGGGGGCTGGGGATCTCCAACCTCGGCTCGCAGCTCACGGTCGTCGCCGTCGGGCTGCAGGTCTACGCGCTCACCGGCTCGTCGCTCGCCGTCGGCGTGCTCGGGATCTGCGCGCTCGTGCCGCTCGTCGTGCTCGGGCTGTACGGCGGCGCTCTCGTCGACGCGTACGACCGGCGCAAGGTCGCGCTCGCGGCGTCGACGGCGCTGTGGGTGATCACCGCGCTCATCGCGGTCCAGGCGTGGTTCCACCTCGACTCCGTGGGCGTGCTCTACGGGCTCGTCGCGCTGCAGTCCGCGGCGTTCGCCATCAACAACCCCGCGCGTACGGCGATCATCCCGCGCCTCGTCGAGCCCCGGCTCCTGCCGGCCGCGAACGCCCTGCAGACCCTCGCGTGGAACGTCGCGCTCACCGTCGGCCCGCTCGGCGGCGCGTTCCTCGTCGCGGTCTGGGGCTACCAGGTCGCGTACACGATCGACGCCGTGCTGTTCACCGCCGCCTTGTGGGCGGTCTGGCGCCTCCCGGACATCCCACCCCTGTCAGCACCACGCGATACCCCGGCGTCACGTGCTGCTGACTCGCCGAGGCCAGGCACCGCGAGGGGCCGACGACGCGGGGCCGGCCGGACGCTCGGGCGGCGGCGGGTCGCGGGGTGGCGGTCCGTCGTCGACGGCCTGCGCTATCTGACGACGCAGCCCAACGTGCGCACGACGTTCCTCGTCGACCTCGCCGCGATGGTGCTCGCGTCGCCGCGCGTGCTCCTGCCCGCGGCGGGCGTCGTGTTCCTCGGCGGCGGCGAGGCGACGACGGGCGTCCTCGCCGCGGCGTTCGCGATCGGGGCCGTGCTCGCCGGGGTGTTCTCGGGCGGCCTGTCGCGCGTGCGGTGGCAGGGCCGCGTCATCGTGTGGGCGATCACGGCCTACGGGGTCTCGATCGTGCTGTTCGGCCTCGTGCTCGTCGGTGTCGGCGCGACCAGCCCGACGACCGTGCTCGTGGGCGGCGTCGTCGCCGCGAGCGTCGCGCTGGCGCTCGCGGGCGCGTCCGACGCCGTGAGCGCGGTGTTCCGTCAGACCATCCTGCAGACCGCGACGCCCGACGACATGCGCGGCCGGCTGCAGGGAGTGTTCATCGTCGTCGTCGCGGGCGGCCCGCGGCTCGGCGAGCTCGTGCTCGGGACCCAGGCGACCTGGGTCGGCGAGGCGTGGGCGGCCGTCGCCGGGGGCGTCGCGTGCGTCGTCGTGCTCTGGCTCGTCGTCCGGGCGCAACGCAAGTTCTGGCGCTACGACGCCCTGCACCCCGAGCCGTAGCCCGGCAGCGCTCACGCGACGACGTCCGCGTCGAGCCGTTCGATGCGACCGCGCCCCCAGTCGCCGAGCGACTCGAGCGCCGTGTTGAGCGCGCTCCCGTGCTCGGTGAGCGAGTACTCGACGCGCGGCGGCACCTCGGGGAACACCTCGCGCACGAGCAGGCCGTCGGCCTCCATCTCGCGCAGCTGCTGCGCGAGCACCTTGTCGCTCACGCCCGGCAGGCCGCGCTTGAGCTCGGCGTACCGGCGCACGCCGTGGTCCTCGAGCTCCCAGAGGATCAGCGACTTCCACTTGCCGCTCACGACGTCCATCGCGGCGTCGAGACCGCACACGTAGGGGCCGCGGCGCGGGCCGCCGGGCGCACGCGCGACCTGCCGGGTCCCGCCGAGGGGAAGGGCCATCGTCGTCATCTCTCGCTCCTTCGTCGCTGAACTGGATGGTGCTCGACCGGGCCGGAGCGCTGACCTGCACGCTCACCTGTGGGTGAGAACCCCACATCGAAGTGCGTTCTTCCCGGGCGACGGTACGTCGGCGAGGGTGGACGGCGAGGGGGCGCCACGCCGTCGGGCGCCGCCCGAGCTCCCCACCGACCGGAGGAACGATGCCAGACCAGTCACCAGCCCCAGCACCCCCCGACACCGCGGTACCCGCAGCGCCGCCCGTGACGGTGCTCGGCCTCGGCGCGATGGGCAGCGCCCTCGCCGCCGCGACCGTCGCCGCGGGACACCCGACCGTCGTCTGGAACCGCACCCCGGGGAAGGCGGGTGCGCTCGTCGGTGCCGGCGCCCGGGAGGCGGCGTCGGTGCGCGACGCCGTCGCCGCGTCGCCCCTCGTCGTGGCCGTGATGCTCGACCGCGCGTCGGTGCACGAGAACCTCGACCCCGTCCTGGACGTGCTCGCCGGCCGGACGCTCGTCAACCTCGTCACGACGACGCCCGAGGAGTCTCGCGAGCTCGGCGCCTGGGCGAGCGCGCACGGGGTCACGTATCTCGACGGCGGGATCATGGCCGTCCCCTCGATGATCGGCGGCCCCGGCTCCGAGGTCCTGTACAGCGGGTCGCGCGCCGCGTTCGACGCCGCACGTCCCGTGCTCGACACGTGGGGCGAGAGCTCCTGGTTCGGCGAGGACCCCGGGCTCGCGCCGCTCTACGACCTCGCCCTCCTCGCGGGCATGTACACGATGTTCGCGGGCTTCTTCCACGGCGCCGCGATGGTCGGGACGGCCGGCGTGAGCGCGCGCGACTTCGCGCGACGGGCCGCGCCGTGGATCACCGCGATGACGTCGGAGCTCGCGGCCTTCGCCGACGTGATCGACCGGCGCGACTACGGCGGTCCCGGGCAGCAGAGCCTCGAGTTCTCGGACCTCTCCGACATGGTCCGCGCGTCCGAGGAGGCCGGGCTCGCGACGGACGTCGTCTCGGCCGTGCAGGCGCTGATCCGCCGCCAGGTCGACGCCGGGCACGGCGCCGACGGGTTCGCACGGATCGTCGAGAGCATCCGGGAGCCGCTGACCCAGAGCGTCACCGCCCAAGCCACCCCACAGCTCGAGGACACAGGGCTCGTTCACGCTGGAGGAAACCTGTGACCACACCCATCCCCGTCACCCTGATCGGTCTTGGCCCCATGGGCCAGGCCATGACCCGCACGCTGCTCGCCGCGGGACACCCCGTCACGCTGTGGAACCGCACGCCGTCCCGAGCCGACGCGCTCGTCGCCGAGGGCGCGGTCCTCGCCGGGTCGCCGGCCGAGGCCGTGGCGGCGAGCGACGTCGTCGTGCTGAGCCTGACGGACTACGCGGCGATGTACGACGTCCTCGGCCCGGCGACCGCCGCGCTGCGCGGACGGACGATCGTCAACCTCAGCTCCGACACTCCGGGGGCGACGCGCGTCGCCGCCCGGTGGGCCGCCGACCACGGCGCGACGCTCGTGACCGGTGGCGTCATGGTCCCGCCGCCGATGCTCGGGACGGCGGCCGCGTACGTCTACTTCTCCGGCCCGGAGCAGGCGTTCCGCGCGCAGGAGCCCGTGCTCGCGCTGCTCGGCACGCCGCACTACCTCGGGGAGGACCCGGGCATGGCGCAGCTCATGTACCAGGCGCAGCTCGACGTGTTTCTCACCGCGCTGTCCGGCGTCGCGCACGCGGCGGCGCTCGCGGAGGCTGCCGGCGTACCGCCGATGCAGTTCGTCCCCGAGGCGCTGCAGACGCTCGTCACCACGCCGGCGATGCTCGGGGGCGACTTTGTGGGCGTCGAGTTCGAGACCGGCGTCCACCCGGGCCACCTCAGCACCGCGACGATGATGGGCGCGACCGCCGCGCACATCGTCGGGGCGAGCGAGGAGCTGGGCGTCGACCCCGGGCTGCCGCGCGCGGTCCTGTCCCACTACGAGCGCGCCCTTGCGGCGGGGCACGGGCGGATCTTCGAGGTCATCAAGGCGCCGCGAGCGGCCGTCTCCGAGGCAGCCTCGGTCGAGTGACGCACTGTCGTCCGAGTGATGCACTCCAGAACGCATCACTCGGACGGAAGTGCGTCGCTCGCCGTCGGTGCCGCGCCCTAGGCTCGGGCCGTGCCCCCGAAGAAGCCGACGACAGAGCCTCCGGCGATCGACCCCGTCGTCCTCCACGACCTGCAACGTGGCGACGCCTACGACCTGGAGCCCGAGGCCGATCTCGAGGGCTTCGAGCTCCTCGACCTCCGGCTCGCCACACTCGACCTGCACGGTGCGACCGTGTTCTCGTCGCGGTTCGACGAGATCCGGGCCGACGAGGCGGACCTCGGCGCGGTGACCCTCACCGAGGTGCGGCTCGAACGGCTCGACGTCCCGGTGCTGCGCGGGACGCGCGGCCGGTGGCGCGACGTCGAGGTGCGTGGCGCCCGCATCGGGTCCGCCGAGCTCTACGAGTCGACGTGGAGCGGGGTCCGGTTCGTCGGCTGCAAGCTCGGCTTCGTCAACCTCCGTGGAGCGACGCTGCGCGACGTGGTGTTCGTCGACTGTACGATCGACGAGCTCGACCTGGTCTCCGCGGAGGCGCTGCGCGTCGCGTTCGAGGACACCCGGGTCCGGCGCCTCGACGTGCAGTCGTCACGGCTCCAGCACGTCGACCTGCGCGGCGCGGACCTGCACGAGCTGAGCGGCATCGAGTCGCTGCGCGGCACGACGATCGACGCGGCGCAGCTGAGCAGCCTCGCCGGGATGCTCGCGCAGAGCCTGGGCATCACGGTGACCGACTGATGGGCGCCGTCGGGACGGTCGAGGCGGGGACGCACGTGTTCCTCAGCAGCGACCGCCTGGACGACTGGCGCGGCTTCATGACCGCGCGTGTCGACGCGGGTGCTCGGCTCGCCGTGTGCACGCACGGATCGCGCGGCGCGGTCGCGCTCACCCCCGAGGGCGGCTTCGTCGAGGTCGCCGCACAGCGCGTGCCGCACGTCGTCGACACCAACGGCGCGGGCGACGGCTTCTTCGCGGGCTTCCTCGACGCCCACCTGGCCGGGGCGGGCGTCGAGGACGCGATGCATGCCGGCGCCCGGCACGCCGCGCTCGTCGTGCAGAGCCCGGACCTCGTCCCGGCCTGACGGCCCGCCCACCGTCGGGCCCAGGCCTGTGCTCGGTCAGCGCGCGGTGGCGACCGGCCGTGCGAGAGGAGCCCCGTCGTCGTCGGCCTCCCGGAGGGCGGCGGTGGTCGCCGCGCCGCGGTCGCGGAAGTGCCCGACGAGCGAGAGCACGAGGCCGAGGACGGCCCACCCGGTGAGCACGAGCCACGGGAAGGCGGTGTCGGCGGCCGGGAAGTACGACAGGTCGCGCAGGAGCGTCGCGGACGCCCCCGGCGGGAACCACTGCCCGACGGCGCCCCACGGGCTGAGGAGGAACTCGGCCGGGACCGCGGCGGCGGAGATCGGGTTCGCGACGAGGAGGAACAGCACCGGCCCGACCGCGATCCCCGGCCGGCCCAGCACCGCGACGGCCCCGACGATCGTCCCGCCGATGCCGAGCAGCGTCAGGCCGACGGCGGCCGAGTCGAGGAGGAAGGCGCCGTGCAGGCCGCCGAGCCAGTGCAGGATCCCCGCGATCGCCAGCCCGCCGACCACGGTGTACACGCCGAGCGCCGCGACCCGGCGCCCCACGCCGACGACGGCGATCGAGATCCCGATGCCGCCGAGCATCCCGCCGAGCACGAGGGGGAAGGACGCCGCCGCGAGGGTGCTCCCGCGGGGGTCGTCGGCGGACAGCGGGACGACGTCGGTCACGGCGACGGTCGGCACCGCCTCGGGCGGCGCACCCTGGGCGGAGGCCGCCGCATCGACCTGCGCCTGGATCGCGGGCTGCAGGCCGCCGAGCAGCTGCGCGACGGCGGGGCTGGCCGCCGACGCCGTGAGCACCTCGGGCTGCCGGCCGAGGACGATGGCGCCGTAGGCGTCGCGCGACTCGACGAGGTCGACGGCCGCGTCACGGTCTGCGACCGGCACGAGCTCGATCGTCCCGGGCGCCCGTTCGTCGAGCCCGGCCTGGACCTGGGCGACGATCGCGGGGTCGCCGGCCGCGGCCACGGGGAGGTCGCGAGGCTCGGCGGTGACCGACGGCCAGAGGAAGGCGAGGACGACGACGCTCACGAGGGCGACGAGCCCGAGCCCGAGCGCGACGACCCGTGGCCAGTGCGTGTGCGGGGTCGCACGAGGGACAGAGTGCTGGGCGTTCATGGGAAGCCTCTCTAAAACGAATGTTCGTTCTCTTAGCGTCGACCTCGAGAGGGCGTCTGTCAAGAACGAACGTTCGGTTTACGATGGTTGCCATGCCCAGGGTGAGCGAGGAGTACCGCGCGGAGCGGCGCGACCAGATCGCCGCCGCGGCGCTGCGAGCTTTCCGCCGCAAGGGATTCGCGGCGACGTCGATGGCCGACATCATCGCCGAGTCCGGGATGTCCGCCGGGGCGATCTACGGCTACTTCGACGGCAAGATGGCGATCGTCCACGAGGTTGCCGGCAGGATCCTCGGCGCCCGGTTCGAGGACATCGAGCGGCTCGCCGCGAATGACCCGCTCCCACCACCGACCGAGCTCGTCGGCGTGCTCGTGCGGGGCGTTCTCCGGGAGGTCGGCAGCACCGGGATCCTCGTGCAGATGTGGGGCGAGGCGGTCACCGACGCGCGCATCCGCGAGTTCGCCTCCGGTGTGCTCGGCCGTCTCCAGGCCGTCTTCGCCACCTACGTCGCGCGGTGGTACGAGCGCACCCACGGCCTCGACCCGGAAGCGGCCGCAGCGCTCGGCGCCGAGCAGGCGCCGCTGTTCATGGCGACCTGCCAGGGGTTCATCCTCCAGAGCGCCATGCTCGCCGACTTCGACGCCGACGCCTACCTCGACCGCGTCACGCGCCACCTCCCGCACTGACGACCCGCCGAGGTAGAGCCCTGGTCGGCCGAGGTAGAGGCGTGGTTCTTCTGGTCGGACGGCGGTCGGTCACCTTGGGTG
>NZ_JBZGBY010000027.1:0-56358 GCF_059159975.1 Cellulosimicrobium sp. BMG9.22 | reverse complement strand
CGTGGTTCCAGGGCCATTTCTCACCTCTCGGTCACTCGCGAGGGTCGACGTCTGGTCAGCGCCGCGCCCACCGTCGTCGTCGGCCGGCAAGGAGACTCTGCCCGGGCTGACCAGGGTTCTACTTCGGCGACCGGGGTGAACTGTCCTCGGTGACGGGACGGCTGAGCGGGTGGGGCGGCGTCGGATGCGAAGGGCATCAAGGCCGCGCTCCTGAAACCCACGCCCGAAGGACCAGGGTGACGGCGCGGCCAGCCCGAGCACCGACGCCGCCCCGCACGCGGACCCGACCACGGGAGCCAAGCCCGAGCACCGGTGCGGGCGGTGCGGTCAGGTTCAGTCGGTGGTGCGGAGGTCGGCCAGGAGGGGGCGGTGGTCGGAGGTCGTGACGTCGAGGACGTCGAACGAGCGGAACGTCACGGCGTCGGACCCGAAGATCCAGTCGATGCGGTGCGCGGGGGCGACGGACGGGGACGTGAGCGCGTCGGGGTCGCCCGCGGCGTCCTGACCGCTCTCGAGGCCCTGCTCCTCGAGGAACACGATCTCGTGCCAGCGGGGCTCGGCGTTGAGGTCGCCGGCCATGACGTAGGCGCCCTCGACGGGTTCGTCCGCGATCAGCGACTCGAGCTGGTCGAGGCGGGTCGGGGTGTTCTCCTCGCGGTGCTGCAGGTGCACGGACGTGACGCGCACGGGGACGCCGGCGGCGTCGACGGTCCCGGAGATCGCCGAGCGTTCCTGCGGGCCGGCGCCGTAGGGCAGCGCGTGGCGCTCGACGTCGGCGAGGTCTCCGCGGAGCGGGTCCCACAGGATCGCGTTGCCGAACTGGCGGTCGGCCGCGGGGACGAACACGACGCGCATCCCCGTCTCGCGTGCGAGGTACGTCGCCATGTCGGCGCCGCCGCCGAGCACCCACCCGCGCGACACCTCCTGCAGCGTGACGACGTCGGCGCCCGAGTCCTCGATCGTCTCGACCATCTCGTCGAGCCGGACCGAGGGGTCGGCGCTCACGCCGTAGTGCAGGTTCCAGTCGAGCACGCGCAGGTCGCCCTCGGGATGGTCGGCGAGGGCGGACGTCGTCGTCGGCACGTGGACCTGTGTGACCCCGACGACGGCGAGCACCGCGACGACGCCACCGAGGACGAGAGGGAGCGCTGGTCCAGGTGTGGTCGCGGGAGCTGCCGCGTCGTCGTCCGGGGCTCCCGGGTCGGTCGGCGTCGTCCCGGTCGCCGTCGTGCCGGTCGCCAGGTCGGGCGGGACCCTCCGTGCCCTCGTGAGGGTCGCCGCGCGGAGCCCCGAGACGACGGCGGGCACCGCGAGCGCGAGGGCGGCGGCCACGGGGACGAGGGTGTGGGGGAAGGGCAGCGGGACGTCGTACTCGAGCTGGTAGACGAGCAGGGGGAGCGCGACACCGAGCCCGGCGACGCTCGCCGCCCCGGCGAGGCGGAGCCACGTCACGGGTCGTGCGGGGCGCGTGAGGCACAGGGCGAGCGTGCGTGCGGCGACGGGCACGAGCAGGGTGAGCAGGACGACGAGCGCCCACCCGCCGACGGCGCCCGGCCCGTGCACGCGCGGGACGGCGAGGAACACGACCGCGACGCCGACGACGAGGACCGCGGGCGAGACCCAGGGAGACCCGGGACGTCGACCGGGACCGCCGGCCCACGGGACGAACCAGGCCGTCAGCACGGCCGCGACCGCGAGCGCGCCGACGGTGAACGGCAGCGCCACGCCGCTCTGAGACGCGACGAACGCCGGGTTGGCGAGCACCTGCACCGCGAGCGCGACGAACGGCCCGAGCACCCACAGCCCGCGTGCGCCGGACCACGCGTCGCGGCCGCGCGCCGCCCAGGCGGATGCGAGCGCGAGCCCGCAGACGACGAGCGCGGCGACCCACCCGGCGACGTCGCCGCGCCAGTACGCGTCCCACGTCCCGAGGATCGTGCTGAGCGCCGCCGCGAGCAGCGCGCCCAGCGCGACGCCGACGGCGACCAGCGCGCCCCGCGCGAGTCGCGGCGCGGTTCGGGTCGGGGTCGCGCCGGTGGGTGGCGCTTCGGTCGGAGCCGACTCGCCGGTCGCGTCGGCGCGCAGACCGCGCGACGAGGCTGCGCCGTCGGGCACCTCGCTCCGCGCAGCGTCCGGCTCCGCGGGACGCATGCCACTGGCGAACGCGGCGACGACGACGAGCACCGCGATGCCCAGCGCGACGGCCGCGAGGCCGACGCCGTAGCGCACGAGCCCGAGGTCGGCGCCGGAGGCGATGGCTGTCCCCAGACCCTGGAGCAGGAGGCGCGCCACGACGAGCGCGCAGACAGCGAGGAGCACGACCTTGCCCGTGATCTCGAGGCGGGCGGCGATCATCACGACGAGCACGCCGGGCGCGGCATAGGTCGCGAGGGCGGTGAGCGCGACGGTGACGACGCTCGCGGCGAACGCGTGGTCGAGCAGCGGGCCGCTCGACCGGACGAGCTCGACGACCATCGCTGTGACGGTCGCGACGAGGACGAGCGGGACGAGGTCGGACCGCTCGGCCCGAGGGGCCCGGTCGGTGCGGGGCTGCGCTGCGCTCACGAGGTCCGACGGTACCGGGCGGTTGCTGTGATCCGCACCACACGATCGGGGCATCCGTGCCAGACTGGGGCATCGGCTGCGACGGCGCGCCACCACCTCGGCGCGCGAGGAGGCGAGGACGTGGACAGCACGGTGGACACCACCCGGCACGCGGCGGGCGCCACGAGCGCGCGGGGTGCGACGAGCGCGGAGGGCGGCGCGCCGGACGGGGGCGCGGGTCGCCGCACGATCGGCCACTGGGTCGACGGCGAGGCGCGCACCGGGTCCGAGCGGTTCGGCCCGGTCCACGACCCGGCGCGCGGAACCGTCACCGGACGCGTCGCGCTCGCGTCCGCGGAGGACGTCGACGCCGCGGTCGCGGCGGCGCTCGCGGCGTTCCCCGCGTGGCGCGCGACGAGCGTGTCGCGGCGCGTCGAGATCCTCTTCGCGTTCCACCAGCTCCTCGTCACCCGTCGCGACGAGATCGCGGCGGTGGTGAGCGCCGAGCACGGCAAGGTCCTGTCCGACGCGGCGGGCGAGGTCGCCCGCGCGCTCGAGTGCGTCGAGTTCGCGTGCGGGATCGGTCAGCTCCTCAAGGGCGGGTACACCGAGCAGGCGTCCTCGGGCGTGGACGTGCACGAGGTGAAGCAGCCCCTCGGCGTGGTCGCGTGCATCACGCCCTTCAACTTCCCGGCCATGGTGCCGCTGTGGATGATCCCGAACGCGATCGCGTGCGGGAACACGGTCGTGCTCAAGCCGAGCGAGCGCGACCCGTCCGCGTCGCTCCTCGTCGCGCGCCTGCTCCAGGAGGCGAGGCTGCCCGACGGCGTCGTGAACGTCGTGCAGGGCGACCGGGTCGCGGTCGAGCGCCTGCTCGAGCACCCGGACGTCGAGGCCGTGAGCTTCGTCGGCTCGACGCCCGTCGCGCGGCACGTCTACGAGACGGGCACGCGGCACGGCAAGCGCGTCCAGGCGCTCGGCGGCGCGAAGAACCACATGGTCGTCCTGCCCGACGCCGACGTGGACGTCGCGGCGGACGCAGCGGTCTCGGCGGCGTACGGGTCGGCGGGCGAGCGGTGCATGGCGGTGTCGGTGCTCGTCGCGGTGGGCGCCGTGGCCGACCCGCTCGTCGAGGCGATCCGCGAGCGCGTGGCGCGCCTCGTCGTCGGGCCGGGGGACGACCCCGCGTCCCAGATGGGCCCGCTCATCACGGCCGAGCACCGCGACCGCGTGGCCGCGCGCGTGGGGACCGCCACGGACGAGGGTGCGACGCTCGTCGTCGACGGGCGCGATGCGCCCGCCGGATCACCCGACCTCGGCGAGGGCTTCTTCCTGCACCCGACGCTCGTCGACCACGTGCGGCCCGAGCACACGGTGTACCGGGAGGAGATCTTCGGGCCGGTCCTGTCGGTCGTCCGGGCCGAGACCTACGACGAGGCGGTCGGGCTCGTCAACGACAACCCCTACGGCAACGGCGCGGCGATCTTCACGCGCGACGGCGGCGCGGCGCGCGCGTTCGAGGTCGACGCCCGCGCGGGGATGATCGGGGTCAACGTCCCCATCCCCGTGCCGGTCGGGTACTACTCGTTCGGCGGCTGGAAGAGCTCGCTCTTCGGTGACCTGCACGTCTACGGGCCGGAGAGCGTGCAGTTCTACACGCGGACGAAGGTCGTCACGACGCGCTGGCCCGACCCGTCCACGGCCGGGGTCGACCTCGGCTTCCCCCGGACGCGGTGATGCCCGTGCCGATGACGACACGGACGACCGAGGGGAGCGACGCGTGACCACGGAGGACCTCGTGCAGGGGGCGACGGCGGGAACGTCGACCTCCCGGACGCGCGCGGACGACCGGTACGTCTTCCACTCCTGGTCCGCGCAGGGCGCGATCGACCCCCTGCCCGTCGCGGGGGGTGAGGGCGCGTGGTTCTGGGACGAGGACGGCAACCGCTACCTCGACTTCGCCTCGCAGCTCGTCAACCTCAACCTCGGCCACCAGCACCCGCGGCTCGTCGCGGCGATCCAGGCGCAGGCGGGGCGGCTCGCGACCGTCGGGCCGACGTTCGCGAACGACGTGCGGGGCGAGCTCGCCCGGCTCATCGCGGAGCGGGCGCCCGGGACGCGCGGTGGCTCGAGGAGCGACCCGGGGGACGGCGAGCGGCGGTGGCGCGTGTTCTTCACCAACGGCGGGGCGGACGCCGTCGAGAACGCCGTGCGCCTGGCCCGCCTGCACACGGGACGGGCCAAGGTGCTCTCCGCGTACCGGTCGTACCACGGCAACACCGCGACGGCGATCTCCCTCACGGGCGACCCGCGGCGCTGGCCCAACGAGGTCGCGCCGGACCCCCAGGTGCGCCACTTCTTCGGCCCGTACACCTACCGCTCGGCGTTCGGGGCGCGCGACGACGCGGAGGAGGGGGTGCGGGCGCTCGCTCACCTGCGGGAGGTCGTGCAGCTCGAGGGGCCCGGGACGATCGCGGCGATCCTGCTGGAGACGATCGTCGGGACGAACGGCGTGCTGGTCCCGCCCGACGGCTACCTCGCCGGCGTCCGGGAGCTGTGCGACGAGCACGGCATCCTCCTCGTCACCGACGAGGTGATGGTCGGGTTCGGGCGTGTCGGCGAGTGGTTCGCCGTGAACCGGTGGGGCGTCGTGCCCGACCTCGTGGTCTTCGCCAAGGGCGTGAACTCCGGCTACGTGCCGCTCGGTGGCGTCGTCATCGGCGAGCACGTCGCGCAGACGTTCGACGACCGCGTGTTCCCCGGCGGCCTCACCTACTCCGGCCATCCGCTGGCGTGCGCGGTCGGGGTCGAGTCGGTCCGGGTCTTCGAGGACGAGCGGATCCTCGAACGCGTCCGCGCTCTGGGCGCCGACCTGATCGGCCCCCGGCTGCGCGAGATCGCGGCCCGGCACCCCAGCGTCGGCGAGGTCCGCGGGCTCGGGTTCTTCTGGGCCGTCGAGCTCGTGCGCGACCGCCAGACGCGCGAGCCCCTCGTCCCGTTCAACGCGAGCGGACCCGCCGCCGCGCCCATGGGCGCCGTCGTCGCCGCGATCAAGCAGCGGGGCGTGTGGCCGTTCGTGCACTTCAACCGCCTGCACGTCGCGCCACCGCTCGTCACGTCCGCCGAGGACCTCGAGCACGGCCTCGCCGCGATCGACGCCGCGCTCGACGTCGCCGACGAGCACGTCGAGGCGGTGCGGGAATGACCGACCGGACACCCGAGGAGGGTTCATGACCACCGTGCGTGCCGCGCTCACCCAGGTCCGCTGGACGGGCGACAAGGAGTCGATGATCGACGTCCACGAGAAGCACCTGCGCGACGCCGCCGACCAGGGCGCGAAGCTGGTGTGCTTCCAGGAGCTGTTCTACGGGCCGTACTTCTGCCAGGTGCAGGACGCCGCGTACTACGCGTACGCCGAGTCCGTCCCCGGGCCGACGGTCGAGCGGTTCTCGGCGCTCGCGGCCGAGCTGGGGACCGTCGTCGTGCTGCCCGTGTACGAGGAGGAGCAGCCGGGCGTCCTGTACAACACCGCCGCCGTGATCGACGCCGACGGGCGCTACCTCGGCAAGTACCGCAAGACGCACATCCCGCACGTGCGCGGGTTCTGGGAGAAGTTCTACTTCCGTCCCGGGAACATGGGCTACCCGGTGTTCGACACCGCCGTCGGGCGCGTGGGCGTGTACATCTGCTACGACCGGCACTTCCCCGAGGGCTGGCGCGCGCTCGGGCTGAACGGCGCCGAGATCGTGCTCAACCCGAGCGCGACGAGCCGCGGCCTCTCGAACTACCTGTGGCGGCTCGAGCAGCCGGCAGCGGCCGTGGCCAACGAGTACTACGTCGGCGCGATCAACCGCGTCGGGATCGAGGACCTGGGCGACGACGACTTCTACGGCACGTCGTACTTCGTCGACCCCGAGGGCGCGTTCGTCGGCGACCCCGCCGACGACCACGAGGAAGAGCTCATCGTCCGCGACCTCGACATGGACCTCCTGCGCGTCGTGCGGGACCGCTGGCAGTTCTACCGGGACCGCCGGCCCGACGCCTACGACGACCTGACCCGGCCCTGAGCCGGCCGCCCCACCGCACCGTCCGCCACCGAGAGGGGAGACCACGCGATGCCGCACACGCTGATCCGGGGAGGGACCGTCGTCGGGCCCACGGGCTCGACGCCCGCCGACGTGCTGGTCGACGGCGAGCAGGTCGCCGCGCTGCTGCGACCCGGGGACACGAGCCTGGGGGCCGACCTCGCCGCGACCGCCGAGCGCGTGATCGACGCGACCGGCAAGTACGTCATCCCCGGCGCCGTGGACTGCCACACGCACATGGAGCTGCCGTTCGGCGGCACGGCCGCGTCCGACACGTTCGAGACCGGCACGCGCGCCGCGGCCTGGGGCGGCACGACGACGATCGTCGACTTCGCCGTCCAGCGCACCGGGGAGCGCGTCCAGGACGGCCTCGCCGCGTGGCACGAGAAGGCGGCCGGGAACTGCGCGATCGACTACGGGTTCCACCAGATCCTCGGCGGTGTCGACGACGACGCGCTCAAGGCCATGGACGAGCTCGTCGACGAGGGCATCACGAGCTTCAAGCTCTTCATGGCCTATCCCGGCGTGTTCTACAGCGACGACGGCCAGATCCTGCGCGCGATGCAGAAGGCGCGCGACAACGGGTCGGTGGTCATGATGCACGCCGAGAACGGCATCGCGATCGACGTGCTCGTGCGCCAGGCCCTCGACCGCGGCGACACGGCCCCGTACTTCCACGGCACGAGCCGACCGTGGGAGACCGAGGAGGAGGCGACGCACCGCGCGATCATGCTCGCGCGCCTCACGGGGGCGCCGCTGTACGTCGTGCACATGTCCGCCAAGCAGGCCGTCGCGACGCTCGCCCGCGCCCGCGACGAGGGGCTCGACGTCTTCGGGGAGACCTGCCCGCAGTACCTCTACCTCTCGCTCGAGGAGCAGCTCGCGGCGCGCAGCGAGGAGTGGGGCGACTTCGAGGGGGCCAAGTGGGTGTGCTCGACGCCGCTGCGCTCGCGCGCCGAAGGGCACCAGGACGAGCTGTGGCGGTACCTGCGCACGGGCGACCTGTCGGTCGTGAGCACCGACCACTGCCCGTTCTGCATGAAGGAGCAGAAGGAGCTCGGCCGCGGCGACTTCTCCAAGATCCCCAACGGGATCGGCGGCGTCGAGCACCGGCTGAACCTGCTCTACCAGGGCGTGGTCGACGGACGGATCTCGCGCGAGCGCTGGGTCGAGCTGTGCTGCACGACGCCGGCGCGCATGTTCGGGCTCGACGGCCGCAAGGGCGTGCTCGCCCCGGGCGCCGACGCCGACGTCGTCGTGTACGACCCCGCGGGGCACACGTCGATCGGGTACGACACGACCCACCACATGTTCATGGACCACTCCGCGTGGGAGGGGTACGAGATCGACGGGCACGTGGACGTGGTGATGTCGCGCGGTCGGGTGATCGTGGAGGACGGGGAGTACCGCGGCAGCCCCGGGCACGGACAGTTCCTGCGGCGCGGGCTGTCGGCGTACCTGCGCTGAGCGGCGCACACGGGCGGACTCGGACCAGAAGGGGAGCGCATGGACCTCGGGGTGGTGCTGCAGAACGACCCGCCCGCGTGGCGGGTCGTCGAGCTCGCACGCCAGGCGGAGACCTACGGGTTCAGCCACGTGTGGACGTTCGACTCGCACCTGCTGTGGGAGGAGCCGTTCGTCGTCTACTCCCAGATCCTCTCGGCCACGCACCGGGTCACGGTCGGCCCGATGGTCACCAACCCCGCGACGCGCGACGTCACGGTGACGGCCTCGCTGTTCGCGACGCTCAACGAGATGTTCGGCAACCGGACCATCTGCGGCATCGGGCGCGGGGACTCGGCGGTGCGCGTCATCAACGGCCGCCCCGTGACCCTGGCCGAGCTCCGCGAGGCGATCGGCGTCATCCGCGGCCTCGCGTCCGGGCAGGGGTTCGAGTACCGCGGCTCGACGCTGCGGCTGCCGTGGAACCCGGACTCCCGGCTGCCCGTGTGGGTCGCAGCGTACGGGCCGAAGGCGCTCGCGCTGACCGGGGAGGTGGGCGACGGGTTCATCCTCCAGCTCGCCGACCCCGACGTCGTGGCCTGGTCCGTCGAGGCCGTGCGCGCCGCGGCCGCGCGCGCCGGGCGTGACCCGGACGAGGTGAGCATCTGCGTGGCCGCGCCCGCGTACGTGACGGCGCAGGCGCCGTCGGACGGTGAGGCGGGTCGGCGCGGCCTCGCGCACGCCTACGACCAGTGCCGCTGGTTCGGCGGGATGGTCGGCAACCACGTCGCGGAGATCGTCGCGCGCTACGGGCCGGGCGGCACCGAGGAGGATGCGGGCGTGCGGATCCCGCGCGCGCTCACGGACTTCGTCGCCGGGCGGGAGGGCTACGACTACAACGAGCACGGGCGGGCGGGCAACACGCACACCGCGTTCGTCACGGACGAGATCGTCGACCGGTTCTGCCTCGTCGGCCCGCCCGAGCGGCACGTCGAGCGGCTGCGCGAGCTCGCCGCGCTCGGGGTCGACCAGTTCGCGATCTACCTCCAGCACGACGCGAAGGACGAGACGCTGCGGGCCTACGGCGAGACGATCGGTCCCGCCGTGCGCGACCTCGCCCCCGCGCGGGGGTAGGCGCCCGACTCAGCGGGACGACAGACCGCCGTCGAGCATCTCGCGCAGCGCCGGCCACGCGTCCGCGAAGGCGGGCAGGAGGTCGAGGGTGGCCACGTCGTCGACCGGTACCCAGCGGACCTCGATGCTCTCGGCGTCCGTCGCGCGCGGCTCGAGGCGCGCGCCGTCCGCGAGCTCGGCAAGGACGGTCGTGTACCGCCACGGACCGTGGTCGAGGACACGCTCGCCGAGGACGCGCACGTGCTCGGGCTCGATCCCCGCTTCCTCGCGCGCCTCGCGCAGCGCCCCCTGCGCGGGCGTCTCGTCCGGCCCGACGGCGCCGCCCGGCACGCCCCACGTCCCGCCCTGGTCGGACCACGGCGCGCGGTGCTGCAGGACGACGTCGGTCAGCCGCCCGTCGTCGTCGCGGCGCCCCAGCAGGAGCCCGGCCGCGCCGAACAGGCCCCAGTGCCGGCGTCCGCAGTCGCACTCGACCCAACCGTCGCCGGGCTGCAGGTGGCGGGGAAGCCGTGGCGGCGGCTCGCTCGGGTCGCGCGGCGCGGTGGGGATGGTCACGGGGCCATGCTGCCAGGCTCCGACGACGACCGGGACCGGGTCAGAACTGACGGCCTCCGGCGGCATCTGCCGGGTGGATGCCGGCCGCGCGGGCCCGTGCCGGACGCCGAGTACGATCTTCCGCTTGTGAGCAAGGTCGGGGAGATCGTCGCGCCACGGCGCATGGGCACCAGCTTCCGCTGGCTGCTGTCGTCGTCGTGGGTGAGCAACGTCGGCGACGGCATCGCGCTCGCCGCCGGTCCGCTGCTCGTTGCCTCCCAGACCGACTCGGCCTTCCTCGTCGCGTTGGCTGCGCTCCTGCAGCGCCTGCCCTGGCTCCTGTTCGGGCTGTGGGCCGGGGCGCTCGCGGACCGCCTCGACCGGCGCGTCGTCGTCATGGTCGCGAACGCGCTGCGCGCGCTCGTAGTGGTGGGGCTCTGCGTCGTGATCGGCACCGGCCACGTGAGCATCGGCCTCGTGCTCGTCGTGATGTTCCTCTACGGCGTCGCGGAGGTGTTCGCCGACTCCGCGTCCCAGACGCTGCTGCCGATGCTCGTCGAGTCGCGCGACCTGGGCACCGGCAACGCGCGCCTGCAGGCGGGGTTCCTCGCCGCGAACCAGCTCCTCGGCCCACCCGTCGGGGCGTTCCTCTTCGCGGCCGGGATGGTCTGGCCGTTCGTCGTCCAGGTCGTGTGCGTCGCGCTCGCCGTCGTGCTGGTGAGCCGCATCGCGACGCCGCCCGGTGGCGTCCGTGAAGCGCACACCCACGTGCGCCAGGACATCGCGGAGGGTGTGCGCTGGATCCTCTCGAACGCGCCAGTCCGCACGCTCGCGCTCGTGATCCTCGCGTTCAACGTCACGTGGGCGGCCCCGTGGGGCGTCCTCGTGAAGTACGCCCTCGACCACCTGCAGATGGGTGAGGTCGGGTTCGGCCTGCTCACGACGGCGTCGGCTGTCGGCGGTATCGTCGGCATCGCGTCGTTCGGGTGGCTCGAGCGGCACGCGAGCCTCGCCCTCCTCATGCGCGTGTGCCTCTCGCTGGAGGTCGTCATGCACCTCGCGCTCGCGCTCACGACGACCGGCTGGGTAGCGCTCGTGATCATGGTCGTCTTCGGTGCGTACGCGTTCGTGTGGGGGACCGTGTCCAACACGATCCGCCAGCGCGCCGTGCCGACCGAGTTCCAGGGCCGCGTCGGCTCGGTGTACATGGTCTGCGTGTTCGGCGGCATCGCCCTCGGGCAGGCGCTCGGCGGAGTCCTCGCCGAGACGTGGGGCATCACGGCGCCCTTCTGGTTCGCGTTCGTCGGGGCGGGCGTGACGCTCGCCCTCGTGTGGCGGCAGCTCGCGAAGATCGCCCACGTAGGCTCGGTGGACCCCAACCCCGAGGCAGCGCCGAGCTGACCTGGCGCCGTCGACGGGTGCCGACACCGTCGGGCGACCTGCGACAGGCGACGGCGCACGGTCGCCGAGCGACCCGTCCTTGTCCGCCCTCCGGAGAATCCCGTGGACCGTGTCGGACCCTCGCGGCAGGATGCAACCGTGAGCCATACGCCGTACGACAATGACTCGACCCCTTTGCCCGACGACGCCCGGTCCGCCGCGGGGCCCGTAGCCGCGACCGACGTGGCCGAGGCGCCCGCCGACGACACCCTCGCGATGCCCCGCTGGCGTCGGGACGCCACCGTCTTCCTCTCGGGCCAGACGGTCTCGCTGTTCGGCTCGATGCTCGTCCAGTACGCGGTCATGTGGCACCTGACGATCGAGACGAAGTCCGGGTCGGTGCTCGCGCTGAGCACGCTCTTCGGCTTCCTGCCGCAAGCCGTCGTCTCGATCTTCGGCGGCGTGTGGGCCGACCGCGTGAACCGCAAGGCGCTCGTCATCGCGGCGGACGGCACGATCGCCGTGACCACGCTCGCCCTCGCGCTCCTCATGCTCGGGGGTGCCGACGACCTGTGGCTCATCTATGCCGCTCTCGCGATCCGCTCGACGGGCGCGGGGATCCAGACGCCCGCCGTCGCCGCGCTGCTCCCGCAGATCGTGCCGACGAGCAGGCTGATGCGGGTCAACGGGATCAACCAGTCGATCCAGTCCGCGATGATGCTCCTCGCGCCGGCCGTCGCGGCGGCCGTCTACGCGAGCATGTCCCTCGTGGCGGTGTTCTTCATCGACGTCGTCACGGCCGTCGTCGGCATCGGACTCCTCCTGCTCGTCCCCGTCCCGACCCTCGGCCGCGCGGCTGCCGGGGCCGAGCGGGCCGGGTACTTCGACGACCTCGTCGAAGGATTCCGCTACCTCGGCTCGCACCCGTTCGTGCGCTGGGTCCTCGGGCTCTACGCCGTGGTGTTCCTGCTCATCGTGGCCCCGTCCTACCTCACGCCGCTCATGGTCGCGCGCACGTTCGGCGAGGAGGTCTGGAAGCTCACCGTCAACGAGATCGCGTTCTCCGTCGGGATGCTGCTGGGCGGGGTCCTGCTCGCCACCTGGGGCGGGCTCAAGAACCGGATCGCGATGATCGTCGGCGCCACGTTCGTGTTCGGGCTGCTCTCCGTCGGGATGGGTCTGTCCACGAACATGTGGGTCTTCTTCGCCTTCATGTTCCTGCTCGGCCTGGCTGTGCCGCCGTTCTCCACGACCTCGATGACCGTCCTCCAGGAGACCGTCGATCCCGAGCGCCAGGGCCGCGTCTTCGGCTTCGTCGGCATCGTCATGGCCGTCTCGATGCCGCTCGGCATGGTGATCTTCGGCCCCCTCGCCGACCGGTACTCCGTGGAGTCCTTGCTGATCGTCTCCGGGATCCTCATGTTCCTCGTCATCGCGATCGCCGTGGCCCTGCCGTCGGGCCGCCGCGCCATGCGGGCCGCCGGAGAGGCCCGCTAGCCGTTCGTCGGGACTGTCCCCGTCGCGTCTGCGCCGGGTCCCACAACCCGCGGGGTCGGGTCCGCGGTGGGGGCGGACCCTGTGCTCGGACTGGCGCGCCGTCACCACGGTCGTTCGTCCTCGCTCCACGAGCGCGCCTTGACGTTCTTCGCACACGGCCCGCCCCACCGCTCGTCCTGCCCGTCACCGCACGACCCGCGCGCTCGGGTCACGCGTTCCGGTGCGGTCGCGCGTCGCGCGGTGGTAGGCCGCAACCTGTCAGCGTTCCGAAAGTCTGGGGACCGGTGAGGCGCTGACAACTGTCGGCCACCGGAAGTTGTCAGCGCCGTACGGGTCCGTGGGCCCGTGGAGCGCTGACAACGCGACGCGGACGTCGGTGCCGGCGCGGCAGCCCGAGCGCACCACCCACCCTGACCACCCGACGCGACCACGCGGGTCGTGGACGCGAGCCCGGCCACCCACCCGACCATGCGGGTCGTGGACCTGACCTACGCCACGCGGAACGTCAGTCGACGATCTCGCAGATGGCGGTGCCTGAGCTGACGCTCGCGCCGGCCGCGGCGGTGAGGGACCGGACCGTGCCGGCGCGGTGGGCGAGGAGGGGCTGCTCCATCTTCATGGCCTCGAGGACGACGACGAGGTCGCCCTCGGCGACCTGGGCACCGTCGGCGACGGCGACCTTGACGATCGTGCCCTGCATGGGGGAGGCGAGGGTCGTGCCGGAGGTGGCGCCGTTGGACTTCGCGGCGGCGCGTCGCGCGGGTCGCCGTGCGGCGTTCGCGGTGCGCGCTCGGCCTGCCGCCATCCCGAGCCCTGCCGGGAGGACGACCTCGAGGCGCTTGCCGCCGACCTCGACGACGACGCGCTCGGTCGCGAGGGGTTCGTCGTCCTCGTCCGACGACGTCGCGCCGGCCGGGGCGAGCGCGGCGAGCTCGTCGGCGAACTCGGTCTCGATCCACCGGGTGTGGACGCGGAAGGGCTCGTCTCCTGCCGGGACGAAGGCCTCCGCGTCGAGCACTGCGCGGTGGAACGGGACGACCGTCGGGATGCCCTCGACCTCGAGCTCGCGCAGCGCGCGGCGCGCACGCTGGACCGCCTGCTCGCGCGTCGCGCCGGTGACGATGACCTTCGCGATCATGGAGTCGAACGCGCCCGAGATGGTGTCGCCCTCGGCGACGCCCGAGTCGACGCGGACGCCGGGCCCGGAGGGGAAGCGCAGTCGCGTGATCCGGCCGGGGGCGGGCAGGAAGTTCGCGGCGGGGTCCTCGCCGTTGATGCGGAACTCGATCGAGTGGCCGCGCACCTGCGTCGACGTGTAGCCGAGCGGCTCGCCCGCGGCGATGCGCAGCTGCTCGCGCACGAGGTCGATGCCCGTGACCTCCTCGGAGACGGGGTGCTCGACCTGGAGCCGCGTGTTGACCTCGAGGAACGAGATGGTCCCGTCGGCGCCGACGAGGAACTCGCACGTGCCCGCGCCGACGTACCCGGCCTCGCGCAGGATCGCCTCGGACGCCTTGTAGAGCTCGGCCTCCTGGGCGGCGCTGAGGTACGGCGCGGGGGCCTCCTCGACGAGCTTCTGGTGGCGGCGCTGCAGCGAGCAGTCGCGCGTGGAGACGACGACGACGGTGCCGTGCTCGTCGGCGAGGCACTGGGTCTCGACGTGGCGGGGGGTGTCGAGGTAGCGCTCGACGAAGCACTCGCCGCGCCCGAACGCGGCCGTAGCCTCACGCACCGCGGAGTCGAAGAGCTCGTCGATCTCGTCGACGGTGCGCGCGACCTTGAGCCCGCGTCCGCCGCCGCCGAACGCCGCCTTGATCGCGACGGGCAGCCCGTTCTCGGCGGCGAAGGCGTGCACCTCGCTCGCGTCGGCCACGGGGTCGGCGGTCCCGGGGACGAGCGGGGCGCCGGCACGCTGTGCGATGTGGCGCGCGCTCACCTTGTCGCCGAGCGCCTCGATCGCGGCCGGGGGCGGTCCGATCCAGACGAGACCGGCGTCGAGGACGGCCTGGGCGAACTCCGCGTTCTCCGCCAGGAACCCGTAGCCGGGGTGCACCGCGTCGGCGCCGGAGCGGCGCGCGACGTCGAGCAGCTTGGCGATGTCGAGGTAGGTCTCCGCGGCGCGCGCGCCCCCGAGTGCGAACGCCTCGTCGGCGAGGTGCACGTGCGGCGCCTGCCGGTCGGGGTCGGCGTAGACCGCGACCGACGCGATGCCGGCGTCGGCGCAGGCACGGACGATCCGGACGGCGATCTCGCCACGGTTGGCGATGAGGACCTTGCGCAGGGAGCGGGTGGGGTTCGCGGGCACGGCTCACGGTAACGCGTGCGCGCGGCGGCGATCACGCTCCCGAGGCGGGTACCGGACAAGATTGGAGAAGAAGCCAAGGCACGTCGGGGGCGATTGGAGGAAACCTCCATAGCGGAGCGCTCCAGCGCGTCGCTCGGGTCGCGGGATTGTCCGGCCCCGACAATACGGGGCGTGCGACCCGTGCGGGGACTCAGCCGGGGCCGGCCGCGAGCGAACGCCCCGGGGCAGGGAAGCGGTCAGGCCCGCAGCTGGTGCCAGGCGACGCCGACGTCGGCAAGCAGGGTCCGCAGCAGCGGCAGGCTGATGCCGACGACGCCGTGGTGGTCGCCCTCGATGCGCTCGACGTACGGGCCGCCGAGGCCGTCGATCGTGAACGCGCCCGCGACGTGCAGGGGCTCGCCGGTCGCGACGTACGCGTCGATCTCCTCGTCGGAGAGGTCGGCGAAGTGCACTGTCGTGGAGCTGGTCGCGCCGGAGGCCGAGCCGGTGCCGCCCGCCTCGGGCACGCGGAGGTCCACGAGCCAGTGGCCGGTGTGCAGGACGCCCGCCCGGCCGCGCATCGCGTGCCAGCGGGTGCGCGCGTCGTCGGCGTCCGTGGGCTTGCCCAGCACCTCCCCGTCGAGCTCGAGCATCGAGTCGCAACCGACGAGGAGCGCGTCGTCGGAGGACGCCCCTCCGAGGCCCTCGGCGGTGTCCTCGTCCGCGAGCGCGCGCACGACCTCCTCGGCCTTCGCGCGCGCGAGGACCAGCACGGCGTCGACCGGCTCCAGCCCGCCGCGCGCCTCGGCGGCCGCGCGCAGGATCGCGTCCTCGTCGACGCCCGAGACCCGGACGAGCGGGTCGACGCCCGCCGCGCGCAGCGTCGTGAGGCGGGCGGGGGAGCGGGAGGCGAGGACGAGACGAGGCACCCGCGCAGACTACCGGGGCCGGGCGTCCCCGCGGCGGCACGACGCCGACGCCCGTTCGCGCCGAGCCGGTCCTGCGCTCGCGCCGACTACGCGACGAGAAGGGCGGCGACGAGGAGCACGACCGGCGAGCCCAGGGTCGTGACGAGGATCGTGTCGCGCGCGAGGATCTCGCCCCGCCCGAACCGGGCGGCGTAGTTGTAGACGTTCTGGGCGGTGGGCAGGGCGGCGAGCGTGACCGCCGAGGCCACCACGGCGTCGTCGAGCCCGAGCACGAACCGCGCGACGACGAAGGCGACCACCGGCATGACGAGCAGCTTGGCCGCGCTCGCCACCCCGACGGCGACGCGCGGCTCGCCGCGCCGCAGGGGCTTGGTCCCGTGCAGTGACATGCCGAACGCGAGCAGGATCATGGGGATCGCCGCGCCGCCGAGGATGTCGAGCGGCGCCATGACCGCGACGGGCGGCTCCCAGCCCGTCACCGACACGACGGCGCCCGCGAGCGAGCCGAGGATGATCGGGTTGCGCACGGGCTGGGCGAGGACGAACCGCCAGGAGAGCCGCCCGCTCGTCGTCGCGGCGCCGGGCTGGCGACGAAGAAGCCGATGCGGTTGAGCGCCGTCCTCGCCTCGGGCCCGCCGATGCCGAGACGCGCGGTGACGTACCCGACGGCGACGACCACGCCGATGATCGCGAAACCGGTGAGGACGGCGCCCACGCGTCAGCCCGTCGCGGGCTGGGTCACGCGAGCGCGTCGCGCAGCACGTCGAGACCCACCGACCCGAGGTTCAGCGCGCGCTCGTGGAACGCCTTCGCGTCGAAGGTCTCGCCGCGGGCCTCGGCGGCCGCGCGCGCGTCGTCGCGCGTGGCCTCCCACAGGCGCTGCCCGACCTTGTACGACGGCGCCTGGCCGGGCCAGCCGAGGTAGCGGTCGAGCTCGAAGCGCACGAACGAGTCGGGCATGTTGACGTTGGCGCGCAGGAACGTGAGCGCCTTGTCGGCGTCCCACGTCCCCCCGCCCCACTCCTCCGGAGCCTCCAGGCCGAGGTGCACGCCGATGTCGAGCACGACGCGCGCGGCCCGCATGCGCTGCGCGTCGAGCATGCCGAGCCGGTCGCCGTCGTCGTCGAGGAACCCGAGGTCCGCCATGAGTCGCTCGGCGTACAGGGCCCAGCCCTCGCCGTGACCCGAGACCCAGCACGCGAGCCGGCGCCACGTGTTGAGGGTCGCGCGCGCGTACACGGCCTGGCCGCACTGCAGGTGGTGGCCCGGGACGCCCTCGTGGAACACGGTCGTCTTCTCGCGCCACGTGTTGAACTCGGTGACGTCCGCGGGGACGGACCACCACATGCGGCCGGGCCGCGAGAAGTCGTCGCTCGGGGGCGTGTAGTAGATCCCGCCGGTCTGCGTGGGCGCGATCATGCACTCGAGGTCGAGCACGGGCGCCGGGATGTCGAAGTGGACCCCGTTCAGCGCGGTGATCGCGGCGTCGGACGTCTCCTGCATCCACGACTTCAGCGCGTCGGTGCCGAGCAGCTTGCGCGACGGGTCGGCGTCCAGCGCGGCGACCGCGTCCTCGACGCTCGCGCCCGGCCCGGCGATGCGGCGCGCGATCTCCTCCTGCTCGGCGACGACGCGCGCGAGCTCCTCGAGGCCCCACGCGTACGTCTCGTCGAGGTCGACCTCGGCGCCGAGGAACGTGCGGGAGAAGAGCCGGTAGCGCTCGCGCCCGACGGCGTCCTCCTGGCGCGCCTGCGGCGCGAGCGTGGTCTCGAGGAAGTCGGCGAGCCGACCGTACGCCTCGCGGGCCGCCGTCGCGCCGTGCTCCAGCTCCTTGCGGACCAGCGAGCACGCCGACGAGTCGTCGAGGACGGCATCGGCCTCGGGGCCGGCGACGAACGTCGTGAAGAACGAACCCTCCGCGTCCGCGAGCTCGCGGGACTGCTGGACCCCGACGCGGACCTGGCGGATGGCGGCGACGTTGCCGCGCGCCGCAGCCTCGGTGAGCGACGCGATGTAGCCGTCGATCGCGGTGGGCAGGCCGTTCAGGCGCGACGCGATGTTCTCCCACGCCTCGACGGTCCCTGTCGGCATGATGTCGAAGACGTCGCGCAGCTCCTGCACGGGCGAGGCGATGTTGTTGAGGCTCGCGAGCGGCTCGCCTGCCTCGTGCAGCTCGAGCTGCAGGCCGACGCGCTCGCGCATCGCCGCGAGGGTGACGCGGTCGACGTCGTCCACCGGCTCGAGGCCCTCGAGCTCGCGCAGCACTGCGCGATCGGCCTCGGCGCGCGCCTCGTGGCCCGCGGGGGAGAGGTCGGTGACGAGGTGGTCGTACCCCGACAGGCCCATCGCGGTCGCGGAGATCGGGTCGAGCTCGGCGACGCGCAGGACGTACGCCTCGGCGACGGCGTCGATCGGCGTGGGTGTGCGGTCAGGGATCCCGGCGGACTCGCCGGCAGCTGTGGTGGTCGTGTCGCTCACCCGGACGAGACTACTCGGCGCGCGGGCCTGCCTCGTCGTCCGTCGAGGGGCGTGCTTCCTCGTTCGAGGGGCGACGCAGCGCCGCGACCAGGTCGTCCGCCCACGCCCGGTGGTAGCGCACGAGGAGGACACCGGTCGCGTCCTCGTCCTGCGCGGCGTGCCAGACGGCGACCGGGTCGCCAGACCGTGGACCCTCGACACCGGCAGGGACGACGACGCGTGCGGGGCGCGCGAGCGCCTCGCCCGAGGGCGGGGTCACCACGAGCGTCCCTCGCAGCGCACGGGCGCCGCCGGTGTCGGGGTCCTGGCCGTCCGCCGGTTCGGCGCGCGTGACGGTGCCGGTCGTGCGGACCGGCGCCGAGAGCAGCGCCTCCCGGCCTCGGTCGAGAGCGGAGGCGGACCGGTCGTCCTGGTAGCGGACGAGCGCGAGGAGCGCCGTGGCGAGCAGCCCGAGCGTCGCCGCCACGACGACGAGGTCGGGGACCGGCCAGTCCCGACCGGCCGCGACGCGCTGGTACACGATCGCCGCCAGGGTCGGCACGAACGCGACCGCCCACCCCCACCGGCGCCACGCCGCGACCGGCGCACCGGGGGGAAGCGTCGAGGGGTCGGCCTCCACCGCGTCGGCGGAGGCCGGGAGCTCGACGAGCACGGCGCGCTCCGGCAGATGGCGTCGGCGCGGCTGCGTGCTCACGAGCGCAGGCTCCAGCGCCACGCGTCGGCGTTGTGGCGCCCCGAGCGCCCGCCGAAGCTCTTCGCCGTGGCGCCGCCGCCGACCCCCCGCAACCCCCGCGCACGGTTGGTCCACTCGTCCACGGGCGCGACGTCGTCGGGCAGTTCCCCCGCCGCGGCCGCCGCGGCGAGACCCGCGACGAGGGCCGCGACCTCGAGGTCGTCCGGAACGCCGCGCACGACGCGCACGTTCGGGGCGTCGGGCCCTGGAGCGCTCACTCGTCGTCCTCGTCGTGGTCGTGGTCGTCCGCCCCGCGCCCCACGCCCCACTCGGGGACGGCGTAGCCGGCCTCGAGGAGACGCTCGCGCGCCTCGTGGCCCCACCGGTCGAGCAGCCCGACGACGTCGTCGAGCTCGGGCCCACCGGGACGCGTCACGACGACGTAGTCGAGGGTGAAGGTGTCGTCCAGGACGTCCGCGGGCGAGGCGTCGTCGTCCACCTCCTCGTCGGGGCCGGGGTCCCACACCGACGTCGTGAGGTCGGCGTGCATGCCGAGCGCGCCGTGCAGCTCGTCGAACAGCCGGGCGTTCAGCGCGCCGACGCGGCTCTCGAGCGCGAGCACCCGGGGGTCCTCGTCCGCCTCGGACGCCCCGAACTCGGCGCGCACGCCGACCGCCGTCTCGACGTACTCGTGCAGCGCCGCCGTGAGCGCGTCGACCGCTGCGTGCAGCGGCGCCGGGTCCACCGACCCGAGCGGCACAGGTCCGTGCGTGGCGTCGTCGTGGCTCATGCCTTGTCCTCCCTCGTGGGGCTCGTCGGGGCGGTCACAGCGGGATGTTGCCGTGCTTCTTGGGCGGCAGGCTCGCGCGCTTGGTGCGCAGCGCCCGCAGCGCACGCACGACCTGCACGCGTGTCTCCGACGGGCGGACCACCGCGTCGACGTACCCGCGCTCGGCCGCGTCCCACGGGTTGACGATCGCGTCCTCGTACTCGGCGACCAGCCGGGCGCGCTCCGCGTCGACGTCGTCCCCGGCGTCCGCCGCACGCTTGAGCGCGGCCCGCTGCAGGATGTTCACCGCGCCGCCCGCGCCCATGACCGCGACCTGCGCCGTCGGCCACGCGAGGTTGACGTCCGCGCCGAGCTGCTTGGACCCCATGACGATGTACGCGCCGCCGTACGCCTTGCGCGTGATGACGGTGACGAGCGGGACCGTCGCCTCCGCGTACGCGTAGATGAGCTTCGCGCCGCGGCGGATGATGCCCTGGTGCTCCTGGTCCACGCCCGGCAGGAATCCCGGGACGTCCACGAGCGTGAGGACGGGGATGTTGAACGCGTCGCACGTGCGCACGAACCGCGCCGCCTTCTCCGCCGCGTCGATGTCGAGCGTGCCCGCCATCGCGAGGGGCTGGTTCGCGACGACGCCCACCGACTGCCCCTCGACGTGCCCGAACCCGACCAGCACGTTCTTCGCGAACAGCGGCTGCACCTCGAGGAACGCACCCTCGTCCAGCACGTGCTCGATCACCGTGCGCATGTCGTACGGCTGCGAGTCGGAGTCGGGGATCAGCGCGTCGAGCTCGAGGTCCTCCTCCGTGACCGCGAGCTCGACGTCGTCGGGCGGGAACGACGGCGCGTCCGAGAGATTGTTCTGCGGCAGGTAGGACACGAGGTGGCGCACGTAGTCGATCGCGTCGTCCTCGTCGCTGCCCAGGTAGTGGGCGACACCCGACTTCTCGTTGTGCGTCAACCCACCGCCGAGCTCCTCGAAGCCCACGTCCTCGCCCGTCACCGCGCGGATCACGTCCGGCCCGGTGATGAACATGTTCGACGTCTTGTCCACCATGACGATGAAGTCCGTCAGCGCGGGGGAGTACACCGCGCCGCCCGCGCTCGGGCCGAGGATGAGCGAGATCTGCGGGATCACTCCCGACGACGCCACGTTGCGGCGGAAGATCTCCGCGAACTGCGTGAGCGCCGCGACGCCCTCCTGGATGCGCGCCCCGCCGCCGTCGCTGATGCCGATGAGCGGCACCCCTGTGCGCAGCGCGAGGTCCTGCACCTTCGTGATCTTCTGGCCGTGCACCTCGCCGAGGCTCCCGCCGAACACCGTGAAGTCCTGGCTGTACACGCACACCTGGCGGCCGTCGATCGTGCCGTGCCCCACGACGACGCCGTCGCCCGCGATCCGCTTCTTCTCCAGGCCGAAGTTGTACGACCGGTGCTTGGCGAACGCGTCCAGCTCGACGAAGCTGCCCTCGTCGAGCAGCGTCTCGATGCGCTCGCGCGCCGTCTTCTTGCCGCGCGCGTGCTGCTTGGTGCGCGCGGCCTCCTCCGGCTGCGTCGTCGCCTCGTCGCGTCGGCGGTCGAGGTCGGCGAGCTTGGCCGCGGTGCCGGTCAGGCGGGGAGCGTCGGCGGTCTCGGTCGTCGCGGGCGAGGCCGCCGCAGGGGTCGTCGCAGGTTCCGTCACGGACCTGAGCCTAGTTGGCGGGTGGGACCAACTCGATGCGGTCGGCGCCAGCGTGGCCGGGGCCGTCGTTGGTGGGTGTCGACAACTCGCTGCTTCGGGTGGGTCGCGGTGGTCGGGTCCGGGCGGGGTGGGCGGGGTGGCGCGCGGTCTACCATCCGCGCCTCGTTCCTCGGCGCTCCCGCCAGGCCCTCCACGACCGCGCGCCACCCCGCCCACCCCGCCCTCGGCGTTCGGCTCACCCTCGGATCTGTTCGCCCGCCCGTGCCGAACCTGTCCTCGTCGTTCGGCTGGTCCCACGGGTGCGCACGACCCGCCCTTGTCGTTCGACCTGCTTTCCCCGTCTGGTGCGCGTGCTGCCGGCCCTCGTCCTGGGTCGGGTGCGTGCGCGAGGATGGCGGGCATGGTGACCGCGCGCGACGACGATGCCCGAGGCGACGGCGAGGAGCGGCCTGCGCTGCGGGCGGAGTTCTTGCGGGAGCTGCTCGTGGCGCCCGCGGGGCCGCTCGCGCGGCTGGAGGTGGTCGCGGAGTCCGGGTCGACCAACGCGGAGCTCGCGCGCGCCGTGGCCGCTGATCCCGAGGCGTGGCCCGCGCCGGCGCTGCTCGTCGCCGAGCACCAGCCGGCGGGGAAGGGGCGGCTCGGGCGGTCGTGGACGACGCCGCCGCGCGCGGCGCTGCTCGGGTCGATCCTGCTGCGACCGGCCGTCCCGCGCGAGGTGCTGAGCTGGCTGCCGCTGCTCGCCGGGCTTGCGACCGCCCGGGCGCTGCGCGCGACCGCCGGGGTCGACGCCGTCGTCAAGTGGCCCAACGACGTCCTCGTCCCCGACCCCGGCAGCCTGTCAGCATCCGGTGCCGCGGGGGTGACCCCGGGCGCTGACAGCCTCGGAGCGAGCGGCCACCTGTCAGGGCCAGAGGACGCCCCGGGGGCACCTGGTGCTGACACGTCGGTGCCACTGCGCAAGGTCGCCGGGATCCTCGCGGAGGTTCTGCCCGACGGCGGCGTCGTCGTCGGCGTGGGGCTCAACGTCTGCCAGGCGCGCGACGAGCTGCCCGTGCCCACCGCCACCTCCCTCGCGCTCGCCGGGGCGGCGACGACCGACCGGGAGGTGCTCCTCGTCGCGCTGCACGAGGCGTTCGGCGAGATCCTCGCGCGCTGGCGGGACGCGGGCGGCGACGCGCACACGGCCGGGCTCGATGCCGATTGCGCCGACATCAGCGCCACCCTCGGCACGCGCGTGCGGATCGAGCTCGTGGACGGCGCCGACGACGTCGGGCTCGCGGTCGGTCTGGCCCCCGACGGCGGCCTCGTCGTCCGCCACGACGACGGTACGACGCGCGTGCACCGCAGCGGCGACGTGCACCACCTGCGCCCGACGGCCTGAGCGGTGCCCACCTGGGTGCTCGCCTGGGCGCCGCCGGGGCACGACCCCGGGCGCCGACCCTCGATCTGCCGGCGAGGACTAGGATCGCCGGGTGCCAGCAGAGCCTGAGGAGAACGAGCTCGCCGGGGCGTCGGAGCACGACGTGGCCAGCGCGGACGTCGCGGCGACCGACGAGCCGGTCCCGACCGAGGCGGCCCTCGACGAGGCCCTGCTCGGCGGTCCGCGCACCCTCACCCTCGAGCGGCTCGCGGAACGCGCCGGCGTCGACGAGGACCGGGTCCGCGCCTACTGGCAGGCCCTCGGCCTGCCGCTCACCGAGGGCCAGGAGCACGCGTTCACCGAGATGGACGCGCAGGCGCTCGCGGACGTGTTCGCGTTCTCCGCGGCGGAACGGCTCGACGAGCGTGCGCTGACGACCCTCATCCGGTCGACCGGGCACACGACCGAGCGGCTCGTGCTCTGGCAGGTCGAGGCGCTGGTGGAGCACCTCACGCGGCGCTTCGAGCTCGACGACACGAGCGCGCGCCTGCTCGTGCTCGACCGGCTGCCGGAGCTGGCGCCGGTGCTCGAGGAGCAGCTCCTGCACGCGTGGCGACGTCAGCTCGCGGCGGTCGCGGGGCGGTTCGCGGTGGAGTTCTCCGCCGCGCGGACCACCGCGGTCGACGAGCACGAGCTCCCGCTGCCGCGCGCCGTCGGGTTCGCCGACATCGTGTCGTTCACGCAGCGCACGCGCGGGCTCGGGTCGAGCGAGCTCGCGGAGTTCGTCCAGCTCTTCGAGACGAGCGCGCGCGACGTCATCACCGCCGCGGGCGGCCGCGTCGTCAAGACGATCGGCGACGCGGTGCTCTACGTGGCCGACGACGTCGCGACCGGCGCGCGGGTCGCGCTCGGCCTGGCCGCCGCGGGAGGCCGGGAGGAGGACGTCGACGTCCCGCCCGTGCGCGTGAGCCTCGTGTGGGGGCGGGTGCTCTCGCGGTTCGGCGACGTGTTCGGCCCGAGCGTCAACCTCGCGGCGCGCCTCGTCGACATCGCCGACCCGACGACCGTCCTCGTCGACCGCGACACCGCGGGAATGCTCGCGCGGGACCCGCGCTTCGCGCTCACGGCGCAGCCCGAGACCGAGGTCCAGGGCCTCGGGACGATCGAGCCCGTGCGCCTCCAGTGGGCGTACCGGGGCTGACGAGCGCGCTCGGCCGTCGCCCGACCGGGGGCGTCGTCAGACCGCCTCGAGCAGACCGGGGCCGTCGTTGGTCACGGAGCTGACCAGGGGCGAGACCTTGCGCGCGACCATCGGGACGTCGTCGTGCGGGCCGCCGAGCCCGAGCAGGTCCGCGGCGCCCCGCGCGTCGACCGCCGGGTCGAGCCACGCGTCCCACGCGTCGGGCGGCAGGGCGAGCGGCATGCGGTCGTGGATCTCGGCGAGGTACGGGGCGGCGTCGGTCGTGACGATCGTCGTGGACACGAGCCACCGGTCGGGGTCGTCGTCCGCCTTCGACCGGTCGCGCCAGAACTCGTAGAGCCCCGCGAAGGCCGCGCTGCGGCCGTCGTCGGGCGCGATCCAGTACGGCTGCTTCGCGACCTTGCCCTTCCGCGCGGGCGCGCTCCCGGTGCCGACCGGGGACTCGCCGTCGGGCAGGGCGCGCCACTCGTAGTAGCCCTCCGCGGGCACGAGGCAGCGGCGCACGCCGAACGGCTTGGCGAACGCGGGCTTGTCGAGGATCGACTCCGCCCGCGCGTTGATCATGCGCGCCCCGCCCTTCGGGTCCTTCGACCACGACGGCACGAGGCCCCAGCGGGCGACGCGCAGCGAGCGACAGATCTCGCCCGTCTCCTTCGCGGCGCGCTCGACGACGATGCGCACGGGGTCGGTGGGGGCGAGGTTCCACGACGGCGGCAGGAGGCGCGCGTCGTCGGCCACGTCCGCGACGGCGAACTCGTCCGCGAGGTCCTGGGCGTCCCGGAAGGAGGCATAGCGTCCGCACATGGGACCAGCCTGCCGCACGCCACCCACACCCTGTACGGCGGTCGCCCGGCCGGTGGAACGGGTGGGAAGGAGAGGCGGCTCACGTCCTCCGCGGCCGTGACCACGACGATCGAATCGATACGATGGACGCCATGCCCACCCCTTCGGTCGACCCCGTCATGCCCCGACCGAGGTCCACGGCCCGCTGGGTGCTGCTCCTCGGGGCCCTCGCGACGCTCCCCGCGCTCACGGTCGACATGTACCTCCCGCTGCTGCCCGAGGTCGGTGCGGACCTGGGCGCCCCGGACTCTCTGGCCCAGCTCACGCTCTCCGCCATGCTCATCGGCGGCGCCGTCGGGCAGCTCGTCATCGGCCCGCTCTCGGACCGGTACGGCCGCCGCCTGCCGGTCCTCGTCGGCCTGTCGCTGCACGTCGTGACCTCGATCCTGTGCGCGATGGCGCCCAACATCGGGATCCTCATCGGGCTGCGCGTGCTCCAGGGCTTCTTCAACGCGTCCGCGTCGGTCGTCGCGATCGCCGCGATCCGCGACCGCTTCACCGGCTCCGACGCCGCCCGCGTCCTCTCACGGCTCATGCTCGTCATCGGCCTCGCGCCGTTGCTCGCCCCGTCGATCGGGTCGTTCATCGGCGCGCACGCCTCGTGGCACGCGGTGTTCTGGGTGCTCGCGCTCGCGGGCATCGCGCTCGGCGCCGTCGTCCTGTTCTGGATGCCGGAGTCGCTCCCGGTCGAGCGCCGTCGGCCTGCCGGAGCCCGCGTCGTCCTGCGGGGGTACGCGAGCCTCCTGCGGGACCGGCACTTCGTCGCGCTCGCCGTCCTCCCGGGCCTCGGGCAGGCGGTGCTCATGAGCTACGTCGTCGGGTCGCCGTTCGTGCTCCAGGAGGGCTACGGGCTCAGCCACGGCCAGTTCGCGCTGCTCTTCGCGATCAACGGCATCGGCCTCGTGCTCTCCGCGCAGGCGAACGCCTCCCTCGTGCGGCGCGTCGCGCCCGTGCGCCTGCTGCGGGTCGCGCTCGTCATCCAGGGCGTGTTCGCCGTCGGGCTCCTGGTCGTCGCCGTGACCGGGGTCGGCGGGATCGTCGGGATCGTCGCCGCGCTGTTCCTCGTGCTGTCGATGCAGGGACTCATCCCCGCGAACGCCTCTGCGCTCGCCCTCACGCGGCACGGCGAGATCGCGGGGACGGCGGCCGCCGTCATCGGTGCGTTCCAGTCAGGGGTCGCCGGACTCGTCAGCCCGCTCGTCGGCGTCCTCGGCGGCGACGCGGTGGCGATGGCGACCGTCATGCTCGGTGCCGTCGTCGCGTCGCTGCTCGTGCTCGCGCTCGCCACGCCCGCCTTCCGCCGCGGGGGCTGGCACACGCCCGTCTGACGTCGACCGGCGTTCACGCGACCGTCACCCGACCGTCCTCCTGTGTGCATGCGAGCGTCCCGGACCGGGACTTCGATGGGTCGCATGAGACTCACAGGAGCACGCCGGGCCACCGCCGCCCTGGTCGCCGCGGCGCTGACGCTGCCGGTTGCGTCCGCCGCCGTCGCCGCACCCGCCCACCGCCCGTCCGACGAGCGGGGGAGCGGGGTCGTCGTCCCGACGCTCGTCGCCCGCGCGACGCTGTCCGCCGACCACCTGGAGGAGGGACCGCCGTCGGGCGCCCAGGTCACGCCCGCGAACGGCCGCCAGGGCCCGTTCGCGGGGCAGGTGATCCCGGGCTTCTCCGCGATGGTCGACAACGGCGACGGGACGTTCTGGGCCCAGCCCGACAACGGGTTCGGCGCGAAGGGCAACTCCGCCGACTTCCTCCTGCGCCTGTACCGCGTGACGCCGCAGTGGCAGACGGCGCAGGGCGGCCCCGGCGAGATCGAGGTCGGGGAGCACCTCTCGCTGCGCGACCCCGACCACCACGTCGACTTCCCGATCGTCCACGAGAACACCGAGGAGCGGCTGCTCACGGGCGCCGACTTCGACATCGAGTCGCTCGTGCGGGCGAAGGACGGCACCTTCTGGATCGGGGAGGAGTTCGGGCCGTTCCTCCTGCACGTCGACGCGACGGGCGCGCTCCTCGCGCCGCCCGTGCCGTTCCCCGACGGCAAGTCGCCCGCCAACCCGTACCTCGCGCCGGGGGAGACGCCGCTCGTCGGGTCCAGCCGCGGCTTCGAGGCGCTCGCCGGGTCCCGTGACGGCCGCTACCTGTACCCGGTGCTCGAGGGCGCGCTCGTCGGGGACGACCCGCGCGACCGCGTCGTGCGCCAGTTCGACACCCGCTCGGGCCGCTACACCGACCGCACCTGGACCTACCGTGTGGACACCGACGCGAACGTCGTCGGCGACGCGTTCACGGTCGGCAAGGACGAGCTGCTCCTCGTCGAGCGCGACGACCTCGACGGCGAGCAGTCGGTGACGAAGCGCGTCTACCGCGTCGACCTGGACGAGAGCGACCGGTCGGGGCACCTCGAGAAGGAGCTCGTGCTCGACGCCCTGAAGATCGCGAACCCGCACGGCATCGGGGCGGGCGACGGGTACGGCACCGGGGACCGGTTCTCGCTGCCCGTGCAGTCGTTCGAGACCGTGGTCCAGCTGCGCGACGGGCGCCTGCTCATCGGCAACGACAACAACTACCCGGGCAACGACGCGCGCGTGCCGGGGACTCCCGACGACACCGAGATGGTGCTCGTCGACCTGCGTCGCGAGCGCGTCGCGACCGACGACGTCACCGTCGTCGGGCACCGCGGCGCGAGCGGCTACCGCCCCGAGCACACGCTCGCCGCGTACGAGCAGGCGATCCTGCAGTGCGCCGACTACATCGAGCCGGACGTCGTCTCGACCAAGGACGGCGTGCTCGTCGCGCGCCACGAGAACGAGATCGGCGGCACGACGGACGTCGCGAACCACCCGGAGTTCGCCGACCGCCGCACGACGAAGACGATCGACGGGACCGCCGTCACCGGGTGGTTCACCGAGGACTTCACGCTCGCCGAGCTGCGCACGCTGCGCGCGAAGGAGCGCATCCCGGCGCTGCGCCCCCAGAACACGGCGTTCGACGGCCTCTACCCGATCCCCACGCTCGCCGAGGTGCTCGACCTCGCTCGCCACTCCGTGACGTGCGACGGCGAGCAGGTCGGCGTCTACCCCGAGACCAAGCACCCGACGTACTTCGACTCGGTCGGGCTCTCGCTCGAGGAGCCGCTCGTCGCCGCGCTCCAGGCCGCCGGGCTCGACTCCCGCAGGGCGCCCGTCATCGTCCAGTCGTTCGAGACGGGCAACCTGCGCGAGCTCGACCGGATGACGAAGGTCGACCTCGCGCAGCTCGTCAGCAGCTCCGGCGCCCCGTACGACCTCGTCGCCGCGGGCGACCCGCGCACCTACGCCGACCTCGTCACCCGCTCGGGCCTGCGCGAGATCGCGCGGTACGCGGACGGCGTCGGTCTCGAGAAGAACGTCATGATCCCGCGCGAGGCGGACGGCACGCTCGGGGAGCCGACGTCGGTGATCCGCGACGCGCACCGCGCCGGGCTCGAGGTGCACGGGTGGACCTTCCGGGCGGAGAACCAGTTCCTCCCCGCCGAGTTCCGCTCGAGCACCGACCCCGCCGCGTACGGCGACCTCGCGGGCGAGGTCCGCGCCTTCCTCGACGCCGGCATGGACGGTTTCTTCACCGACCAGCCCGACCTCGGCGTCGCCGCGGTGGGCTGACCGTCCGCGTTGCGGGGCGTCGTCGGGCACGTGCCCGACGGCGCTCCGCGGGCGTCCGACGACGCCGGTCACGGGCTTCCTGCGGTGCGATCTTCGCGGTGCCTTCACGTTCCCGCCCGGTCGTCGCGCGCGGCGCTCCGCACGAGGGCTCTACTCTTCTCGGGTGTCATCGTCCCGCAAGCCGTCCGCGGACCGTCCCGCGGTCGGCCCTCACCATGCGCGCGCGCTGCGCTCGCACCGTGTCGCGCGGACCGTCGGGCTCGTGCTGACCGGCGCCCTCGCGTTCGTCGCCGTCGGCACGGGTGCGGTGTACCTCGACTTCAAGTCGAAGGGCGAGGTGAGCGACGTGTCCGGGCTCGTCGTCGGCCTGCCGACCCAGGATCCGCCCAAAGACCCGTCCGACCCCTTCGCCGGCCAGGCCCTCAACATCCTCGTCATGGGCACGGACTACCGGGACGCCGAGAACGTGGCGATCGCCGGCGAGGCAGAGGGCATGCGGTCCGACACGACGTTCATCGTGCACGTCTCCGGCGACCGCACGCGCATGGAGGTCGTCTCCATCCCGCGCGACTCGCTCGTCGACCTGCCGGCGTGCAAGCTCCCCGACGGGTCGACGTCGTCCCCGCGGCCGAACACGATGTTCAACGAGGCGTTTCAGATCGGCTCGGGCGGTGTCAACGACATGACGCACGCCGCGGCGTGCACCATCCAGGCGGTCTACGACCTCACGGGCGTGCCCATCACCAACCACGTCGTGGTGAAGATGACCGGCGTCATCGGCGTGGTCGACGCGATCGACGGCGTGACCATGTGCTTCCCGGAGCCCGTCGTGGAGGACCCGGACTACGGCACGCTGAACCTCCCGGCAGGGCAGCACACGCTCACCGGTCACGAGGCCATCGGCTTCGTGCGCGTCCGGCACGGGACGGGCATGGGGCTCGAGATCGGGTCGGACCTCACGCGCATCGAGCGCCAGCAGGCGTTCATCGACTCGGCCGTCCGCGAGATCCTCTCGAAGAACATCATCACCAACGCGCCGCAGCTCTACGGCGTCATCGAGGCCGTGCTCAGCTCGATCAGCGCCGACCCCACCATCGCCGACCCGGCGGCGCTCGCGGGCCTGGCGTTCAGCCTGCGCGCGATCAAGCCCTCCGAGGTCGTGTTCACACCGCTCCCCGTCGTCGATTCCACGAACCAGAAGGGCCGGGTCGAGTGGACCTCGGAGGCCGACGCGATCTGGGAGCGTCTGATCAACGACGTGCCGCCGCCGGGGCACGAGCCGGTCACGGACCCGCGCGACGACGCGACGGCGCCCGCGGACGGCACGGTGCCTCCCGCCGACACCGGCGGGGAGGCGACGGACCCCGGGGCCGGTGCGGCCGACCCGGGGACGACCGACCCCGGCGCGACCGACCCCGGTGCGGGGACGCCCGAGACCCCCGTGGCACCCCCGGTCGAGGAGCTGCAGCCCGGCGTCTGCCCCTCCTGATCAACGCGGAGGTGGAGCAGCCGCATCGGTGGCTCCGTGGTGCGTCCTCGGGGTGTCCGGGACGCGCCCTCAGCGCGTGCGCGACGCGTCCAGGCGCGCGAGCCGCCGCACGGCCTCGTGCAGGACGTCCTCGCGCTTGACGAACGTGAACCGCACGCGTGAGGCCAGGGCGCGGGCCGTCGTCGAACCGGGCGTGCAGAACGCGCTCACGGGGACGGCGACGACGCCCGCGCGCTCGGGCAGCTCGCGGCACAGGGCGGTGCCGTCGTCGAAGCCCAGAGGAGCGCCGTCGGCGACCACGAAGTACGTGCCCTGAGGGACGACGACGTCGAACCCGGCGCGCACGAGGCCGTCGCACAGGAGGTCGCGCCGTGACGCGAGCGAGTCGGCGAGGGCGCGCGGCGTCTCGTCGTCGGAGAGGGCGTCGGCGATCGCCGGCTGGAACGGCGCGCCCGACGTGTAGGTGAGGAACTGCTTGACCGTCCGCACGGCCGTGACGAGCCGCTCGGGGCCGTGCAGCCAGCCGATCTTCCAGCCGGTGAACGAGAACGTCTTGCCCGCCGAGGAGATCGTGATCGTGCGCTCGCGCATGCCCGGGAGGGTCGCGATCGGGACGTGCCGGACGTCGTCGAACGTCAGGTGCTCGTAGACCTCGTCGGTGACGACGAGCGCGTCGTGGCGGCGCGCGACGGCGGCGATCGCGTCGAGCTCGTCGAGGGCGAGCACCGTGCCCGTCGGGTTGTGCGGGGAGTTGACGACGATCATCCGCGTCCGGTCGGTGACCGCGGTGCGCAGGGCGTCGACGTCGAGCCGGAACCGCTCGCGACCCGGGACCAGCGGCACGGTGACGTGGGTCGCGCCCGCGAGGGCGATGCACGCCGCGTACGAGTCGTAGAACGGCTCGAGCGTCACGACGTCGTCGCCCGGGCCCGCGAGCGCGAGGATCGTCGCGGCGAGCGCCTCTGTGGCGCCGGTGGTCACGAGGACCTCGGTGTCCGGGTCGGGGTCGAGCCCGTAGTGGCGGTACTGGTGGCTCGCGACGGCGTTGCGCAGCTCGAGGATCCCTGGCCCCGGCGGGTACTGGTTGTGCCCGTCCTGGATCGCGCGGATCGCGGCGTGCTTGACGGTCGCGGGGCCGTCGACGTCCGGGAAGCCCTGGCCGAGGTTGATCGCACCGGTGCGGCGCGCGAGATCGGTCATCTGCGCGAAGATCGTCGCCTCCGCCGTGCCGTCCGGGGCGAGCAGGCCGGTGGCGCGCGCCGCGTCCTGCCAGCGGCCGGGCGGGAGGTCGGTCATGGCCCGACCCTAGCCGTGCGCCTGCCCACGATGTGGGACGTCCGCGACGGATTTCGGTGCGGGGCCACGGATTCCGTGCCGCCGTCCACAGGGACGGTTCCCGTGGGGCGGCGGATGCCCTACTCTCTGGCACGGAACTTCGGTCCCGGCGACGACAGCCGGCCGACGGAGCAGGGGGAACGCTCGACATGTCTGTGGACGCGCACGCCATCGGCGTGCTCGAGAGCGAGGTGCGCGAGCTCGTGCGGCGCCGGGGCGTCGACCCCGTGCGCGATCGCGCAGCGGTCGACCAGCTCGTGCGCGACGTCGTCGCGGACTACGAGACACGCAGCGCGATCGGGGTCGTCGTGCCTCTGGCCGACCCCGAGGGGGCCGGTCGCGCGGTGATCGACGCCGTCGCCGGGCTCGGACCGCTGCAGCCCTACCTCGACGACCCGGAGATCGAGGAGATCTGGATCAACTCCCCGTCCCAGGTGTTCGTCGCGCGCGGGGGACGGTCCGAGCTGACGACGACGATGCTCACGGCCCAGCAGGTGCGCGACCTGGTCGAGCAGATGCTGCGCTCGTCCGGCCGTCGTCTCGACCTGTCGAGCCCGTTCGTCGACGCCGCCCTGCCCGGCGGTGAGCGGTTGCACGTCGTCATCCCCGACGTCACCCGCACCGAGCTTGCCGTCAACATCCGCAAGCATGTGGTGCGGGCTGCGCATCTGGACGACCTGGTGCGGCTCGGGTCGCTCACGCCGCAGGCCGCGCTCTTCCTGGACGCGTCCGTGCGCGCAGGGCTCAACGTGCTCGTCGCGGGCGCGACGCAGGCGGGCAAGACGACGATGCTCAACGCTCTCGCGGGGTCGATCCCGGCGACCCAGCGCGTCATCACGTGCGAGGAGGTGTTCGAGCTGCGGTTCGCGGTCCGGGACATCGTCTCGATGCAGTGCCGCCAGCCGAGCCTCGAGGGGACGGGCGAGATCCCGCTGCGACGACTCGTCAAGGAGGCGCTGCGGATGCGGCCGGACCGCATCGTCATCGGCGAGGTGCGCGAGGCGGAGAGCTTCGACCTGCTCATCGCTCTGAACGCAGGCGTTCCCGGCATGTGCACGATCCACGCGAACTCCGCGCGGGAGGCGATCTCGAAGATGTGCACGTTGCCGCTGCTCGCCGGCGAGAACGTGTCGGACCGCTTCGTGATCCCCACGGTCGCGTCGGCGATCGACCTCGTCGTGCACCTCGGGGTCGATGTCGAGGGACGTCGCGGGGTGCGCGAGATCCTCGGGGTCTCGGGCCGGGTCGAGGAGGGTGTGGTCGAGGCGTCGGAGCTGTTCGTGCGGAGGGGTGACCGCCTCGTGCGTGCCGACGGCTTCCCGCCCGGCGCCGACCGGTTCGCCCGCGCCGGGATCGACCTCGCCACGATCCTGCGGCCCGAGCGGCCGCACGAGCCGCTGCCGCTGCCCGACGGCGCGTGGTCGGGGGTGCGCTGACGTGGGCGTCGTCGTGGGGTTCCTTCTCGGCGCGGGGCTCTTCTGCGTCTGGTGGTCCTTCTGGGAGCCCGGGCCGCCGCGCGAGCGCAAGGTCGACGGGTGGTCGGCGCGGACGCAGGACCTGCTCGTCCAGGCCGGTGCGCCGTCGGTGACGCCGGGCGCGCTCGTGGCGACCAGCATCGGGGTGGGCCTCGTCGTGCTCCTCGTCGCGACCGTGCTCACCGGGTCGGTGACGATCGCCGCGTGCTTCGCCGCCATCGCGGCGGCGGCACCGTCCGTCCTCGTGCAGTCCCGGGCCCGACGGCGGCGCGCGCGCCTGCGCGACGTCTGGCCGGAGGTCCTGGACCACCTCGCCTCGGGCGTGCGTGCCGGACTTGCGCTCCCGGAGGCGGTCGGCCAGCTCGGTGATCGCGGGCCCGTCGAGCTGCGCGAGCCGTTCGCGCGGTTCGCGCAGGACTACCGGGCCTCCGGGAGGTTCGGCGACAGCCTCGACGCGCTCAAGGAACGACTCGCGGACCCGGTCGCGGACCGCATCGTCGAGGCGTTGCGGTTGACGCGCGACGTCGGCGGCACCGACCTCGGGCGGCTCCTGCGCACGCTCTCGACCTTCCTGCGCGACGACGCCAGGACCCGCGGCGAGCTCGAGGCACGCCAGTCGTGGACGGTCAACGGGGCCCGGCTCGCGGTCGCCGGCCCGTGGGTCGTCCTCGGGTTCCTCGCGACGCGCCCGGAGACGGCCGCGGCCTACAACTCGGTCACGGGCGCCTTCGTGCTGGCGGGCGGTGCCGTGTGCTCGCTCGTCGCGTACCGACTCATGCTCCGGATCGGTCGCCTGCCCGAGGAAGAGCGGGTGCTGCGATGACGGGGATCGACGTGTCCTGGCTCGGCGTCGCGATCGGGGCGCTCGGCGGGCTCGGCGTGCTGCTCGTCGTGGCGGGCGTGCGGGGCCGGGCCATCCGTCTCGACGAGCGCCTGGCGCCCTACCTGCGCACGCGGGACTCGACCTCCGTGCTCCTGCGCGACCAGCCCGTCCGGACCCCGTTCCCGACGCTCGAACGGCTCGTCACGCCGTGGCTCGCCGATGCGGGGCGCGCCCTCGAGCGGCTCGGGTCCACGTCGGCCGACGTGCGCAGGCGCCTCGACCGCGCAGGGTGGAACCGCACGGTGGACCAGTTCCGCGCGCGCCAGCTCGTGTGGGGCGTGCTCGGCCTCGCTGCGGGCACCTTCCTGGCCGTCGTCCTTGCCGCGACACGTGGGTCGTCCGTCGTCTCGCTGGTCCTGCTCGCCCTGCTGTGCGGCCTGGGCGGGATCCTCGCGTGCGACCAGATGCTCTCGCGCGCGGTGCGCCGGCGCGAGGAACGGATGCTTGCGGAGTTCCCGACGGTCGCGGAGCTGCTCGCGCTCGCCGTGGGCGCGGGCGAGGGGCCCGTCGCCGCGCTCGAGCGCGTCGCGTCGACCGCGCACGGGGAGCTCTCGGGCGAGCTGGCGGCGACGCTCGCCTCGGTGCGGGCGGGCTCCCCGCTCACGCGGGCCCTCGAGCAGCTCGCCGACCGTACCGGCCTGCCGAGCCTGACGAGGTTCGCCGAAGGTGTCGCCGTGGCCGTCGAGCGGGGGACGCCCCTCGCCGACGTGCTGCGCGCCCAGGCGCAGGACGTCCGCGAGACGGGGCGCCGAGCGCTCATGGAGGCGGGCGGCAAGAAGGAGGTCGCGATGATGGTCCCGGTGGTCTTCCTCATCCTGCCGGTGACCGTGGTCTTCGCGGTCTTTCCGTCGATCGCGACGCTGCGGATCGGTTTCTGAGCAACCCGACGACACGACATGACACCAGCACGACACGACACGACAGGACGACGAGGGAGAGCGATGCAGGGGATGGTGCGTTGGACAGGGACCGTGCGGCGGGTGCTGCGGGGCGGTGTGCGCCGGCTGGTCCAGGGCACGCCCGAGCGCGGAGACGTGCCCGGGTGGGTGCTCATCACCCTCATGACCGCAGGGCTCGTCATCGCGTTGTGGGCCGTCGCGGGACCTGCGCTCACGCAGGCGTTCAGCAACGCGATCAAGAGCGTCGGCGCGCCCTGACCGTGGGGCGTCGCCTCGGGATCGAGGACCGCGAGCGGGGGTCGGCCGTCGTGGACTTCACGCTCGTCTCGGTCCTCGTCCTCGTGCTGTTCCTCGGTGTCGTCCAGGTCGCGCTCGCGGTGCACGTGCGGGCGACGCTCGTCGACTGCGCGGCGGAGGGTGCTCGCGTCGCCGGCCGGGCGGACCGTGGCCCGGCCGACGGCGTCGCCCGGACACGAGAGCTCGTCGTCGCGTCGCTCTCCGCCCGCTACGCGCAGGACGTCGTCGCGCGGGAGACGGTCGTGGACGGCCTGCCTGTCATCGAGGTGACGGTCTCGGCGCCGCTCCCGGTCGTCGGGCTCCTCGGGCCGGCGGGGGTCGTGACGGTGGAGGGCCGGGCGCTCGAGGAGGCACCATGACCGGATCTCTCCGCGGAGTCGTGCGCCGGGCGCTCCACCGGCTCCGGGGACCAGGCGCGGCCGGTGAGCGCGGCAACGCGATCGTCGAGTTCCTCGGTGTGGCGCTCGTCCTCCTCCTTCCGGCGATGTACCTCGTGCTGACGGTGGGCCGCGTCCAGGCGGCGACGTTCGCAGTCGAGGGGGCGTCGCGCGAGGCCGCCCGGGCGTTCGTCACCGCGCCCTCCGGGGCGGACGGTGCCCGGCTCGCGGCCGTGGCCGTCGCCCTCGCCTTCGAGGACCAGGGCTTCGACGACGCCGCGCCGGCGGACGCCCTGACGATCAGCTGCTCCGCGTCGCCCTGCCTCGAGCCCGGCGGAGAGGTCACCACGCACGTGCGGCTCGACGTCTCGCTCCCTCTCGTGCCGGCCTTCGCGCGCTCGGCGGTGCCGCTCTCCGTCCCCGTCGAGGCGCGGCACATCGCGTCCGTCGACGAGTACGCCGCGAGGCGACCGTGACACGCCGTGCACTGCGGCGCCTGCGGGGGTCGGGCGAGGCGCGGGACGACGGCCAGATCATGCTGCTCACGACCGCGTTCGTGGCCTTCGCCCTCCTCCTCGTGACGGTCGTCGTGAGCGCGACGCAGGTGCACCTGGAGCGCAAGCGGCTGTACGAGCTCGCTGACGCGCTCGCACTCACCGCCGCCGACTCCATGACGCACGAGACCTTCTACGACGGGGCCGCGGACACGCCCGTCGAGGGCGCCGTGCTCACCCTCACGGACACCTCGATCAGGGCGGACGTCCAGGACTATCTGGCGCGCCATCCCGAGGCGCTCAGTGGTCTGCACGACGTCGCGGTGACCGACGCGTCGACGACCGACGGGCGGACCGCGAGCGTCGCTCTCGCGGCTCGCGCACGGCCCGCCATGATCAGCTGGGTGACCCAGCTCTGGAGTGATGGCATCATCGTGCGTGCAGAGTCACGTGCCAGAGCGTGGTGAGCACCTGCTGCTGTTCGACGACGAGCATCCGGGGAGGGAAGGCCGCAACGACGCACGAGCGCGCTCCCGCGTCTTTGTCCACTTTCTTAACTTTGGATGGCCACTTCTGTCGTGACCCTGTGAAAACCCCAGGTTCGCCGCTATGGTGATCCGGTCCGACAACAACTCCAACGATGGAGAGCTACAACATGAACGCACGAGCAACGAAGAAGCTCGTCGCCGGGGGTGCCCTCGGTGCGATGCTCATCGGTACGGTCGCCATGGCGTCCGGCGCACTCGCGGCGCCCGGCGACCAGGAAGGCGTCGACGTCTCGGTCGAGATCGAGGGCGACGTGGAGCCGGGCAACCTCGCCTTCAGCGTGGCCGCCGACTCGACGACGCTGGCCGAGGCGACCTCGACGGTCGAAGGGACCCGCGAGTTCACGGGCACCCTGCCCACCGTCACGGTGACCGACACCCGCATGGCAGAGGAGATCCCTGAGGGCGCTGCCTGGGCCGTCCTCGGCCAGGCCGACCCCTTCGTCGGCACCGAGGGCCAGCCGAACATCGGCGCCGAGAACCTCGGCTGGACGCCCATGCTGGAGGACGGCGGTGAGACCGGCCTGGTCGAGGCCGGCCAGGAGGTCGACCCGGCGCTCGAGGGTGACGCCGACGAGTCCGACAACGTGGGGCTCGAGAACCAGGAGCTCCTGGTCTCGACCTGGGACTCCGCCGAGGTCAACCCCGAGGGCTCGTGGAGCGTGAACGCGGGCCTCACGCTGCGCACCGCCGAGGACGTCGCGGCCGGCTCGTACTCCTCGACGATCACGCTGACCCTTTCCGAGGGCTGACGTCGACGCTGACTGACCCGTCGCGCGACCGGTCGCTGACCGGTCACGCACCGACCGACGGCGGGCCGGGTGATCTTGGAGGCGCAGAGCCTCTCCGGATCACCCGGCCCGCCGTTCGTCGCAGCAACGCACCGAGAGAGTCCTGACCCCTGTGAATTCCACATCGCTGAGCCGTCCCGGGCATCGCGCCCTGGTGACGCTCGCCGCACTGACCATCGCCCTGCTCCCCCTCGCCACGACCAGCGCGCCCTCTGCCACCGCGAGCGCCGGGTCGCACGCGAGCCGCCCCGGGGCCGTCTTTTCTGCCGCTCCCGAGGACGTCATCACGTGGAGCGTGGCGCCGGCCGACGAGAACGGTCCCGACGGGCGCCGCGCGGTCGAGCTCGAGCTCGACCCGGGCGAGTCCGTCGACGACTACTTCGCGGTCACCAACTTTGGCGACGTGCCCGCGACGTTCACGCTGACCGCCGCTGACGGGTACCGCACGGCGAACGGCCGGTTCAACATGCTCCTCGCAGACCAGGAGTCCGTGGACGCGGGCACGTGGATCGAGATGGAGGACTCCGTCGAGGTCGGTCCGGGTGCGACCGTCGTCGTGCCGTACACGCTGACCGTCCCGGAGAACGCCACCCCGGGGGACCACTCCGCGGGCATCGCTGCGTCGCTCACGAGCACCGGCGCCGCCGAGAACGGCACGAGCCTGGGTTTGACGAGCCGCGTCGTGGTCCGCGTCAGCACGCGCGTCACGGGCGAGCTCGAGCCCGTCCTCTCCGTCGACGGCGTCAAGGCGTCGTACGCGCCGTCGTGGAACCCGTTCGCTGCGGGCGACCTGAGCGTGTCGTACGACGTCGCGAACGACGGCAACGTGCGCCTCGGTGCCGAGGGTGACGTGTCGACGTCGGCGCTCTTCGGTCTCGCGACCGCGGACCGTGCGGCCGAGCCGCTCACCGAGGTGCTGCCCGGCGGGTCGTTGCGCAGCACGGTCGCGTTCGACGACGTCTGGCCCCTCGGCCCGGTGACGACCACGATCACCGTGACCCCGACGGCCGTCGCGGACGACGAGATCGACGCTCCGCTCGAGCCGGTGACCGTCACCGTGACCACGTGGGCGGTCCCGTGGCCGCAGCTCCTGCTGATCGCGATCGTCCTCGTCCTGGTCCTCGGCGTCCGCGACGACCGTCGTCGCCGGCGCAAGCGCCTCGAGGCGATGCTCGCGAAGGCGCGCGACGAGGGCCGCCAGCAGGCGAGCACCCCGGGCGCCGACGCGGCGCCGTCGAGCACCACGTCGGGCACCGCTCCGACGACCGCGTCGAGCCCCCCGAAGGGCGACCCGGCCGGCTGACGTGCGCGTGCGCCGTCGGGCCCGGGGTCGACCCGGCCCGACGGCGCCCACCGTGCGGGAGGTCGCGTAACCTTGAACCTCGTGGCCACCATCGACTTTCCCGCCGAGATCAAGGCGCTGCGCAGCACGCTCGAGTCCATCGAGAGCGTGAGCGACCCGGAGGTCCTGCGCGCGAAGATCGCCGACCTGTCCGAGAAGGCGTCGGTCCCCGACCTGTGGGACGACCCGGACGCGGCGCAGAAGGTGACGTCCGCGCTGTCGGCGGCGCAGTCGGAGCTGGACCGGGTGAAGAAGCTCGGTCAACGCATCGACGACGTCGAGACGCTGGTCGAGATGGGCCAGGAGATGGGTGACGACCCCGACCTCGCGGCCGCGCTCGACGAGGCCGAGCACGAGATCGCCGCGATCCGCAAGGACCTCGACCTGCTCGAGATCCGTACGCTGCTGGCCGGCGAGTACGACGCGCGCGAGGCCGTCGTGACGATCCGCTCCGGCGCCGGGGGCGTGGACGCGGCGGACTTCGCCGAGATGCTGCTGCGCATGTACCTGCGCTGGGCCGAGCGCCACAACTACCCGACGACCGTGCTCGACACCTCCTACGCGGAGGAGGCGGGGCTGAAGTCCGCGACGTTCGAGGTCAAGGCGCCGTACGCGTTCGGGCACCTGTCCGTCGAGGCGGGCACGCACCGCCTCGTGCGCATCTCCCCGTTCGACAACCAGGGCCGCCGCCAGACGTCGTTCGCCGCCGTCGAGGTGATCCCGCTCATCGAGCAGACCGACTCGATCGAGATCCCGGAGTCGGAGATCAAGGTCGACGTGTTCCGCTCGTCGGGCCCGGGCGGGCAGTCCGTCAACACGACGGACTCTGCGGTGCGCATGACCCACATCCCGACCGGCATCGTCGTGTCGATGCAGAACGAGAAGTCGCAGATCCAGAACCGTGCGGCCGCGCTGCGCGTCCTCCAGTCCCGCCTGCTGCTCGTGCGCCAGGAGGAGGAGAGCGCGAAGAAGAAGGAGCTCGCGGGCGACATCAAGGCGAGCTGGGGCGACCAGATGCGCTCGTACGTGCTGCAGCCGTACCAGATGGTCAAGGACCTGCGCACCGAGCACGAGGTCGGCAACCCGTCCGCGGTGTTCGACGGCGACATCGACGACTTCATCGAGGCGGGCGTCCGCTGGCGTCGCGGGCTGCAGCTCGCCGACTGACGCGCGGACCTTTGTGCCCCGCGCCGGGGTACGTCCCTGCGCGTGGGGCGCGCGCGTAGGCGCGGCAGCGCCGCGCGTAGGCGCGGCACCCGGCGCGGGGGCGGGTGACCCGGGCAACGGATCCGAGTGCCCGACGGCGGCGTGTCAGCCAGCCGCTGCCGGATCCACGTGCCTACCCTCGGGATCGTGCGACGAACCTCGTTCGTCCACGGATCGGTCCCCGACCCGAGGAACGTACCGCTGTGATCCGCTTCGAGAACGTCACCAAGGTCTACGCGCGCGGCGCCAGGCCGGCCGTCGACGACGTGTCGCTGGAGGTCCGGCGCGGCGAGTTCGTCTTCCTCGTCGGGGCCTCCGGCTCCGGCAAGTCGACGTGCCTGCACCTCGTCCTGCGCGAGGAGCGCCCGACCAAGGGCAAGGTCTTCGTCGCGGGACGTGACCTCGGGTCGCTGTCGAGCTGGAACGTGCCGAAGCTGCGCCGCCAGATCGGCGTGGTGTTCCAGGACTTCCGCCTCCTGCCCAACAAGACGGTGTTCGAGAACGTCGCGTTCGCGCTCCAGGTGATCGGCAAGCCGCGGCACACGATCGCGATCACGGTCCCGGAGACGCTCGAGATGGTCGGCCTCGCGGGCAAGGAGAAGCGCCGGCCCCACGAGCTCTCGGGGGGTGAGCAGCAGCGCGTGGCGATCGCGCGCGCCATGGTCAACCGCCCGCCGATCCTGCTCGCCGACGAGCCGACCGGGAACCTCGACCCGACGACGTCCTTGGGGATCATGCGCCTGCTCGACCGCATCAACCGGACGGGCACGACCGTCGTCATGGCGACGCACGACGAGGAGATCGTCAACCAGATGCGCAAGCGCGTGCTCGAGCTCGAGACCGGGACGCTCGTGCGCGACCAGGCGCACGGCGCCTACGGCGCGCGCGGACAGGTCATCCCCGACCCCGCGGGGTCGGCGCCCGTGTCGGTGCCGACCGCCGTCGTCCACCGGACCACCCCGCCACGCTCGGTCGCGCCGGGGCACGACGACGCCCCGCGCGCCGGCGACGTGCCCGTCCATCTCCCCGGCGAGCACGACGAGCCGGCCGAGCTCCCGGCGCGGCGCCCTGGGCGCCGGCACGCCGAGGCCTCGGCGGGGGAGTGATCGACGTGCGACTCCAGTTCATCCTCGCGGAGCTCGGGCAGGGCCTGCGCCGCAACGTGTCCATGACGGTGTCCGTCATCCTCGTGACGTTCGTGTCCCTGACGTTCGTCGGCGCGTCGATGCTCCTGCAGGCGCAGATCGACAAGCTCAAGGACGACTGGTACGACAAGGTCGAGGTCTCCGTCTTCCTCTGCCCGGTCGGATCGCCGTCGCCCACGTGCGCAGGCGGCGAGGCGAGCCCCGAGCAGATCGCGGCGCTCGAGGACGTCTTCGAGTCCGAGCTGGCCGACGAGATCCAGACGGTCTACTTCGAGTCCAAGGACGACGCGTTCGCGGCGTTCGCCGAGCGCTACCCCGACGGTTACCTTGGCACGCAGCTCACGGTCGACGACATGCAGGCGTCGTTCCGCCTGAAGCTCACCAACCCGGAGAACTACGAGGTCGTCAACGACGTCGTGACGGGACGCGCGGGCGTCGAGGTGGTCGAGGACCAGCGCCGCATCTTCGACTCGCTGTTCCTCGCGCTCAACCGGGCCTCGCTGCTCGCCGCCGGGCTCGCCGCCGTCATGCTGCTCGCCGCCGTCCTGCTCATCACGACGACGATCCGCCTGTCCGCGCTCAGCCGACGGCGGGAGACCGGCATCATGCGGCTCGTCGGCGCGTCGAACCTGTTCATCCAGCTCCCGTTCCTGCTCGAGGGGGCGATCGCCGCCGTGCTCGGGGCGCTGCTCGCCGTGGGCGGGCTCTGGGTCGGGGTGAAGTACCTCGTCACGGACTGGCTCTCGCAGTCCGTGACGTGGGTGGCCTACGTCGACGAGGCGGACGTGCTGCGCATCGCGCCGGTCCTCGTCGGCATCGCGTTCCTGCTGGCGGCCGTCTCCTCGGTCGTCACGCTCAACCGCCACACGAGGGTGTGACATGACGTCGAAGCTCCGCCGCCACCTGGCCGCCGTGGTCGCCACGTCCCTGCTCGTCGTCGGGTGCGTCGCCTCGGCATCCGCCGACGACATCGACGACCGCCGTGCCGCCGCCGAGCGCCGCCAGTCCGAGATCCTCGGCAGCCGCGAGACGCTGCAGTCCGAGCTCGAGGACACCGACGCCGAGCTCGCGCAGGCGGTCCTCGACCTGCAGGAGATCGAGGCCAGGCTGCCCGTCGCGCAGGCCGAGCTGGAGGCCGCCGAGGCGGAGGTCGAGCGCACGCAGCGCGAGGCAGAGCTCCTCGCCCAGAGGCTCGAGGCCGCGCTGGGGCAGGAGGCGGCGATCAGCACGGAGATCCAGCAGGGCGCGACGGAGGTCGCGGACGCGAAGTCCAGCATCGCGGAGATGGCCCGTCAGGCGTACCGCGGGCAGGGCGACGTCTCGAGCCTGGGGATCGTCACGGGTGCGCAGAGCACGGAGGAGTTCATCGAGGAGTTCGCGGTCTCGTCGACGGCGGCCCGCAGCCAGTCCCGGTCGCTCGAGGACCTGCTGGAGGCGGAGTCCGTCGCGCGCAACCGCGAGGCACGGCTCCAGGCGGTGCGCGAGACCGTCGCGGACCTCAAGAAGCAGGCCGACGAGAACGTCGTCGCCGCAGAGGCCGCGCGCAAGGCGGCCGCTGACCGCAAGGCCGAGGTCGAGAACCTCATCGTCGAGCAGCAGGCGAAGAAGGCGACGATCGAGGAGCGCAAGGCCGCGGCACAGGCCCAGATAGACCAGAACGCCGCAGACCAGGCGGCGCTCGAGGCGGAGCTCAAGACGATCATCGCGGAGCAGGCCGAACGCGACCGCAAGGCGGCCGAGGAGGCCGAGCGCCAGCGCCAGGCGCGAGCCGCCCAGCAGCAGCAACAACAGCAGCAAGGCGGAGGCGGTGGGGGAGGGGGCGGCGCAGCACCGGCGCCGGCGCCGGCACCACCGCCGCCGTCGAGCGGGACGACCCTCGCGTACCCGACCGCGGTCCCGCACGTGACGTCCAGCTACGGCATGCGGTTGCACCCCGTGCTCGGGATCTGGCGCCTGCACGCCGGCACCGACTTCCGGGCCTACTGCGGCACGCCGATCATGGCGTCCGCTTCGGGGACGGTCGTCCACGCGCAGCGCCGCGGCGGGTTCGGCAACCAGGTCCTCGTCAACCACGGCATCGTGGGTGGTGAGAGCCTCATGACGAGCTACAACCACCTGACGAGCTTCGCCGTCTCGTCCGGGCAGTGGGTCGACAAGGGGAGCGTCGTCGGCTACTCCGGGAACACCGGGCTCTCCGGTGCGTGCCACCTCCACTTCGAGGTGTACGTCAACGGCGGCACGGTCAACCCCATGTCGCGCCTGTAGCGAACGCGGCCGCGACCTGCAGGATAATCGGTACCGAGCGTCGTCGGGCACCCGTACGCTGGACCGCCAGGCACGAGCACGGACCGAAGGACGGTAGGACACACCGATGGCGAAGGACGCAGGCCGCAAGGTCGTCGCCAGCAACCGCAAGGCACGCCACGACTACGTCATCGAGGACGTGTACGAGGCGGGGATCGTGCTGTCCGGGACCGAGGTCAAGGCGCTGCGCATGGGGCGCGCATCGCTCGTCGACGGGTACGTCGCCGTCGACCGCGGCGAGGCCTGGCTCGAGAACGTGCACATCCCCGAGTACACCGAGGGGACGTGGAACAACCACGCGCCCCGACGCAAGCGCAAGCTGCTCCTGCACAAGGAGGAGATCCTGCGGCTCGAGGCGAAGGTCCGCGAGAAGGGGCACACGATCGTGCCGCTGTCGCTCTACTTCCTCGACGGGCGGGCCAAGGTCGAGCTCGCGCTCGCGCGCGGCAAGAAGGAGTACGACAAGCGCCAGGCGCTGCGCGAGAAGCAGGACAACCGCGAGGCCCAGCGGGCGATTCGCCAGCGCGAGCTGCGCTGACCCGGCTCGCTCCGAGCGGCGCGCCGCGGGCTGGTGGGAGGGCCGCGGTGGACGTACGGTCGACGACGAGGCCGCGCGGCGCGCGGTCGTCCCCGCCGGTCGATCTGGAGGTCCCATGGTCAAGCTCCGCCAGTACATCCCGCGTGTCGCCGCAGGCGCCTACATCCTCAACTCCGGCCTGAACAAGCGCGGTGCCGACGAGCAGACGGCGCAGGGCATCCACGGCATGGCGACCGGGACGTACCCGTTCCTCGAAGAGGTCGACGCGCAGCAGTTCACCAAGGCGCTCTCGACGGCCGAGATCGCCCTCGGGTCGGCGCTGCTGCTGCCGTTCGTGCCGACCGGGCTGGTCGCGCTCGGGCTCGGAGCGTTCTCGGCAGGGCTCGTCGGCATGTACCTGAAGACGCCGGGGATGACGCAGGAGGACGGCGTGCGCCCGACGGAGCAGGGCACCGGACTGGCGAAGGACGTGTTCCTGCTGGGGATCGCGGGCGGGCTGCTCGCCGACTCCCTGAGCCGCAAGGCGTAGCGACCGGAAATAACGGTGCGGCCCGCGCCGTTGATCACGTAGTCTGGACCTGCTGCACACGCCGCACGGGCCGTCCCGAGAGGGAGGCACCGACGTCACGGTCCCGGAGCTCCTTGCGAGCACCGGCGGCTGGTGCAGTGGTTGACAACTCCACAGGGGGTGATCGGTTTCGACGGTGGTCGTGCTTCGAGGAGAAGCGGGCCGAGGATGCAGGCTTATCTCGTAAACGATGTCTGCAAAACACAGGTGCCGATAACAAGCGCACCGACTTCGCCCTCGCCGCCTGAGCGAGCTCGAAGTCCGTCAGCCCGAGCTAGCTCTCGACTCGGATCCTGGCGTCATCTAGAGAGCCACTGCTCGTAGTCCTCGTCACCGGGACTACGGGGACTTTTAGGTGACTGAGCCCGTCCGCATCTTGTCTGCGTGAGTGCGGGGGCCGAGAAAAACGACAGCAGACTGCGCCCGGAGAAGTCCTCGATCGGCGTCACCGGACCGGGGTTCGATTCCCCGCACCTCCACCCCTGCGGCCACGGCCCGCACCCCACCGGGTGCGGGCCGTCGTCGTGCCCGGTGCACGGCGAGCTCACCAGCCGTGGATCGACCACACGGTGTCAGCGTCGGCGCCGTCGAGCCACTCGACGGTGAGCGCGACGCCGTGCACGACGACGGAGGTCGGCCCGTCGTCGAGGTCGAGGACGGGTGCGCCGGCGTCGTCGCTGTACACGTCGTCGACGGGAAGCGTGCCGGGGACGTCCGCGTCGAGGTGCATGCGCCACTGCACGCGGGGCTCGGGGTTCACGTGCGCGGGGAACGACTGCGGACCCACGGTGTCCCAGTGCGTGCACACGCGTGTGACCAGGTGCCCGACCTGTCGCGCCGTGCCGTCGTCGACGCCGTGCCAGAGCCGGGCGACCCTCTCGGCCGTTCCTCGGCGTGGCGGGCCGGTCGTGTCACTCACGCGCGGCCCCGACGAGCGGCTCGCTGGCCCCGGGTGAGCCGTCCGGCGTGTCGTCCGGCCCGGGTGCCCCGCCCGCTGAGGGCGACGCACCGCCGTCGGCCCGCCGCCGCGCGCGACGCAGCGCCCACCGGACGACGAGCGCCACGACACCCGCGACGACGAGCCAGGGCAGGAGCGCACCGAGGACGACCACGAGGCCGTTGAGCGTCGTCAGCAGAGCGTTCCAGCCGTTCTGCAGCCCGCCGAGGAACCCGCCGGGCGCGAGCCGCTCGACCGGCGCGACCTGGACGATGGAGAGGTGCAGGGTCGACATCGAGACCTGGTCGGTGAGCGCCGCGCGCTGCGACTGCAGCGACTCGAGCTCGGCCTGGCGGGTCGTGAGCTCCTGCTCCGCCGCGAGGAGGTCCTCGGTCGTCGCGGCCGAACCCATGAGGGCCTGCAGGCGGTCGACCGACGTCGAGAGCGCCTCGACGCGGGCATCGAGGTCGCGGGCCGTCCCGGTGACGTCGACCGCCTCGATCGACAGGTCGCGCACCTCGCCGACCTGGTCGAGCGCGTCGATCGTCGCGGTCGTCTGCGCGGCGGGCACGCGGATCGTCAGCTCGGCGCTGGGACGCACGTCGCCGTCCGCCTCGGTCTGGCGGCGGGTCTCGACACGACCTCCCGCGCTCTCCGCGAGGCCGACGACCTCGTCGGCCGCAGCGGTGGGGTCGTCGGCGACGACCGTCGCCGACCCTGTCGTGACGATCTCGCGGTCCGCCTCCGCGGGGGCGCTCGGGTCGCCGGCCGCGACCCCGGTCGAGCCCTCCTCGAGCGCCGCGTCGGCCTCCCCGGCGAACGCCTCCGAGCGTGCGCCGCCGTCGTCGACCGACGACGCCGCGTCCCCGGCCCCACCGGAGCAGCCCGCCAGGAGCGCCCCTCCGAGCAGGAGCGTCGCGACGAGAGCGAGGGGTCGTCGAGTGGTCCGCATGGTGCGAGCGTAGGGGGCCAAGCGTGCGAACCGGACAGCCGCTGCGACATCGTGACCGTCTTGTGAACTGGCCGTGATCCGACCGCAGCATCCACGGCAGGATGAGCGTGTGCTCGTGTGCTGCGGTCTCGTCACGCTCGACGTCGTCCAGGTCGTCGACCGGCTCCCCGGTCCCGACGAGAAGGTCGTCGCCCGATCCCTCGCCGCGACGTTCGGCGGCCCGGCCGCCAACGCCGCGGCGACTGCGGTCGCCCTGGGCGTGCCGACGCGGCTCGTCACGGCGGTGGGCACCGGTCCGCTCGCCGCGGTGGTCCGCGCGGAGGTCGCGGCGTCCGGGGTCGAGCTGGTCGACGCCGCGGCGGACGACGGCGGGCAGCCCGCCGTCTCGACGGTCCTCGTCACGCACGGCACCGGGGAGCGCGCGGTCGTGAGCACGAACGCCGCAGGGCGTGCCGGCGTCGCGGCGCGCGGCGACGTCGACCTCCTCCTCGGTGACGTCGGTCCCGGCGACGTCCTGCTGCTGGACGGGCACCTGCCCGCGCTCGCCCTCGCGACGGCGCGGCGGGCGCGCGAGCGCGGGTGCGCCGTCGTGCTCGACGGCGGCTCGTGGAAGCCCGACGCCCCCCAGATGCTCGGGCTGTGCGACGCGGTCGTGGTCTCCGCCGCCTTCCGTCCGCCCGGTGTCGCCGTGGAGTACGTGCTCGACGACGTCGCGGCGCGCGGTCCGAGGTTCGTCGCCCGGACGAGGGGCCCGGAGCCAGTCGAGGTACTCGAGGCCGGGGAGCGGTCGTGCGTCGTCGTGCCCCGGCCGGCGCGCGTCGTCGACACGCTGGGGGCAGGTGACGTCGTCCACGGGGCGTTCGCCGCGGCAGCGGCGAACGGAGCCACGTGGCGGGACGCGCTCGAGCAGGGGGTCGCGGTGGCCGCGCGCTCGGTCGAGCACCCGGGTGCGCGAGGCTGGATCGCCACGCTCGCCTGATCGGCTACATTTCGGTCACGAAGCCCGGCGGAAGTTGACACCTACTTAGTAAAGGCAGTCTACTAACAAACATGACAACGGCAGTCACCGGGACCGGCGCACCGAGGAGGCGACTGAGCACAGGGCTCAGGCCGACCTCGAAGGTGCTGCCCGAGCACGCTCGGGCGCACAACCGCTCCCTCGTGCTGCAGCACCTCTTCCACGAGGGGCCGACGTCGCGCGCCGACCTGGCCCGCGCCACGTCGCTCACCCGCGTGACGATCTCCGACCTCGTCTCGGTGCTCCTCGCCGAGGGCCTCGTCGAGGAGCTCGGCGTGCGTCCCGGCCAGCGCGTGGGCAAGCCGGCGATCCTCGTCGGGATGCGGACCAGCGCCTACCAGATCGTCTCGGTCGACCTCACGGACGACGGGGTGCTGCGCGGCGCCGTCCTCACGCTCACCGGCGACTTCGTCGTGCGACAGAGCCTCGCGGTCGACGGCCGCACGGGCACCGAGCTCGTCGACCTCCTCATGCGCTTCTGCCGCGGCCTGATCGCCTCCGCGACCCAGCCCGTCATCGGCGTCGGCATCGGGTCACCCGGCGTCGTCGATGCCGAGGGTCGCGTCATCGAGGCACCGAACCGGCGCTGGTACGACGTGCCGCTCGCCGCGCAGCTCACCGAGCGGCTGGGCCTGGCCGTGCACGTGGCCAACGACGCGAACATCGCGGCGCTCGGCGAGTTCACCTTCGGCGGAGCGGCGGGCGACGGCCTGCTCGTCCTCACCGTGGGCGAGGGTGTGGGCGCCGGCATCATGGTCGACGGCGGGCGCGTGCGCGGGCACGCCGACGCGGCCGGGGAGCTCGGCCACGTGACCGTCGTCGACGGCGGTGATCCGTGCGCCTGCGGGCGCCGCGGCTGCCTCGAGACCGTCCTGTCCGTGCCGGCGCTGCGCCGCGCGGTCGAGGGTCTCGACACCGAGGCTTCCGACGCCGTCCTGGCGTCGGTGGGCAGGACGCTGGGCATCGCCCTGGCCCCTGTCGTCAGCGCGCTCAACCTCGCGGAGGTGCTCGTCAGCGGTCCAGCGGACCTGCTCGACGGCGCTCTGCGCGAGGCGGCGTTCGAGACCATCCGTTCCCGCACCATGCCGGTCATCGGCAGCGGGCTCCAGGTGCGGATGGCCACGCTCGACGAAGACGTCGTCCTCGCAGGGGCCGCCGTCCTCGTCCTGTCCGGACAGCTGGGAGTCTCGTGAGCAGATCGCGCACCTGAACCCCCGCAGCCCGAACGGCGCCAGGACATCACGGGTCCTCGTGCCGGCACGACCCCGGGAATCCCAGAGAAGCTTCTCCCGGGCGGCAGCACAGAACGCACAACCCTCGCACGACCTGAGTTACGCAGGACTCCTGCAGGCGCACGCGGTGCGCAGCACCCTGCACGACCGCAGTTCGGCAGGAGTCCTGCACACCTCGGGTGGCGTCACAGACGCCGCCACACGGAATCACCGAGAGGAAGCACCCAGTGAAGAGGAACCGTCTCGTCGCCACGTCCGTGGCGTCGACCATCACCCTGGCGCTCGCGCTGACCGCGTGCGGCAGCGGCAGCGCCGGCAACGACGACCCCGACTCCGACGGCTCCGCGGAGGCCGCGGAGATCACCCTGTGGCTCGCCGGCCCCGACACGCCGGACGAGCTCCGCGAGTACCTCGTGGACACGTTCGAGTCGGAGAACCCGGGCTCGACCCTGACGATCGAGCAGAAGGAGTGGCCGGACCTCGTCCCGACCCTCACGACCGCTCTGCCTGACGCCGAGAACACACCCGACGTCGTCGAGATCGGCAACACGCAGTCCTCGACGTTCACGACGGTCGACGCGTTCCGCGACCTCACGCCGCTCTACGAGGAGCTCGGGGGCGACAAGCTCCTCCCGTCCTTCGTCGAGGCGGGCAAGGTCGGCGACCAGAACTTCGCGCTCCCGTACTACTACGGCTCGCGCTACATGTTCTTCCGCAAGGACATCTGGACGGCTGCCGGCCTCGAGGTCCCGCAGACGCTCTCCGAGTTCACCGAGTCGGCCAAGGCGCTGCGCACCGACACCCAGTCGGGCTTCGCGATGGGCGGCCAGGACTGGCGCAACGGCATCTCGTGGGTCTTCGCGAACGGCGGCGAGCTCGCCGTCGAGGAGGACGGCGAGTGGGTCTCCACGCTGAGCGACCCCAACACGATCGCGGGTCTCGAGCAGTGGCAGGAGATCTTCCAGGGCGCCTCCAACGTGCCGGCGACCGCGATGGACGTCGCGTACTGGGAGTTCCTCAACGACGGCGCCGACGGCGCCGCGCCCGAGGCGGCGACGATCATGGCTCCGGGCTGGGCCCGCTGGTCGATCGGTGAGCTCATGACCAACGAGGAGGGCGAAGAGGTCCGCGACGGCATGGTCGACGACACCAAGTACGACATCTTCCCGCTCCCGGGTGTCGACGGTGGCCTCGCCCCCGTCTTCGCCGGCGGCTCGAACATCGGCATCTCGGCGCAGTCGCAGCACCCGGAGCTCGCGGAGAACCTGCTCCGGATCATCTTCTCCGACACCTACCAGTCGATGCTCGGCGAGAAGGGTCTCGGCCCGGCGAACAGCGACTTCAACGACACCCTGGGTGACGACAAGTTCGCGACGACGATGATCGCCACGGCCGCCGACTCCAAGCTCACGCCGCCGGCGCCGGGCTGGGCCGCGGTCGAGGGCGCGCTCGTGTACGAGCAGCTCTTCCAGGCCATCGCCGAGGGTGGCGACGTCACCGCGCTCGCCGCGGAGTACGACGAGAAGATCACCCCGATGCTGAACAACGGCTGACGACACCCTCGTCGACCCGAGTCCGAGCGGCTCGCGCCCGGGCGGTCCTGACGGCACCTCGTCAGGACCGCCCCGGGCGGGACGCGCTCGGGAGGAGCCCTGAATGAACACCACCACCTCGCCGCCCGTCGCGGCGGCCGTACCCCCGGTCGTCGGCCCGCCGCCGGCCCCGCGGCGCCGCCGGCCCCGGTCCCGGGCGCCCTACGTCCTCCTCGTCCCGGCGGTCCTCGCGATCCTGCTCGGCATGGGCTACCCCGTCTACTGGCAGATCATCACCTCCCTGCAGGAGTTCGGTCTCGCGCAGCAGTTCGGCCAGCCGCCGGCCTTCGTCGGTCTCGACAACTACGCGCGGCTCTTCACCGACAGCGCGCTATGGGCCGTCGTGATCCGCTCCGTGATCTTCTGCCTCGTGAACGCCGGGCTCACCGTGGTCCTCGGCATCCTCTTCGCGCTCCTCATGAAGGCCGCGTCGAACGTCTCGCGCATCGTCCTGCAGGTGTCGATGCTGCTCGCCTGGGCCATGCCCATGGTCGCCGCCGTGACGGTCTTCAAGTGGCTCTTCGACTACCGCGTCGGCGTCGTGAACTGGCTGCTCGTGCAGGTCGGCCTGGACCAGTACCAGGGCTACGCCTGGCTCGCCCAGCCGCTCACCTTCTTCTTCGTCGCGACCCTCGTCATCGTGTGGATGTCGGTCCCGTTCGTCGCGCTGTCGGTCTACGCCGCCCTGACGCAGGTGTCGGACGAGGTCCTGGAGGCGGCGTCGCTCGACGGCGCCAACGCCTGGCGGACGTTCTGGAGCATCATCCTCCCGACGATCCGTCCGGTCCTCGCGATCGTCCTCCTGCTGCAGATCATCTGGGACCTGCGCGTCTTCGCGCAGATCCGGCTGCTGCAGGACGGCGGTGCCCCCGTCTCCGAGACGAACCTCCTCGGCAACTACATCTACGAGCTCGGGGTCGCCAAGAGCGACTTCGCCAGCGCTGCGGCCGTGTCGATCTTCGTGCTGCTCCTGACGATCGCGCTGAGCTGGCCCTATGTCCGCAGCCTGCTCAAGGAGGACGAGTCATGACCGCCGCAACCTCCACCCGTGGGCCCGTGCGCCACCGCCCCGGGACGGCGACCACCACGCCGCAGCCGGCCGCTCGTCGGCGCTTCCGTCCGGGCGTCGTCGGCGCGTCGGTCGGCGCGGTCGTCGTCGCGCTGGTGTGGATCTTCCCGGTCTACTGGATGGTCAACACGTCGCTGCTGCCGCGCACGCAGGTCCAGTCGCGCACCCCGACGTTCTTCAGCCTCGACGCGGGATTCTTCAACTTCGCGAGCGTCCTCGACGGCGACTCGTTCCTCAACGCCCTGCGCATGAGCGTCGTGGTCACGCTGGGCACCGTGGTGTTCGTGCTGATCTTCGCGTTCCTCGCCGCCCTGGCGATCAGCCGGTTCCGGTTCCGCGGCCGCAAGTCGTTCATCATCGCGATGCTGTTCATCCAGATGCTCCCCGCCGAGGGCCTGTTCATCGCCCAGTACCGGATGCTGTCGAGCGCAGACCTGCTCAACTCGGCGATCGGCGTGACCGTGCTCTACACCGCGGCCGTCATCCCGTTCACCGTCTGGATGCTGCGCGGGTTCGTCGCGGGCGTCCCGGCAGAGCTCGAGGAGGCCGGCATGGTCGACGGGCTGAGCCGGACCGGCGCGTTCATCCGCATCACGTTCCCGCTGCTGGCCCCCGGCCTCGTCGCCGCCGGCGTCTACGCGTTCCTCCAGGCGTGGAACGAGTTCACGATCGCGCTCGTCGCGCTGCCGTCGAACTCGGCGCAGACGCTCCCGCTGTGGCTGCGCGGGTTCCTCAACTCGAGCGTCAGCCAGGGCGTGAACTGGGGCGAGGTGATGGCGGCGTCGACCCTCATCGCGGTGCCGGTGATCATCTTCTTCCTGTTCGTCCAGGGTCGGATGACCGGTGGTCTCGTCTCGGGTGCGGTGAAGGGCTGACGTGAGCGACCTGAGCACGACCACCTCGCTCACCGGCGAGGCGGTCGCAGCCCCGGCCGGGCTACCCGGCCCCACGGCCCCCGCCCCCTCGACGGACGAGCCCGCCCCGGCCGGCCCCGGCTCAACGGTCGGCCTCGACATCGGCGGTACCAAGGTGCTCGCGACCCTCCTCGGGGCCGACGGCGTCGCGCGCGAGACCCTGCGCCTGCCGACGGTCCGTGGTCCCGAGGGCGTCGTGGCGAGCGCCGCGCGCGCGGTGCGCGAGGTCGCCCGGCGGGCGGGCGTCGACCTGGCGTCGCTCGACGGCGTCGGCGTGGGTGTCCCCGGGTTGGTGGACCCCGACGACGGTTCCGTGATGCATGCCGTGAACCTCGGTATCGAGGGCGGGCGGTTCCCGCTCGCCGAGGTGCTGTCCGGCGAGCTGGGCGGTGTGCGGGTGCGCGTCGACAACGACCTCAACGTCGCCGCCCTCGGTGCCTCGCACCTGCGGGGCGCCGACGGGGCGGATCTCGCGTTCCTCGCGCTCGGGACCGGCCTCGCGGCGGGGATCGTGCTCGGCGGAGAGCTGCGGCGCGGCGTGAGCGGCGCGGCGGGCGAGATCGGGCACATCCCCATCGACCCGCGCGGGCCGGAGTGCGCGTGCGGGCAGCGCGGCTGCGTCGAGGTGTACGCGTCGGGCTCCGCCCTCTCCGCTCGCTGGCCCTCGCGGCACGGTCGCCCTGCCCCCGCCGAGCTCTTCGAGGCGGCGGCGGTCGGCGACCCGGAGGCCGTGCAGATCAAGGCGGAGTTCGCGTCCGCCGTCGCGTCCGCCGTCCGCATCCTCGAGCTGACGGTCGACGTCCGGCACGTCGTCCTCGGCGGAGGGGTCTCCGCGCTGGGCGAGCCGCTGCTCGATGCCGTCCGCGCCGCGCTCGAGGCCCAGTCCCGGAACTCGCCCTTCCTGTCCTCGCTGCGTCTCGCGGACCGCGTCTCCCTCGCGCCCGCCGACGTTCCCGTCGCCGCCGTGGGCGCTGCCCTCGTCGGCCGTCGAAAGGTGTCCTGATGGAGGTCGTGATCGCTCCGGCGGAGCGGTTGGCGGTGCTGGCTGCCGACGCGGTCGAGACGCTGGTGCGCTCGCGTCCGGAGTCGGTGCTGGGGTTGGCGACGGGGTCGTCGCCGTTGCGGGTGTACGACGAGCTCGCGCGACGGCACGCGGAGGAGGGGTTGTCGTTCGCGCGGGTGCGGGCGTTCATGCTGGACGAGTACGTGGGTCTTCCGGTGGATCATCCGGAGCGGTACCGGAACGTGATCGAGACGGAGATCGCGTCGCGGGTGGACTTCGCGCCGGGTGCGGTGCAGGGCCCGGACGGGAACGCGGAGGACCTGGTGGCGGCGTGCTCGGCGTACGAGGACGCAATCGCGGGTGCCGGTGGGGTGGACCTGCAGATCCTGGGGATCGGCACGGACGGGCACATCGCGTTCAACGAGCCCGGGTCTTCCCTGGCGTCGCGGACGCGGATCAAGACGCTGACGGCGCAGACGCGCGAGGACAACGCGCGGTTCTTCGACGACGACGTGGAGCGGGTGCCGCGGCACTGCCTGACGCAGGGGTTGGCGACGATCATGTCGGCGCGGCACCTGGTGCTGCTCGCGACCGGGAAGGGCAAGGCGGAGGCGGTGCACCAGCTCGTGGAGGGCCCGATCAGCGCGTTGTGGCCCGCGACGATCATGCAGATGCACCCGCACGCGACCGTGCTCGTCGACGACGCCGCGGCGTCGCGCCTGCAGCTGGGCGACTACTACCGCCAGACCTATGCCTCCAAGCCCGACTGGCAAGGCCTGTAACCGGCCTCTGGACCGGACCGGCCTCGTGCGCTGACCTCAGCTGCCCGCCGTCTCGCGAACCACGCCCCTGGGTCGCGCGACGGCGGGCCTTCGCGTCCCCGCCGCGGTCAGGTGGGCGGGTCGCCCCACCCGCGGGGGTCGACCCGGGGGGACCCGGTCCCGCTCCGGCTGTCAGCTGCGAGACGTAGACTTCCGACCATGACCGAACTCCACGCGCGCACGTCCCCCGACGGCCCCGAGGACCCGTTCCGCAACCCGTCGACCGAGCCGTCCACCGGCACGTCGACCGGGGTCCTCGAGCGCGAGGAGACGCGCGAGCAGACCGAGCCGGGCGACCACGAGCGCTTCGCGCACTACGTGCGCAAGGAGAAGATCATGCAGTCGGCGCTCTCCGGCAAGCCGGTGATCGCACTGTGCGGCAAGGTGTGGGTGCCGGGCCGCGACCCGAAGAAGTTCCCGGTCTGCCCGACGTGCAAGGAGATCTACGACGGTCTCCGAGACCCGCAGGACGGCGAGGGTGACTCCGGCAAGTGAACGCCGAGCACCACACGACGTCCACCGGCACCTCCGCCCACTCCTCCCCGACCCCGGCCTCCCGTAGCAGGCCCGGCGTTCCCGCGCCGCAGAGCCCTTCGTCAGCCGCGGCGTCCCATCTCTCGCCCGCCTTCCCGCGTCGCGCTCCCTGGGGCGCTGCCTCGAAGCTGCGAGCCTGGCAGGCCGATGCCCTCGAGCTGTACCGCGCACGGTCGCCGCGCGACTTCCTCGCGGTCGCCACCCCGGGCGCGGGCAAGACGACGTTCGCGCTGCGCGTCGCGACGGAGCTGCTCGAACAGGGGATCGTGCGCCGCGTGACGGTCGTCGCGCCGACCGAGCACCTCAAGCACCAGTGGGCCGACGCCGCGGCCCGCGTCGGCATCCGTATCGACCCGAACTTCCGCAACAGCCAGGGTCGGCACGGCGCCCACTACGACGGCGTCGCGCTGACCTACGCGCAGATCGCGGCCAAGCCCGCGCTGCACGCGGCGCGCACGACGGCCGACCGCACGCTCGTCATCCTCGACGAGGTGCACCACGGCGGCGACGCGCTCTCGTGGGGAGAAGCGGTCCGCGAGGCGTTCGAGGACGCCGAGCGTCGCCTCGCGCTGACGGGCACGCCGTTCCGGTCGGACACCGCCGCGATCCCGTTCGTCGGCTACGAGCGCGGTCCCGACGGCATCCGTCGATCGCGCGCCGACTACACGTACGGCTACGGCGACGCGCTGCGCGACCACGTCGTGCGCCCCGTGATCTTCCTGTCGTACTCGGGCAGCATGCGCTGGCGCACCAAGGCCGGCGACGAGGTGAGCGCGCGCCTGGGAGAGGCGCTGACGAAGGACATGACCGGTCAGGCCTGGCGCACCGCGCTCGACCCGAACGGCGAGTGGATCCCGTCCGTCCTCGCGGCGGCCGACAAGCGCCTCACGGAGGTGCGGCGCGCGATCCCCGACGCGGGCGGTCTCGTCATCGCGACCGACCAGACGGACGCGCGCGCCTACGCGGGGCACCTCGCGCGACTGACGGGAAAGTCACCGATCGTCGTGCTGTCGGACGACGACGGTGCGAGCAGCCGCATCGAGGAGTTCGCGGACGGCGACGCGCGCTGGATGGTCGCGGTCCGCATGGTGTCGGAGGGTGTCGACGTCCCGCGGCTCGCGGTCGGCGTCTACGCGACCTCGACGGCGACCCCGCTTTTCTTCGCGCAGGCCGTCGGACGGTTCGTCCGCGCGCGCCGGCGTGGCGAGACGGCGTCGGTCTTCCTGCCGAGCGTCCCGCACCTGCTCGAGCTCGCCAACGGCCTCGAGCTCGAGCGCGACCACGCGCTCGACCGCCCGCTCACCGCCGAGGAGCAGGGCGAGGGGTTCACCCCCGAGGACGCACTGCTGGCCGAGGCGAACCGCGAGGACAAGGCGTCGGGCGAGCTCGTCCAGGGCTCGTTCGAGGCGCTCGAGGCGCAGGCGTCGTTCGACCGCGTGCTGTTCGACGGCGGCGAGTTCGGGACGGGCGCAGACGTCGGGTCCGACGAGGAGCTCGACTTCCTCGGGCTCCCCGGCCTCCTCGACGCCGACCAGGTCACCACCCTCCTGCGCCAGCGTCAGGCGGACCAGCTCAGTGCGCGGACCAAGAACACGCAGTCCGCGGAGCGCGAGCGCTCCGAGCTGGAGCACCGGCGCGCGGCGGAGCTGCGGAAGGAGCTGCAGCAGCTCGTCTCGGCGTGGGCACGACGCAGCGGCCAGCCCCACGGCACCGTGCACAACGAGCTGCGCCGCCGCTGCGGTGGCCCCGAGGTCCCGCTGGCCACGGTCGAACAGCTCGACGCGCGCGTCGCACTCGTCCGCGGCTGGTTCGTCGGCAAGCGATAGCCGTCAGGGTCTGTTCGGGCCGTGGTCGGGTCCGCGCTCGGGGCGGCGTCGGTGCTCGGGCCGGTCGGAGCGGTCGTGGTCGGGTCCGCGTGCGGGGCGGCGTCGGTGCTCGGGCTGCCGCGCCGTCACCTTTCGCGTTCGGGCGTAGGTTCTCGAGCGCGGCTTGACGCCCTTCGCATCCGACGCCGCCCCACCCGCTCAGCCGTCCCGTCACCCCTGGCGGACGTCCGGGCTCCCGGGACCGCTGACGAAGAACCGTGGTCTGCCGAGGT
>NZ_JBZGBY010000026.1:0-59867 GCF_059159975.1 Cellulosimicrobium sp. BMG9.22 | reverse complement strand
TCAGCCCGTCCAAGACGAACTCTTCCAGCGACGAGATCTCGATGAGGACAACCTCTGCCGCGCGCAGACGTGTCTCGAGCGAACCAAGCCAATCCTCGTCCGCGCCTGCCCGATCTTCGAACAGACGCTCATCGAACTAGTTGCGCCGAAGACCGTCGCGCCGGAAGAAGTACCGCCGCTCGGACAGCGGCAACTCGCGCTCTCGGTACGCGACCTGCGTCAGCTGCGCGACCTGACCCGGGCTGTGGAAATAGCCAGCTCGAAGAAATACCGGAGAGAGAAACCCGCCCGCTCCTGCCCATTCGAGCGGTTCGTGGACACGGCTTGTCCCAATCACACCGATCCGCATGCTACTCCTCAGTTCCCAAGATGCAGAGGACCCGATCTCGAGCCTCAGAGAAGACATCATTCACGCTCCGCGGCACACCGGCGTCGGCCATGCTGAGCACCACCGAGTGCGACTGCTCTCGCAGAGCGGCGAGGGCGTCTTGCAGAAGTCGGCAGCCGACGGCACGACGTTGCTGGTCGCGCTCGTCAAGGACTTCGATCACCCGTGTCGCCGACGAGGCAAACACGCTGTTATGGAGCTGCGAACCCGAGAAACCGATGACGACGCGTGCGGACCGGCACGCCAGGGCCTGATCCGCAAGACTGTGCTCCGCCGGATCATAGACTTGCCACCCTTCTCTCTCGCAAAGAGCATAAAACTCTTCTTCCTCGGGCCATCGGCGTCGGTGAGTTGCACCACGCCGAAGCACGAGAACGTCTGCGGGAACCGCGCTGCCTTCAGGGATCAAGGCAGTCGCGATGCGTTCGTACACGATGCTCATGGCGCTATCAATGGAAGCGTGGTGGTCCATGATCAGGTCGAGGCGCATGTGGTTCTGCGGGACGTGCAGCCGCCCCACCATCGTCTCGGTGTGCAGAACGACGAGATTGCGCCCCTCCCACGCAGACTTGAGCAGGTCCATTGTCGGGCGCAAGGTCGGTAGCCACACACGTCCCCAGGGCATGTAGAGAACGGGCATCTCGGGCGGCACGTTGCTCGAGGCCCACGCAGTGCCGAGAGACTCCGTGAGAACGTGGCCCCAACCAGCGAAGACGAAGCCACCGAAGACCGCTTCGTCAAGGTATGCGCCGTACCCGCCCTGCTCGAACCCCCCAACCGTACGATGCAGGGCTGGCGCAGAGAGCGATGGCGCGTGCACGGCCGGGTCAGTGCGATCGGTGCGCCTCCAAGCAAGATCGACCGGCACCGCGTCCGCACCGTACACCCCTCCGACATACTCCCCGTGCGGGCCGTTCCGCTCGCACGGCAGTAGACGAGCGTTCTCCACCTGACCTGTCGAGACCTGACCGGACGAGCCCCGGGCTGATGGCGCCATCTCTCCCTACGGCCCCTCGTGCAGGAGACCGAGCCGGGTGCTGGAGAGCAGCGCCCGGACCGCAGGGAGTACCGTGCGCGCTTCAGAGGGGATTCCCCCCATCGCAAGATATGCCACGCCAAGATCCTCCGAGTACAGCACGGCCAGGCCAAGGTGCGCCTCAAAAGCTCTCGCCTCGGGCCTCCCGCCTGCGAGCAGGCCGGCATTGGAGACGACAGCAAGAGAACTGGCGGAGCGCAACGCACCAGCCGACACGTGCATGCCGATCGAGGAAAAGCCGATCTCGCCCGTCGACCAGACGGCTCGCCGCCACGCGTCCACCGAAATGTGCGCAGTTCGCGAACCGGGGGGCAACGCGCGCGGAGACAACTCAACCGGCCCCACGGCCAGGTCGTCCATGCCGAGATAATCGCGAATCGATGAAGCGACGAGCGGCGACACCGCCGACTCGAATTGCACCTCGCCGCTGATCCAAGGACTGAAGATGAGTGCCGCCCCGACTGCCACGCGGTCCGCTGACAGATACTGGGGCCCTGAGTCCACCAGCAGTTCGCTGGGAGCCGGGAAGCCGTCGTACTCACCGGGGACTGCTGATAGCAGAGCGTGCGTGCCGCTGCCGTCCGACTGAACCCGGAACCTCATTGATCGCTCGCCCCCTTCTCCTCGCTGACAATTCGAACTGCGAGTCCCGCCCGCGCTCCCGCCTCAGCATGGTCGCGCGCCTCTGCGAGAGTGGCGTGGCCGTCCACGGCGACACGGACCGTCGTGCCGGCACCGTTCCACTCAAGAACGGAGCGCTCGCCGGACGTGGCACGCCGGTGAGCATCCGGCAGTTCTGCAAGCGTCCACGCTCCCACGTCCTTGGTCGCCTCAACCTCCAGCATCAGTTCCGTGATCAAAAGCGGAAGCTGCCGGCGCGTCCGTGCACCTGGCAGGACCGCTACTCGATCGCAATGTCCGCGAAGATGCGCGATGCCCGACCAGGTTGGCGCCGTTGCCACGGCCACCTCGTACTGCGACCCGTGGAAGCGCACCGCCGTGAACTCGAACTCGCAGCAACGGGTAGTGCGCTCTTCCTCACCGGGAACCCGCATGCGGAAGCCGACGGCCGTGCGTTCGGTCAAGTGGTCGGGAAGGTAGCGCCCGAACCACGCGGCCAACTGCTCCGGATCGCGACTGAGCGCCTTGTAGTCGATGGCTCTGGCAGCATTCCTCATCGCTGTTGCTGACCCAGGACCCGCGGTCGACTCCAGCATCGACACGGTGCTGCGCGCAGATGCCTTCTGCACTGCCGCATCTGTTTGCGTGACCTGGTGCGGATGCAGCCTCCGGAGCATCTGGTAATGGCCGGTATGCACCAGGCCATACCCAGAGCGAGCGACTCGGACAAGGAGATTGAAGTCGGAACCCGTGCGAAGGGAGGTGTCGTAGCCGACCTCCTTGATCACGCGTGTTTCAAGCATGAGCGCGCCGTGAGTGAGTACCCGACCCTTGTAGACGAGCGCTGCTAGCGAGAACTCCGCGCCAGGTTCCCCCTGCATCGCGCCGTCGCCGTCAGAGAAATTGATCCATCCGCCGTACGACCCGACGGCCGCCGAGCTGCCGCACACGGCGATTGCGCCCAGCATGTGCTCAAGCGCCTGGGGCAGCATGATGTCGTCGTCATCGTGAATGGCTGTGTACCGGCCGCGCGACACGGTTGCTGCAAAGTTCCGAGCTGTCGGGATACCGCTCCCGGGATTGACGAAATATCGGACACGCCCGTCAGCAATGCCCTCGACAGTCTCCCGAGTGTTGTCCGTAGAACCGTCATCGACGACGACTACTTCGATCTCTGTCACGGTCTGGGCAAGGACTGAGTGGATACTCTCGGCGAGGAAGCGAGCTCGATTGCGTGTACAGATGACGACGGAGACCAGGGGTGCGTCTCCCATGTCGTTCAGGGGAAACTGCCATCTCGGCAAGTTACGCATCACGGACGTGTCATCGAGCACGATGCGTCGGTTGCGGTCGACCGCAAGCCGGCCGGCCTCCGTGCTGTCAGCTTCAGCACGCGACGGCGGGTGCCACATGTGGTACATCCGAGCCGCAGGGTGATCGAGCCATCGGAGCCTGACGCCGACTCGACGAACCCGATTGGCGAAGTCGATGTCCTCCCCGCCGTAGATCTCCATCCGTTCGTCAAAACCGCGAACGCTCCGATACACCTCTCTCGAGACGGCCATCATGCCGCCCATTCCCCACCTGGGGCGCAGGAGCGCAAGGCGACCGAGCTCCTCCCAATCCACGTCCCCGGTACGGAACCTGTCGGAACCATAGCCCTCTGGAAGGTCGCGGCACTGGAGAATGAAAGCTTGACGAGAGTTGTCGGCAAACTCAGCCATCAGACGCATGAAGGTCTGAGGCGAGAAGAGCATGTCAGCGTCCGTCGAGACGAGGATTCTCCCCCTGCTCACAGCGAACCCCGCGTTGAGCGCACGCGACCTGGACCATTTTCCATCGGTTTGCGTGTAGACGTACCGGGCGCCCGCCGCCTCGACCGCCGAACGCAGGGCGCCACCGTCGACGGAACCGTAGTCCGAGACGATCACTTCACCGGTGAGTCCCGCTAGGGCCTCCGAGATTGACCTGATCGATACGAGCAGCCTCTCCGAGCCCCAGTCCTTGAAGCCGATGACGACGCTGATCTCAAGCGGTTCCATCCACGACCCCTGCTTCAGAGTTGGGAACGACGATCGAGTCTGACGCCCACCGAGAGTCTCTCGCCTCCACGAGGCAGAGGCCGAGCGCACGTGCCGGCACGTCGTGGTCGAGACGCCACCTACCGACCTGGAGACGTAGTTCAGAGACCTCGTTGGTGAAGGTCAGCTCCCGTAGCCTCGTCCACGTCTCGGGCACCGAACCTCCGAGGTAGACGTAGGGAGACCCGAGGCTCTCGGAGCGGGGCCAGCTTCCCGGCGCCACCGGAACCACCTCTCCTAGAGAATCCAAACCAATCACCGTCACGACGCAGGATTTCTCTTGCTCGACCGGAAGTAGAGTCTCCAACGAGATGCTAAAACGGCGGGCTGGTGTCGAGATCACGCAGTCGTAGACTGCGAGCGTGCCTCGCCTCGCCTCCATGGTCATGCGCGAAGCGAGCTCTCGCAAGCGACGTCGGGCTCTAGATCCGTTCGACATCGCGCCCCCTGACAACTCCCCTGGTATCGAGAACACGCCGACTGTGGCGCGAGACCGTATCGAAGTCCACCGCCTTGTGAGCCTGCAAGACGATAGTCAGATCAGCTCCTTTGCATGCAGCGACGAGATCGGTCTCTGAGGACAGGGAACGATCGCCGAGATGCCAGTCGGGCACCAACGGATCGAAGTAGCGCAGCTCCGCGCCCAAAGAGGCGAGTCCCTCGGCGAGCGGCTTGATCGGACTCTCGCGCTGGTCAGCAATGTCGGCCTTGTACGTCACACCGACGAGCAAGATCTTCGCCCCGTTCAGCGCGATCGCTGACCGGTTGAGAAGGTCTTGCGCACGCCGGACAACATACTCCGGCATCGTGTTGTTGATCTCCTGGGCAAGTTCGACGAAGCGGAAGCTGTACCCGAGCTTCGTCCTAATCTGGTGGCTCAGGTAGTTCGGGTCGATGGGGATGCAGTGCCCGCCGACGCCCGGGCCCGGCCAAAAGGCCTGGTAGCCGAACGGCTTCGTGGCCGCGCCATTGATCACGTCCCAGATGTCGATTCCGAGGTCGTGCGAGAATTTCGCCATCTCGTTCACGAGAGCAATGTTCACGTGCCTGTACGTGTTTTCCAGGAGCTTCGCCATCTCCGCTTCGCGCGCACCACGCATGGTGACTACGGTGTCGACGAAACTGGAGTAGAACTCTGCCGCTGCCCTGGTGGCGGCGGGGGTGAGTCCACCGACGAGCTTCGGAGTGTTGACGATGCCGTACTTCTCGTTCCCCGGGTCTACCCGCTCGGGTGAGAACGCGAGATAGAAGTCCTCACCGTGCTGCTGCCCGTCCGACTCAAGGATCGGAAGAAGTACTTCTTCGGTTGTTCCCGGGTATGTGGTCGACTCAAGGATCACCGTCCGCCCAGGCCGCGGGTTTCTCGCGATCGACCGGACGGCACTCTCCACCGCACTGAGGTCGGGACCTCCGTCGGCGGAGAGCGGCGTGGGCACGCAGATGACGACGACGTCGGCGCTCAGCAGCGCCTCTTCTCTGTCGGTGCAGGAGTACCCGGCCTTCAACGCTTCTGCCAGGTCAGCGTCGGTCACGTCGTCGATGTGGGACCTTCCGGACATGAGTGTCTGCACAGTTTCCACACTGCGTTCCAGGCCAGTGACCCGATGTCCCCCTCGAGAAGCGGCAAGCGCAAGCGGCAGGCCGACGTACCCCTGGCCCACGATGACGACGTCGTTCATTCTCTGATTTCCGTTCAGGTTTTTCATGCCGCGAAGTTGAGGTCGATCGTGCCCTCGATGGTGGCGAACTCTTGGTGCGCGACGAGCACGTAGATCCGGGCGTCGGAAACGTCCAGAGCCGACAGCGACGCGAGGCTCACATTGGGAAGAAGGTCCAGGGGCTGCGGCAAGATCGTCACGTGGTGATCCACAACGTAAATGGTGAGGTCTGGCCTGCTCAGCGCGAGAGTTTTCGTGACCTCTATCGCGGGTGACTCTCGCGTGTCATCGATATCGGGCTTGTAGGTCAAACCCAGCAGCACGACGCTCGTTTTCGCGGGGGCGCGCCTCGAGATCTGTTCGGCGACGAAGCGTGGTTTCAGGTCGTTGACCTCGCGCGCCGTCCGAATGAGCTGTGCCCGCTCGGGCGCCGCGTCGACGATGAACCACGGGTCGACGGCGATACAGTGCCCACCCACGCCCGGGCCGGGCTGCAGGATGTTCACGCGCGGGTGGTGGTTGGCGAGCCGGATGAGCTCCCACACGTCGATCCCGAGGTCGGCGGTGATGAGCGACAGCTCGTTGGCGAACGCGATGTTGACGTCGCGGTACGAGTTCTCGACGAGCTTCGCCATCTCGGCGGTGACCGCGTCGGTGAGGAGGATCTCGCCCTGGCAGAAGACCTGGTAGAGGTCCTTGGCCCGCTCTGCGGCGCCGGTCGTCAAACCGCCGACGATGCGGTCGTTCGTGACAAGCTCGATCATCACGCGACCCGGCAGCACGCGCTCGGGGCAGTGCGCCACGTGGATCACGGCCCGACCCTCAGAGCCGTCGAGGGAGAGGTCCGGGCGGGCGGCGAGGATCCAGTCCGCCATCTGCTGCGTCGCCTGCGGCGGCGAAGTCGACTCGAGGATCACGAGGGCGTCCGCAGCGAGATGCGGTGCGATCGCCTCGGCCGCGGCCTGGATGTAGGACAGGTCAGGCTTGTGCCCGTCGGTGAACGGCGTCGGGACCGCCACGATGAAGGCGTCGGCCGGCTCCGGCTTCATTGTCGCCCGGAGGGTTCCCTGGGTCACCGCACCGGCGACGTACGTCGCCAGATCCGGCTCCACGAAGGGCACGTCACCCCGGTTTACGGCCTCCACCGTGCGCTCGTTGATGTCCACGCCGATGACGTTCACGCCGTTGGACGCGAGGATCGCCGCCGTCGGGAGCCCGATGTAGCCGAGCCCGACGACGCACACTGTGGTGCTGGTCATGATTCCCCTCAGACGAGGACGTGCGCGTCTGCACGCCCGTAGAACTGCACGTCACCGCTCGCGAGCAGCTCGGCGTCGGTGACGTCCCAGGTGTGCGCCCCGCCGGAGCGCACCTGGACGAAGTTGAAGCGGTCGGCAGAGAACACGCGCGCCCCGACGGCCACCGCTGATCGTAGGAACTCGGTGTCCTCTCCGCGTGCCACGGCGGCGAATTTCACCCGCTCCGTCAGGTCCCGACGAGCGACGATCGTCGGGCCCATGACGAAGTCCGTGTAACGGTGCTCACGTTCGGCGAACCGCAGCACGGTCGCGTCGAGCGATTCCACGTGCATGTAGTGCGCCTGCTTGCCCACCACTTCGGCGCCGGAGTACGCCATCACGTCGAGCTGGTCGGACAGATAGTGCTCGCCGTACAGGTCGTCGTCGTCCATCTTCGCGACGACGTCGCCGTCGGAGGCCGCGACGAGGCGGTTGAGGCACTCTCCCAGCGGCACGTCCTGAGCGGCCGAGAGGAGCACGAGGTCGTCGACACCGGCCGCCTTGGCGCGCAGCCGCACGTCCGCCTCGTCGACGTCGAACCCGTGCGTGAGGAGCGCGAGCTGCACCTCGACGTCGCGCTGCGCGCCCACGGTCCGCAGCACGTGGTCGAGCTGACCGGGCCGGTTCGTCGACACGAGAGCGCTCACACCCGGGCGACGCACCGTCGCCGACTCGGCCAGCCCGACCTCGTGCAGCACGCGCTGCACGCGCGCGCCGTACGTGTGCTCGCGCCAGATGCGCCGCTGCCCGCGATGCGTGGCACGGTCGCGCAGCTCGCGCGAGCGCACGAGCGCACGGATGGTGTTCGCGGCCTCGTCCCGCTCCCCCACGACGAAGACCTCGTCGGGCGGGAAGAACTCGCCGATCGCCGCGCTCGGCGTCGTCACCACGGGCGTGCCGCACGCGGTGATCTCGAAGACCCGGCGCGCGCACATGCTCGGCGAGTCGACCACCGAGTTCACGTTGAGGAACACCTTGTACTCGCGGTACGCGGTGAGCATCCGGTCGTAGTCGAGCGACCCGACGATGCGCGACCCGAGCGGCTCCGGGAACTGGTACTTCTCGTCCCCGCCCTGGAACCGCGAGAAGATCTCGAGCCCGTGCTCCATGCGTGGCGAGACGTCGACGGCCGCGCCGAGCAGCAGGTCCATCTGCGCCCGACGCTCCGGGTACTTGTGCGCGAAGTACATGCCGCCGAACGCGACGTCGCCGCTCGGCCCGTCCCCGTGCGCACGCACCGGGTTGTGGATCGCCGGCTGCGCGCCGAAGGCGAGCACGCCCACGCGCTCGTGCCCGAGCCGCTCGCGGTAGGCCTCCACGCGTCCGACGTCGGTCGTGTACACGTGGTCGAACAGCGCCGCGGTGTCGAGGAAGTCCTCGAAGTGCGCCGGGTCCTCCTTGTTCCAGAACACCGTGGGCACGCCGCGCTCCCGGCATGCTTCGACGAGCTCGACGAACGCGGGCCGTGGTGCTGACGTCCCCGTGAGGTGGTACTGCCAGGCCCCCGCGTTGCCGTTCCAGGCCGACTCGACGAAGAGCAGATCGAGACCCGGGTGGTCACCCTCGCGCGACGCGTCGAGGTCGGCACGCCACGACTGCGGCGTCAGGGCCACCTGGTCCCACTCGAACCCGAACGCATGGCGGGAGAAGTCGTCGAGAATCACGCCGACACGCAGCGCCGGGCGCGCCACCGCCCGCTCGGACGGGACCCACGGCTCGAAGGTCACGCCGTCCTCCGAGCGGATCGCGCCGTGCGCCCCGGCCGGCCGCTGGATCCGGCGTCGCCGAAGGTACGTACGGAACTGGGACAAACCGCCACGCCGGAGGTGCCAGAGGGCCCTGCGTGCCTCGTCGAGGCCAGAGCCCCCGCGTGCTGCCACTGTCACCGTCTCGCTCAGGTCCAATGCCGTCGCTCAGGTCGCGGACCGGCCGGGCACATGGTACCGCCGTGCCGGTCCTGCGGTGGAACCGTCCCAGCGACGAAGGCACCGCGGGAACCGACATTTCACCCGGCCCGGGTCACTCGTCGATGCCGCGGTCTGGTTGTATGTGCCGCAGCGCTACGAGGCGCCGCCAGCACGACACAAAGAGAGCGGCCGCCATGCGCTTCAACCCGCCACCCGGGTCGCCGCAGCCACCAGTCGGCTGGCTCCCGCCCTACGGCTGGGTTCCAGATCCGTCGTTGCCACCAGCCCCCGCCGGTTGGGTGTTCGTCGTCGACGACTCCGGAGCAGCACCTCGGCAGATGGCGTACAACCCGTACGAGACGGTCCACGGTGCGGCGTCGGCACCGCAGACGGAGTGGAGCTACACGCCGACGCAGGGCTCCACGGCCTGGATGCCGCCCACCTCGGCACAGCCACGAGTCGACAACATCGCGGCATGGGTGTCGGCTCTGACTCCGATCCTGTGGCTCCTCGTCTCGATCGTCGCGCTCCAGTCCGGTGTCTCCAACACCTCGGCAGGCGTCATCTTCAGCCTCGCCTTCGTCTACTGGCTGCTCTGCATGTGGGACGTCGCGAACGTACGCCGCGCGGGAGTGCGTGTGAGCGCGGGTATGTGGTTCGGCGCAGCGATCCTTGTCCCCGCCTACCTCGTCCAGCGCACGATGCGGACCAGGCAGACGTGGTGGATCCCCTCCGTCTGGGCAATCACGTGCGTCGCGTCCCTCGCGATGTCCCCGCTCATCGCTTTCCTCGGTGGAGTCGAGTATGACGCGGAGTACGTCGCGGACGAGATCGAAGCCGACCTAGCGGACGACTACGAGCTCCCAGGCGCCGAGGTGACGTGCCCTGACCCGGCTATCGCGCCCGTCGGTTCATTCTTCGTCTGCGACGCGGAGTACACAGACGGCACAACTGAGACGATCAACGTCAATGTCGAGGACTGGACCGGAGGCTGGACCTGGCAGAGCTGACTCAGCGCTCCCAGCGGCGTTCTGCCGCGATCCAGCGCCGACCATCGGGCGCCGATCCCAGGACAGGATCCGCGAACGCGACGACTGCGTCGACGACAGTCACAAACTCAGACGGAAGGTGACCTCCGTCCGGGCCGAGGTTGCGGCGAAAAGCGGCAAAGGTCGCTGCGCGCAGCGCCACGAGGTCTCCCACTGTCTCGGAGAGCGGGCGCAGTGCGACGCCTCGGAACTCTGCGGTCGCGTCGAGCGCCGCGCGGACGGAAGAGGCCGTCAAGTCGTGGGTGTGGATGAGCGAGTAGATGTCGGCCCAGTCGCGCACCCTGGTGCTAGCTGCCCCAAGGTCGAGCGCCGTCGAGATCTTCTCGGCGAGCACCGTCTCGATCGGATACCCGAGGATGCGCACCGGATCTCCACCCAGGCGTAGGGCGGGAAGCTCCACCATCTGGGGATCGGGCGTCACCGGGTCGCCGAAGTTGATGTCCAGCTTCAGCTTGAGCCGCGCGGTCCCGAGCCCGGCATCCATCGTGACGCGCACGCCCGAGTAGAGCGCGTCATCCCGGATGACCGCAGTCCTCATCGTGTTCGGTAGAAACTCCACGCCGTCGTCGGAACCGTCGATCGCCGCGATCTCAGCCACGCGTGCGGCGACCGTCTGCTCGTCGGCAGCAATGTTGCGCGCCAGTGCATCTGCGTCGACAGTGGGCCGACGTCTACCGAAAGCAGCGAGCAGCATGCCGCCCTTGAGCACGAAGTCCTCTGCATGCGGCGAGCGCGAGAGCCGGGCCAGCCACCTCTCGACGACGTACATGGTCAGCAAGTCCTGCGTGCGTCGGCCCTCTCTGCGGGCCCGGTTCTGTAGGTCGAGGTAGGCCTGACCGGATGCCGAGTCGCGGCGCGGGCGGTTCATCGCGCGCTCACCACGTCAATGGCGGTTCGCACGGGCCCGAACACGTCCAGCGCCTTGGCGTACTCGAGCAGGAGCGCCGGGCGCGCACCCGGTGAAGCGAGGTAGCGGTTGAGAGCCGCGTGCGCCACCGGTTCGCCGAACCGACCCCGCAGGCGCATCAGGTCGACGACGGTGCGGCCCGGATCGTAGATCCGGACGCTTTCACCTGGTGCCGCCTCGACCTCGTCGAGCCCGAGCTCGAACATGTCCGGATCGAATCGGAACACCGTCGTCGGAGGGAACGCGATGCGCACCGCGTTGTGCGCCGCTGAGACAGCGATCTGTACTGTCCGCTCCAGCTCGTCGGTCAGGTCATGGACCGCAGCGGCGGTCACACAGCACACGATCGCCCGTGGCGCCCGATAGGCCACGGCCAGCAGGTCCGGGTAGGTCGCCTCGGGTGCATCTGCTCTCCGGTAGACGGCTCGTGACAGCTGGATGACCTCGCCCTCGTCACGCCAGCGATACAGGTCGCGGGGATGAACGCCGAGCTCGCGCGCACGCTTTGTGGTGAAGGTGGCAGGCAGTACCTCCAACGTGGTTCCCATGGATAAAAACCATACACGTCGACCTCCGTCGTGGATGGTTTCTATCCACGGATGTCAGGGCACGTACGCCACGACCACGTGCCCGTCGCCGCGCACTGTCAGCGGCCCGGCCGCGTGCGGCACGAACACCGACTCGCCGCGCGCCAGCCGCTGCTCGCCGTCCGCCCCGTCCGCGACGCCGATCTCCCCGGCGAGGCACAGGACGACGCGTGGGCCGGCGTCCGGCAGCCGGACCGTCGAGCCGCGCACGGGGCCCGCGGTGAGCGCGAACTCCGCCACGGGCGGGCGGTAGGTGACGAGGCCGGACCCGTCGTCGACGACCCGCGGGCGGGCCGCCGGACCCGGCGTGCACGTCGCGCACTCGAGCAGCGCGTCGACGTCGACGCGCTTGCTGGTGAGGCCCGCACGGAGCACGTTGTCCGAGCTCGCCATGACTTCGACCGCGCACCCCGAGAGGTAGGCGTGCACGTGCCCGGACGGGACGAACATCGACTCGCCCGGTTTGAGCGTCACGCGGTTGAGCATGAGCGAGACGACGGCGCCCGGGTCGCCCGGGTGCTGCTCCGCGAGCGCGAGCACGGTCGCGTCGGCACGCCGCGACGTCCGCCCTCGCGCGCCGGTGCCCGCCGCCGCGGTGACGTCCGCGACGAAGCCCCCCGCCCGCGCCCGCGCCCGCGCCCGGACCGAGGCGACGGTGCACTCGAGGTCCGCCGCGACGTCGGGCTCGGCGCGCGCGTGCAGCGCGAGCGTGAACGCCGCGCGCACGCCCGCCTCGGTCGGTCGCGCGAGGAGCGCGGCGCGCATGCGCGCGACGAGCGCGCCGTCCAGGCCGTCGAGGAGCTCGAGGATGCGGGCCGGCCGCCGGAACCCGGACAGTCCTTCGAAGCGGGAGACCGCGACGACCATCTCGGGCTTGTGCTGGTCGTCGTGGAAGCTGCGCAGCGGCGAGTCGCGCGGCACGCCCTCACGGTTCTCCCGGTTGAACCCGGCGCGCGCGAGGTGGGGGTGCGGATGGACCTGCAGCGACAGCGCGCGGTCGGCCGCGAGGACCTTGAGCAGGAAGGGCAGTCGCGGCCCGTACGTGTCGAGGACGCGCTGGCCGAGGACCGCCACGGGGTCGGCGCGCACGAGGTCCGCCAGTGTGAGGTCGGACGCCGGACCTCCACCCGGGCGCACCGACTCGCCGGGGCGCGCGCCGTCGTCGGGCACGACGCGCGACGGCGCGAGCGGGTGCGCGCCCATCCACAGCTCGGCGGCCGGGCGCCCGTCGGGCTCCAGCCCGAGGAGCTCCTGGATCGCGGTCGTCGATCCCCAGTCGTACGCCTGGACCGTGTTCTCGAGCCGGTAGAAAGCAGAAGGACGGGCGGCGGGGGCGGCGTCGGTCACCGACACCTCCCCCGCTCGCCCGTCCGCCGCGCTCGTCATGGGCAGGGCCTACAGACCCAGGGCCTCCCGGATCGGGCCGAGCAGGAAGTACACGACGAACATCGCCGACGCGACCCACATGAGCGGGTGGATCGCGCGCACCTTGCCGAGCGCGAGCTTGACGACGACGAACGCGAGGAAGCCCGCGCCGATGCCGTCCGCGATCGAGTAGGTGAAGGGCATGACAATGATCGTGAGGAACGCCGGGATGGCGATCTCGACGTTCTTCCAGGAGATTCCGGCGATCTGCGTCATCATGAGGAACCCGACGAACACCAGCGCCGGTGCGGCGGCCTCGTAGGGCACGAGCGCGACGAGGGGCGAGAGGAACGTCGCGAGCAGGAACGCGACGCCCGTGACGACCGAGGCGAGCCCGGTGCGTGCTCCTTCGCCGACGCCGGTCGTGGACTCGACGTAGCTCGTGTTCGACGACACGGACCCGAGACCACCGGCGGCGGCGGCGACCGAGTCGACGACGAGGATCGCCCGGGTGCGGGGCGGGGTGCCGTCCGCGTCGAGCAGCTTCGCCTCGGCGCCGACGGCGACCATCGTGCCCATCGTGTCGAAGAAGTCGGCGAGCAGGAGCGAGAACACCAGCAGGATCACGGTGACCGTGGCGATGTTCTCGAACGAGCCCAGGAGCGAGAACTGGCCGAGCAGGCCGAAGTCGGGGACCTGGACGACGCCGTCGAACGTCGGGGCGTTGAGGTTGAAGCCGTTGGGGTTCGAACCGTCGGGCGCCTTCGCGCCGATGTGCAGCGTGTTCTCCAGGACGACGGCGAGCGCCGTCGCCGTGAGGATCGCGACGAGCAGCGCGCCCTTGACCTTGCGCACCCACAGCACGATCGTCAGGACGAGCCCCACGACGAACACGAGCATCGGCCACGTGCCGAGGTTGCCGAGCGCGAGCAGCGTGCCGCTGCCCGCGGTGACGAAGCCGGCGTTGACGAGGCCGATGAGCGCGATGAACAGGCCGATGCCCACGCTGATCGCCGTCTTGAGCTCGACGGGGACCGCCCGGAACACCGCCTCGCGGAACCCGGTGAGGACGAGCACGAGGATGATGAGGCCCTCGATCACGACGAGCCCCATCGCGTCCGCCCACGTCACGCCCTCGAGCGACGCGATCGAGTACGCCACCACCGCGTTGAGGCCGAGGCCTGCGGCCAGGCCGAGCGGGAAGTTGGCGAACACGCCCATGGCGATCGTCATGACGCCCGCGACGAGCGCCGTCGCGGCCGCGATCATGCCGAAGTTGGGCTCGTCGCCCCCGCCGAGGAACTGGCCGGTGCCGTCCTGGACGGTCCCGATGATGAGCGGGTTCAGCACGACGATGTACGCCATCGCGAAGAAGGTCACGAGGCCGCCGCGGACCTCGGTGCCGATCGTGGAGCCGCGCTCGGTGATCTTGAAGAAGCGGTCGAGCGCTCCGGTGGCAGGCGGGGGCGCCTGCTCGTCCTCGTGGACGGAGGTGGGGGTGGACATGAGGAGAATGCTGCCAGAACCCTGTGACCGCGCGGTAACACCCGGGACACGGTCACGCATCGGCCCGGAGGAGCGTCGTCCCACGTCAGGCGGCGCCCACGGCCGCGAGCGCGGCGACGGGTGTGCTCGACGCCACGGTCGCACCCACGGGGCCGTGCTCCCGGGAGGTGCCGTCGCCGTGCCCGAGCAGCTCCGCCGTCGCGAGGTCGGTGACGTCCCGGGCCGCGCCCGAGGAGAGCTGGACGGCGTGCAGCGCGTCGAGGATCGGGACCGCGCGCTCCCCCTGGGGGCCGTCCGGCACCCCGTACACGAGCCGCTGCGGACGCAGCAGGTCGACGACGGCATGACCCGGACGGTGCTCGTCGGGCACCCACACGACGGTCGCCCGCACGCCGTCGGCCGCGAGACCGGCGGCGAGCCACGCGGCCGTCCCCGCCGGGACGCGGGCGCGCCCGACGACGAGGTCCCCCGGGCCGAGGTGCGGGGCCATGTCGTCGAGGGCGTCCCGCAGCGCGGCCACGCGCGAGACGCCGTCGGGGTCCGGCGCGGTGCCCGCGCCGACGCACAGGACGTGCACGCGCGCGCCGGCGATCGCCGTCCGGTCGGGCGTGATGCGCAGGCGACGGCTCACGAGCGCGAGCGCGAGGAGCCGGTGGAGCCGGGGTTCAGCCGTCCCGGCCAGACCGGCGCGGAGCGCGTCGAGGGCGCGGGCGTCCGTGTCGTGCACCACGACCTCGTGCCCCGTCGCCGCGAGGCACGCCGCGTGCAGGACGCCGCGGCGTCCGCATCCCGAGACCGAGACCCGCACGGTGCACCACCTCCGCCCGACCTGGATCGCCCCGGGCCTCAGTAGGCCCCGGAGCCGGAGAACACCGCGCGCGCGGTGCGCGCGAGGATGAGGAAGTCGCCGAACATCGTCCAGTTCTCGACGTAGTAGACGTCGAGGCGGACGCCCTCCTCCCAGGACAGGTCCGACCGGCCGCCCACCTGCCACAGTCCCGTGAGACCCGGCTTGACCAGGAGCCGCCGATGCACCTTCTTCTCGTACTTCTGGACCTCGCTGGGCAGCGGCGGCCGAGGGCCGACGAGGCTCATGTCGCCACGCAGCACGTTGAGCAGCTGCGGGAGCTCGTCGAGCGAGTACTTGCGCAGGATGCGACCGATGCGCGTGACGCGCGGGTCGTCGCGCAGCTTGAACAGCGGGCCTGCGCCGTCGCTCTGCTCGATCAGGTGCTCGACCTCGCGGTCGGCCCCGACGCGCATCGAGCGGAACTTGAACATGGGGAAGGTCTTGCCGTCGCGGCCGACCCGCTCCTGCCGGAAGAACACCGGCCCGCGGCTGGTGAGCCGCACCGCCAGGGCGACGACGAGGAGCACGGGCAGCGCGGCCAGCGTGACCAGCGCGGCCCCGGCCCAGTCGACGACCGACTTCACGACGAACTTCGGCCCGGTGAAGCGCGGAGCGTCCACGTGCAGCAGCGAGACGCTCTCGGCCGGGGTGATGGTGATGCGCGGGCCGGCGACGTCGGCGAGCTCTGCGGTGAGCATGAGGTCCACTCCGTAGGGCTCGAGCTCCCAGCCGAGCCGGCGCACGACCTCGGCCGTGATCGCGTCCGAGCCGGAGACGGCGACGACGTCCGCGCCGACCTTGGTCGCGACCTCCCCGGCGTGCCGCAGCTCGCCCAGGATCGGCACGCCGCGGATCTCCTCCCCCGTGTCGACGGCACCCGACGGGACGCAGACGCCCACCACCCGGTAGCCCGACTCGTCGCGCCCGTTGAGATCGCGGATGAGGCGCTCGGCCTGGTCGCGGTGCCCGATCGCGAGCACGGCCGACCGCATCCGGCCCTGCGCCCGCTGGCGGTGCAACCACTGCCGCCACACGTAGCGGCCGAGGAGCAGCCCGCCGAGCCCGAGCGGGAAGGCGAACGCGAGGTAGCCGCGCGCCTCCGGGAAGCGCAGCAGGAAGGCGAGCACCGCGAGGATCGCGAAGAGCCGCCACGAGGCGTCGAACACGCGGTGGTACTCGGTCGGGCCGCTGCCCATGACGCGCGGGTCGCGCGTGCGGCTCGCGACGAGCGAGAGCAGCCAGGCGAAGCCGACGGCGAGGCTGAGCACGACGTACGGCACCCGGACGTCGCTCCGCACCGGTTCGGAGACGAACCGGTCCCAGCGCAGGAAGTACGCGACGAGGACCGCGACGACGATCACGGCGGTGTCGGTGACGAGGAGCCGACGGCGGTACGCGACCTCCCACCCTCGGGCGGTGAACGCCGCCCGCGCCGCCCTGACGCGCGCCGCCGGGGAGGTGACGAGAAGGGTGCGCAGGCCGCGCTTCTCGTCCTCTCTGACGCTCTGGGACACGCGTCCACCTCCGGCCGGATCAACACCCTGCATGGCGACCCATCCTAGGTTCGTGAACGTGGCCTCGACCGATTTTTCTCCGGTATTCACCCGGGTGAGAAGACCTGCGCCGAGAGGGGGCAGAGACGGCGCAGACCCGCACGATCTCGCGGATGCTGGAGGCTCGTCTCGACGACGAATCAATCTGGACGGACGTCCAGGAAAAGCGTTCCGTCCGGGATGCACGGACCGCGTGCAACCGGACCGCCGCCATCGTTGCGTCGAGCACCGACCGTGTGCCTGCGGGGCCCTGCCCCGGGGTGGGCGCGCACTGCGCCGGCTGGATGCCGCCGTGCCGTCGCCGCGCGATCGTCGCTGTGCTCACATCAGGAAAGGATGTCGCGCCGGACGCTCCCGGGACAGAGGCGACCGGGTGAAAATACGGCCGGGCACGGCTACGATGCGCTCGTGCCCTCGTTCGTCACGCTCCTGCTCCACCCCGACCGCCGACGCCCCGACCCGGCGCCGCTGCGGGTCGATCTGCGTGTGACGATCCTCGTCGGCATGGCCCTGTGGGCGGCTGCGCTCGTCGTGAGCGCCGTCCTGCTCGCGACCGGCGCGCTGGGGGTACGCGCCGTCGCGACGTGCGGCGCGGGGCTCGTCCTCGGCGTCCTCGGCCTCGTGTGGGAGCGCCGGCACCGCGACGGCTACCGCGGCGGCGCCTCCGACGACTGAGCGTCGTCCCAGACGGTCGCCGCGACCGCGTGCTCGGCGCGGTCCGGGTCGAGCAGCACCTCCTCGAGCACGTGCCGCAGCCCGTAGCGTCCCGCCGCGACGGCGAGCGCCCGGGCGAGCGCACGGGTACCGGTCGCATGGACGACCGCCCCCGGGCCTGAGCCCTGCACCCACCACGGGACCCGTGCGCCGGCCACGGTCAGGTCGGCGTGACGCTCCCAGGACGCCGGGACGTCCGCGGACACGGTCCGGGCCGGTGCGGGCACGGTCTCCACGGTGCCCGGCGCGTCCGGCGCGGGCACCCGCTCGGGGACCGCGGCGACGTCGAGGAGCTCCGCGACGTCGTCGACGAGCCCGGCCGGGGACGGCACGACCGCGCTCAGGGGCGTCCACATCGGGTCCGGACCGACGACGACGTCCCCTGCGGCCGCGACGACCACGGCCTCCCCGCGCAGCGCCGGCACGCGGTCCGGCGCCGGGTCGAGGCGTTCCCTGCGCTCCGCGAGCACGGCGAGCGCGCGCCACAGCGCGAGGGCTTCCCTCGCGGCGACGGGCTCCCCGACGTCAGGCAGCGCCTCGAGCACGTCGACCCAGTCGTCCGGGTCGAGCTCGTCGAGCGCGCGCACCCCACCGAGCGCGGTGAGCACCTCGTCGTCGAGGCCCGCCACCTCGGGGGGTGCCGGACGCACGAACGCGACGTCCCCGACCGCGAACGGGCCGCCGAGCTCCTCGCGCAGCCACCACGCGGCGTACGAGCGCGCGTCGCGCCCGCGCGCGCCGGACCCGCCGCGCACCGGTGCGAGCAGCGCGGCGCGCGCGTCCGGGTCCGCGGCGAGGCGGGCGAGCGCGTCGGGCCACGCGTCGTCCGCGACGGCGTCCAGGTCCGCGACCGCGAGCAGGTCGCCCACGTACGTCTCCGGGCCGAGCACGGCCGCGAGGTGCGCGAGGTAGCCCGACCAGTCCGAGAGCCAGGACTCGGGCGCGTGCGGCTCGAGCGTGGGACCCGGGTCGTCGGGGTCCGCGGACGCCGGCGTGAGCACGTCCCGCACCCGGTGCACCACCGGGCCGACGACGGCGCCCACCGCCCGCAGCACGTCCTCGCCCCAGCGCTCGAGCGCCTCGGGCGCCACGAGGTCGAGGTCGTCGAGCACGGTCGCGGCCCACGACCCGGGCAGCACGCAGCCGCGCGCGGGCGCGGACCCGCCGTCCGCCGTCGGGACGGGCAGCTCGCCCCACCAGAACGGCAGGTCCAGGTCGCGGGCCGGGCCGCCCGCCTCGCGCACCGCCGCCCGGACGAGACCGAGGAGGCGGTCGACGTCGCCGCCGGCCGGTTCCTCGGGGCGGGCGAGGTCGCGGTCCGGCGGGTCGGGATCGGCGTCGTCGGCCGCGGCGAGGACGCGCTCCCGCAGCGCGTCGTCGCGGAGCACGCCCCGCAGGTCGGTCGTGCGCGCGCCGAGCCGCTCGAGCAGCGGGTGCGCGGCGCGCGGGTCGACCACGCGCAGGCCCAGGGCCGCGGCGTCGTGCGCGTCCAGGGCATCGGTGTCGAGCAGGAGCAGCCCGCGCGCGCCGCGGACGACCCGGCCTCCTGCGAGCGGGACGGGCACGGCCCCGAGCGCCTCGAGCACCGTGCGGTCGTGCGCGTGCGGCGCGAGCGCGTCGTAGAGGTCGCGCCACCGGCCCGGGTCGTCGACGAGCGGCAAGTCGTCCACGACGTCGGCCAGGTCGAGGATCTGCGCCCCGAGGGACCGCGCGACCGTGCGCAACGGCGCCGGGACGTCCACCAGGTGCGCGACGCCGAGCGCCGAGCGCACGCGCGCGTCCCCCACGTCCCCGGTGAGGAGCCGCGCGTCGGTGGGCGCGACGAGGCGCGACCCGTGCGCCTCGGCGCCGTCGCCGGCGGCGGCGTCCGGGGTGTCGAGAAGGGCGTCCGGGGCCGCGTCGAGGGACGCATCGAGCGGGAGGAGCAGCGTGCGGCGCAGCGCCGCCTCGGCCGCCGAGCGGACGGAGGCGTCGACCCCGCTCGCCGGGAGGCCCGTGGGGACGAGGCCGAGGACCTCCGCGCCACGCGCCGGCGCGAGAGCGGCGAGGAGGTCCGCGTACGCGGCGCCCGCCTGCCGGGCGACGTGCTCGGTGAGCGGTCCGGGCGGGACGTGCCGGCGGGACGGGTCGAGAGGGAAGGTCGCGAGCAGCAGCGCGGGGAACGTGAGCCGCTCGTCGGTCGGCGTCGGGGCGTGCAGCACGGCGGTCCGCACGGCCGGGTCGTGCGGCAGCGCCCACGTCACGGCCCACCGCGCGGCGGTCCGCTCCTCGACCGGGCGGTCCGCGAGCAGTCCCGGGTCGATCGGACCGTCACGCCGGACCACGGTCCAGCGCTCGGCGACGTCCGCGATGCGGCGCCCGCCCGTCGCCTCACCGGCCGGCTCGTCCGCGCCGTCCGCCACGACGACCTCGGCGAGCGCGGGCAGCGCGAGGAGGAGCGCGTCGCCGACCTCGGCGAGCTGTGTCCGGACCGCGTCGAGCGCGGCGCCGTCGCGCAGCTCGAGCTCGACGACGGTGTCGTAGCCCCGTGGGACGTCGACGTGCGCGGGGAAGGGCAGCCGCAGCACGGGGACCCGGTCGCCGCGACGGGCCACCTCCGCGGCACGCTCGGGGCGGTCGAGGACGGCGTCCGCGAGCACCGCTCGCGTCCGCGCGAGCGAGAGCTCGACGGCACGGTCGCCGGACCCGACGCGCACCTCGTCCGCGACGGACCGGACCGCGGCGAACCCGACGCCGAACCGCCCGACGGGAGAGTGCGCGCCGGGCCGGCCGAGCGGCCGACCGCGGGCCTCGCCGGTCGCGGAGGCGCGCATCGCCACGAGCGACGCGACGCCGCGGGCGTCGAGCGGGGCGCCGGTGTTCGCGGCCCGCAGCACCCAGGGTTGCCCCGCGCCCGACGGCGCGAGCAGGCTCAGCCGCAGACGCCCCGGGACCCCGGCCCTGGCCGCGGCGTCGGCCGCGTTCTGGGCGAGCTCGACGACGACGCGGCCACGGTAGGAGCCGTGGGCGTGGTCCTCCTCGGTGTTGGCGTCCTCGCGCAGCCGGGTCGGGGACGAGCGCCACGCCTCCAGGACCGCGCGGCGCAGCGCGGCCGTCCCGAAGACGTCGTCCGTCATGCCTCCGGGTCGGCCGACGAGGACCCCTCGGCAGGGGCGTCCGGGGTGGTGGAGGTCTCCGCGACGGCAGGAGACTCGGCGGTGGCGGCGTCCGGGACGGCCGGAGCCTCCGAGGCCGCCGACTCGAGCAGCGAGACGATCTCGACGTGGAGCTCGTCGACGAGGGGGTCGGCGTCGGGCCACTCGCTCCGCTGGGGCTCGACGTCGGTCTCGGAGTGCGCGCCGCACCCGTGGTCGAGGCTCACGACCTTGCCGTCGTCGGGCGACCACGCGTTGGCGCACACGCCGAACACCTGGCCGAGGCTGCCCTGGAGCGGCACGAGGAACCCGCAGGAGCCGCACTCCGCGGCGGACGCGACGGCACCGCGCGCGGTCGGGCCGCGCGAGCCGCGGTACCAGCGCTCGGCGGCCTCGTCACGACCCTGCGGCGACAGGACGCGCGCGCGGGCGAGCGCGAGCTCGTCGATCGCGACGGCGTCCTGCTCCTCGTCGCCCGTCGCGACGTACCCGGGCTCGAGGCGCGGGTCGTCGGGGCGGAACGGGAGCACGTCGCCGGGGCCGACGTCGCCCGGGCGCAGCCGCTCCGACCACGGCAGCCACGACGGGGCGAGCAGCGCGCCGTCGCCGGGCAGGAGCTCGACCTCGCACACGGTCGCGGCACGACCGCGCGGCACGCGCGCGAGCGTGACGGTCCAGTGCCAGCCGCGGTAGCCGCGCATCGTGCACGCGAAGCGGTGCGAGATGAGCCGCTCCGCCTCGGCGATCGTGCCGAGGTGCTCGCCGACGTCCTGCGGGTTCTCGGCGACCTGCTCGGCCGCGGCCCGGGCGATCTCGACCGCCCCGGTGAGCACGGCGTCGCGCGCCGCGCGCGCTGACACCCCGCGCACGCGCTCCTCGGCTGCTGCGACGGCGACCATCGTCAGGCCTCGATCTCGTCCGCGACCGCGCGCAGCACCGCGGCGACCTTCGTGGCCTTGGCCTTCTCCGGGTAACGACCGCGGCGCAGGCCGTTGCCGATCCCGTCGAGCTCCTTGATGAGGTCCTCGACGATGATCGCCATCTCGTCGGCCGAGCGACGCTTCGCCTTGACGACCGACGGGGCCGGGTCGAGGAGCTTGACCGCGAGCGCCTGCGGGCCACGGCGGCCGTCGGCGACACCGAAGTCGACCCGGGCGCCGGGCTTGGGTGCCGCAGCGTCCGCGGGCAGCGCGGAGGCGTGCAGGAAGACCTCGCCGCCGTCGTCGTTGGCGATGAAGCCGAACCCGCGTTCGGTGTCGAACCACTTGACCTTGCCGGTGGGCACGTGGACCTCGTTCGTGCTCGTAGGGATCAGAACCCCCAGGCTACCGGCCACGCCGCGCACTCGTCGCATCGATACCCCCACACGCCCCGGCCCCGATGCCGGCGTCGGTGCCGGCGCGCACCGCCACGGCGTCGAACCACCGCGCGTAGTCGTCCACCGACCGGTGCAGGTGGCCGAACAGCTCGAAGGAGACCGTGCCGAAGAGCGTCGTCCAGGCGACGAGGGTACGGACGACGGCCTCGGTCGGGACGTCCGGCCCGACGAGCGCCCGCGCCGTGACGTACTCGCGTGCTCCCGCGACGAGCGCCGTCGCGTCCCCGGTCCCGGGCGGCGCCGGGGTGGGCCGCCCGCCGGCGGCCCAGGCCTCCCCGACCATTCGCACGAGGATCCGCACGACGCGCGTCGCCGGCTCGACCGTGTCCGGGGGCGCGGCGTACCCGGGCACGGGCGTCCCGTAGAGCAGCGCGAAGTCGCCCGGGCGCGCCACGCACCAGTCCCGCACCGCGCGGCACGCCGCGAGCCAGCGCCCGGGGAGGTCGTCGCGCGCGACGGCGGCCTCGGCGGCCTCGACCGCGGCCCCGAGCTCGTCGTAGCACTCGACGAGGAGCGCGGTGAGGAGCGCGTCGCGGCTCGGGAAGTAGCGGTAGACGGCGGACGAGACCATGCCGACGTCGCGGGCGACGGCGCGCAACGACAGGGCCGCGGGCCCCTCGTCGACGAGACGCGCGCGGGCTGCGGCGACGATCTCCCGAGTCAGGGTCTCGCGCGCCAGCGCACGGGCGGTCCGGGGTGCGGTCACGGTTCGAGCGTGGCAGACAAGAGCGCTGCGCACAAACGAGAGCGGTGCTCTTGCTCAGATCGCTCCCGCATGCCATCCTCCTCGAAGTGAGAGCACCGCTCTCGGAACAGGAGACCGCCATGTCCACCACCCCCTCCACCGACCGGCACCTCGTCGTCGGCGCCGGACCCGTCGGACGCCACGTCGCCGCGCTCCTCGCGGCGCGCGGGTCGCACGTCACCGTCGTCACCCGCAGCGGGCGCGACACGGGCGTCGACGGCGTGACCCACCTCGCCCTCGACGCCTCCGACGCCGACGCGCTGAGCCGCGCGGCGGACGGCGTCGACGTCCTCTACAACTGCGCGAACCCCGGTGACTACACGCAGTGGGAACGTATGTGGCCGCCGCTCGCCGCGTCGTTCCTCACCGCGGCCGAGCGCACCGGGGCGGTCTACGCGATCACGGGCAACCTCTACCCGTACGGCCCCGTCGAGGTCCCCATGACCGAGGACCTGCCCGACGCCGCGACCGACCGCAAGGGCGTCCTGCGCGCCCGGCTGTGGTCGGACGCGCTCGCCGCGCACCGCGCCGGCCGGGTGCGTGCCGTCGAGGTCCGCAGCTCCGACTTCGTCGGGCCGGGCGTGGGCAGCAACGGCCACGTCTCGCGCGTCGCGCCCGCGGCGGCGCGAGGACGCAGCGTGACGATGATGGGACGCACCGACCTCCCGCACACCTTCACCGACGTGCAGGACGCCGCGCGCACGCTCGTCGCGGCCGCGGAGGACCCGGGGGCGCACGGCCGCACGTGGCACACGCCGAGCAACGCGCCCCGCACGCAGCGCGAGGCGATCACGGACGTCCTCGCGAGCGTGGGGCTGCCGCCGGTCCGGGTGCGCTCGCTGCGCGGCCCGGGTCTGGCGCTCGCGGGCCTCACCTCCCCGCTGCTGCGCGAGATCCGCGAGCTGATCCACCAGTGGGAGCGCCCCTTCGTCCTGGACGACTCGGCCGCACGCGCGCGGTTCGGCATCGAGCCCACGCCGTGGGACGAGGTGTGCCGCCGCACCGCCCGTGGGTGAAGGCTGCCCGTCCGATCGGCACCTCGAGCAGTGATCGGCACCTCCGGTTGCCGACGCGGCTCGCGAGCTGCCGACGCCGGGCATCCGTGCCGAACCGCGCAGACAGGGTCGTCCGCGGCCGACCACAGGATCCTTCGCCCTGACGGCACCTCGAACGCCGGTCGGCACTCCCGGTGTCGGTCGGCACCACCAGGTGCCGACCAGACGCACGCGGTGCCGAACGGTCGACGCCCTTGCGCCGCGTAGCATCGAACGGATGGCCACCGACCGGCCCGTGCGGCCCCCGACGTACAGCGAGTCGCTGCGCCAGCGCGACGACTCGGCCCTGGTCGCGCTGCTCGTGCGCCGCCCCGACCTCGCGACGCCCTCCCCCTCGACGCTCGCGTCGCTCGCCGCGCGCGCCATGAACCGGACGAGCCTCGAACGCGCGCTCGCCGGGCTCGACGAGCTCACGCTGCACGTGCTCGAGTCCGCGCTCGTGCTCGACTCCGTCGGCACCCCCGCCACGCCCGCCGCCGTCGCGCGCGCGACGGGCGTCGACCGGGGCATCGTCTCGGACGCGCTCGGCCGCCTCGACACGCTCGCGCTCGTGTGGGCGCCGGGCACGACGCCCGGCGCGGTCCGACCGGCCCCCGGCCTCTCGGAGGTGCTCGGTCCGCACCCGGCGGGGTTCGGACCACCCGGCCCGTCGGACTCCCCGCCCCCGCCGCTCCCGGCCGACGCTCCGGCGGGCGCGGCCACGATCCTCGACGCGCTGGCCTGGGGGCCGCCGGTCGGGGTCGCGCCGCGGACGGACGCGGACGCGCGTCGGGCGACCCGGTGGCTCGTCGACCGCGGCTACCTGCTCGCCACGGACGAGCGGCACGTCGTCCTGCCGCGCGAGGTCGGCCTCGCGCGGCGCGGCGGACGCACCCACCGCGACGTCCGCACCGTCCCACCCGTCCCGGACGCGCGCGAGCTTCCCGCCGCGACGGTCGATGCCGAGTCCGCGAGCGCCGGCCTCGAGGCGGTGCGGCTCGTGGCGCGCCTCATGACCTACTGGGCCGAGCACACGCCCCGGGTGCTGCGTGGCGGCGGCCTCGGCGTGCGCGACCTGCGCCGCGCCGCAGGCGCGCTGGAGGTCGACGAGACGACGGCCGCCGCGGTGATCGAGCTCGCCGCGGTCGCCGGGCTCGTCGCGGACGACGGCGACGACCCGCCGTCCTTCGCCCCCGTGGCGGGTGCGGAGGACTGGCTCGACGACGAGCTCGGCGACCGCTGGGCCGTGCTCGCGCAGGGCTGGTGGCGTTCGCGGCGCACACCGTGGCTGGTCGGCAGCCGGGACGAGAAGGGCGCGCTGCGGGCCGCGCTCGACCCCGAGCTGTGGCGGCCGTGGGTCCCGCGCCTGCGCCGGTCCGTGCTGGACGTCCTCGCGCTCGCCCCCGGGCGGGTGCTCGGGCCGGGGGACGTCGTCGAGGTCCTGCGGTGGCGCACGCCCCGCGCGGTGCCTCCCGAGCAGGCGGTCGCCGGTCTGCTGCGCGAGGCGCAGCTCCTCGGCGTCGCGGGCGCCGGGGCGCTGTCCGCGCCCGGCCGCGCGCTCCTCGAGGCGGACGACGCGACCTCCACGGACGCACCGGCCGTCGACCTCGGTGCCGCGTTCGAGGCGGTCCTCCCGCCGGAGGTCGACGACCTGCTGCTCCAGGGCGACCTCACCGGGATCGTCCCGGGCCGACCCTCGCGCACGCTCGAGCGGCTCCTCGAGCTCGCCGCCGACGTCGAGTCCCGCGGTGCCGCCACGACCGTGCGGTTCACGGCGGAGACGGTGGTCCGCGCGCTCGACCACGGCGGCACCGCGGACGAGCTCCTCACCCGGCTCGCCGCGCACTCGCGCACGCCGGTCCCCCAGCCGCTGGAGTACCTCGTGCGCGACGCCGCGCGCCGCCACGGGCGCGTGCGGGTCGGCACCGCGTCGAGCTACGTGCGCGCGGAGGACCCGGTGCTGCTCGCGGGCCTGGTCGAGGCGCCGGCGCTGCGCCCGCTGGGGCTCGTCCTGATCGCGCCGACCGTGCTGGTCTCGCCGGCGCCGGCAGGGGAGCTGCAGGACGCGCTGCGCGAGCACGGCGTCGCCTCGGTCGTCGAGGGCCCCGACGGCCAGATCCTCGTCGCCGAGCGTGCCGGACGGCGCGTCGACCCGGGGCCCTCCGGCACGCCTGCCCGGGGCGGGGCGCGGGCCGGGTGGCGGCGGGGCGCGGGACGAGGGCGTGCGGGGGGCGTCGCGGGATCCGGGGCGCGCACCGGCGAGCCGCAGCCCGCGTCGGCGCCAGGACTACGGTTCGCCGACCTCGTCGCACGGCTCCGCTCCGCCGAGTCGCGTGCGGACGGGCGAGACGGCCGCCCGACCGACGCGCCGCCGTCGGGCACGGCGGACGGTCGGGGCAACGGCACGGCCACCGCGCGTGAGGTGGCGTGGGGACGCGTCGAGGAGCCTGCCGGACGACGACGCGAGGGAACAACCGACCCGGTGGAGGCGTTGGGGATCCTGCGCGAGGCGATCGCGGACGGGGCGATGGTGTGGCTCGAGGTCGTCGGCAGCTCGGGAGGACCGAGCCGTCGTCGGGTGCGTCCGCTCACCCTGGAGGCAGGCCGCCTGCGCGCGCAGGACCCGGCGCGGGACGCCGAGCTCACGGTCGCGGTCCACCGCATCGCCTCCGTCGCCCCCGACACCCCGCCGACGTAGAGCCTCGGCAAGGAGACACATGACCGACGGACCCCTCATCGTCCAGAGCGACAAGTCGCTGCTGCTCGAGGTCGACCACCCCCGCGCCGACGACGCACGCCGTGCGATCGCGCCGTTCGCCGAGCTCGAGCGCGCCCCGGAGCACGTGCACACCTACCGCCTGACGCCCCTCGGGCTGTGGAACGCGCGCGCTGCGGGCCACGACGCCGAGCAGGTCGTCAGCACGCTCATCGAGTACTCGCGCTACCCCGTGCCGCACGCCCTGCTGATCGACGTGGCGGAGACCATGTCGCGCTACGGGCGGCTCACGCTCGCGCAGCACCCGACGCACGGCCTCGTCCTCGAGGCCACCGACCGCGCGGTGCTCGCCGAGGTGCTCAAGTCCAAGCGGACCGCGGGCCTGGTGGGCGAGCGGATCGACGACCAGACCGTCGTCGTGCACCCGTCCGAGCGGGGCCACCTCAAGCAGGTGCTCGTCAAGCTGGGCTGGCCCGCCGAGGACCTCGCGGGGTACGTCGACGGCGAGAAGCACGAGATCTCCCTCAGCCCGACGACGCCCTCGCGGGCCGAGGGCGAGGCACCGAAGCCCTGGGAGATGCGGCCTTACCAGGCCCAGGCGGTGGACGGGTTCTGGCACGGCGGCAGCGGCGTCGTCGTGCTGCCGTGCGGCGCCGGGAAGACGATCGTCGGCGCGGGCGCGATGGCGAGGTCCGGGACCACGACCCTCATCCTCGTGACGAACACCGTGAGCGCGCGGCAGTGGCGCGACGAGCTCGTGCGGCGGACCTCGCTCACCGAGGACGAGATCGGCGAGTACTCGGGCGCGCGCAAGGAGATCAAGCCCGTCACGATCGCGACGTACCAGGTGCTCACGACGAAGCGGAAGGGCGTCTACACGCACCTCGAGCTGCTCGATGCGCGCGACTGGGGCCTCGTCGTCTACGACGAGGTCCACCTGCTGCCCGCGCCGATCTTCCGCATGACGGCGGACCTGCAGGCGCGTCGCCGCCTCGGGCTCACCGCGACGCTCGTGCGCGAGGACGGCCGCGAGGACGAGGTGTTCTCCCTCATCGGCCCCAAGCGCTACGACGCCCCGTGGAAGGACATCGAGGCGCAGGGCTACATCGCGCCCGCGGACTGCGTCGAGGTGCGCCTCACGCTGCCCGAGTCCGACCGGATGACGTACGCCGTGGCCGAGCCGGAGGACAAGTACCGGCTCGCGGCGACGGCGGCGGGCAAGAACCGCGTCGTCGAGCAGATCGTCGCGCAGCACCCGGACGACCAGGTGCTCGTCATCGGCCAGTACCTCGACCAGCTCGAGGAGCTGAGCAACCACCTGGACGCGCCGCTCATCACGGGCGCGACGACGGTCCGCGAGCGCCAGCGCCTGTTCGAGGCCTTCCGCTCGGGTGAGATCTCGCGGCTCGTGGTGTCGAAGGTCGCGAACTTCTCCATCGACCTGCCCGAGGCGTCCGTCGCGATCCAGGTGTCGGGCTCGTTCGGGTCGCGCCAGGAGGAGGCGCAGCGCCTGGGTCGCGTGATGCGCCCCAAGGCCGACGGCCGGACGGCGCACTTCTACGCCGTCGTCGCGCGCGACACGGTGGACCAGGACTTCGCGGCCCACCGCCAGCGGTTCCTGGCGGAGCAGGGGTACGCCTACCGGATCGTCGACGCGGAGGACCTGGGCGTCGTGCAGTGACGGGTCGCAACCGTTGAGTGCATGAAATGTGTCGTCTCGAACCGATTCGAGGCGACATTTTTCATGCACTCAACGGTTCTGTCCCAAAATGCGAGAGCGCTCCCACCGAATTACTGACATGTCAGTCAGTCCGTGGTTATGCTCGCGCCACCGGTGCACCGCCGCACCGCTCCCGCGCCCGCCTCGCGGCCGTCGCGGGACCGCTGTTCGAAGGAGAACACCCACGTGACCCTCTCGACCATCCCTTGGCGCGGCTCGCCGCCGCGCCGCGCACGCGCCGCCTGCGCAGGCGCGACGGCGCTCGTCGTCGCGGCCACCGGCGTCGCGCTCGCCGCACCCGCGACGGCAGCAGCCGCCGACCCCGACCTCGGCCCGAACGTCGTCTTCATCGACGAGTCCTGGTCCGTGGACGAGATCAACTCCTACCTCGCCTCCATCAACGACGAGGCGGAGTTCAGCCAGAACCGCCACGCCGTGTTCTTCGAGCCGGGCGTCTACGGCGACGCCTCGGGCGAGGACGACCCGGCGACGGCGACCGGCTTCGTCAACGCCGAGGTCGGGTACTACACCGCGATCGCGGGCCTCGGCGCGCAGCCGGGCGACGTGCTGATCAACGGCGCGCTGAGCGTCCAGCCCGTCGTGACCTGCCCGAACAACCCGTGGTCCTGCCAGGACCCCGGCTCGCTCACGCGCTTCTGGCGCTCCTTGAGCAACGTCGCGATCAACCCGATCCAGCGTCCCGTGGACGAGGACGCGACCCGCCCCTTCCCGGCCGGGTCGACGGCGCCGCACCAGATGCGCTTCGCCGTCTCCCAGGCCGCCCCCATGCGCCGCGTCGACATCCGCGGCGACCTGACCGTCTTCGGCGCGTACGGCGAGTACGCGTCGGGCGGCTACCTGGCCAACTCGCGGGTCTCCGGGACCCTGAGCACCGGCTCGCAGCAGCAGTGGTACACGCGCAACTCCGACGTCGGCACGTGGGACGGCGGCGTGTGGAACATGGTCTTCTCGGGCGTCGAGGGCGCCCCGGCGACCGACTTCGGGCCCAAGCCCGACGGCACCGCCGGCAACAAGACGACGCTCGACACGACCCCGCTGAGCCGCGAGGCCCCGTTCCTCTACCGCGACGGCGAGGAGCTCGCCGTCTTCGTCCCGCACGCGCGCACCGACTCCCGTGGCGTCGACTGGTCGACCGACGCGGACGCCGGTGAGCGGCTCTCGCTCGACGCCTTCCACGTCGCCCACGAGGGTGACACCGCCGCCCAGATCAACGCCGCGCTCGCGTCCGGCAAGCACCTGCTCCTCACGCCGGGCGTCTACCAGCTCGACGAGGCGATCCGCATCGAGAACCCCGACACCGTCGTCCTCGGCCTCGGCTACGCGTCGCTCGCCCCGATGTCGGGCGACGCCGCGCTGGAGATCGGTGACGTCGCGGGCGTCAAGGTCGCGGGCATCACGGTCGACGCCGGCCCGGTGGAGTCCGACGTCCTCGTGCGCGTCGGTCCGGCGGACGCGCACGTCGCGGACGCCACCGACCCGACGACGCTCACCGACGTCTTCGTCCGCATCGGCGGCCCCTGGGTCGGCAAGGCGACGACGAGCATCGAGGTCAACAGCGACCACGTCCTCCTCGACCACATCTGGGCATGGCGCGGCGACCACGGCAACGGCATCGGCTGGGGCTCGAACACGGGCGACCACGGCGTCGTCGTGAACGGCGACGACGTGACCGCCACGGGCCTGTTCGTCGAGCACTACCAGAAGAACCAGACGATCTGGAACGGCGAGCGCGGTCGCACGGTCTTCTACCAGAGCGAGATCCCCTACGACCCGCCGAGCCAGGCCGCGTTCATGGACGGCGACCGCCTGGGCTACGCGTCGTACCGGGTCGGCGACCACGTCCGGACCCACGAGGCGACCGGGCTCGGCGTGTACTCGTTCTTCAACCAGGGTGTCGACGTGCGCGTCGAGAGCGGCATCCAGACGCCGGTCCGTGCGGGGGTCACGTTCCGGTCGATGACGAGCGTCTTCCTCAACGGTTCGGGCGGCGTCAACCACGTCGTCAACGACACGGGAGCCCCGGCGGTCGGGTCGTTCGCCTCGCCGCAGGTGGTCGCGTACCCGACGGACCTGCCCGCCGAGCCGGACGTCGACGTCGCAGTCACGACCCGCTGCCTCGCGGGCAAGGCGTACGTCGCGGTCCGCGCGACGAACACGGGCGACGTCCCGCTCGCGGTCACGCTCGGGACGCCGTACGGCTCGCGCGCGGTCGCCGCGGTCGCGCCGGGGGCGAACGCCTACCAGTCGTTCGCGGCACGTGCGACGTCGGTCGCCGCCGGCGACGCGGTCGTCACCGTGACGGACGGCGCGGGCAGCAGCGCGGACGTCACGACGTCGTACGCGGCGCTGGCGTGCGGGTGACCACCCGGTCCCGCTGAGCATCACCGGGGCCCGTCTCCTCCGGGAGGCGGGCCCCGCCGTCGTCCGCCCTGCCCCACGAGCCCGTGCGCCCCTCTGCCGCAGGCCCGATTGCGGGACCTCGGTGGCTGGGACAGGATCGGCGCGTGAGCACGGTCCCCCGCTCGTCCATCTCGCGTTCCCGCAGTGCCGCGCACCATGGCCCGCGCGCGCTCGTCGCGGCCGTCGTCACCGTCCTCGCGTCCCTCGTCCTGCTCGTCCCCCTCGGCGCGGCGCACGCCGTCCCGCCGATCGACGTCGCGGGCGAGATCACCGACCCCGACGGCGTGCTGGGCGACCGGACGGACGAGGTCCAGGACGCGCTCGACAGGCTCGCGCAGGACACGGACCTCCAGCTCTTCGTCGTCTACGTCGCCGACCTCGACGGGATGGACGGCCTCGACTGGGCCAACGCCACCGCGAACGCGTCCGGCCTGGGTGCGAACGACATCCTGCTCGCGGTCGGGACGCAGGACCGGCGCTACGGGCTCTCCGTCGACGTCAACGCCCCGCTGAGCGACTCCGAGGTCGACCGGATGGCGTCGGCGGTCGAGGACGAGCTGCGCGACGACGACTGGGCCGGGGCCGCCATCGCCGCCGCGGAGGTGGCGCGCGGTGCGAGCCAGGGCGCCGGGGGCGCGTCGGGGGTGTGGCTCCTGGTGGGGGTCGCCGTCGTCGTGCTGGTCGTGGTCCTCGTCGTGCGGGCGGTGGCGAAGCGGCGGCGCGCCACGGCACCCGCGCCGGGCACGGGCGGCGAGGACGAGCTCGCGAACGTCCCGACGGACGAGCTGAACCGGCGCGCGAGCGCGGCGCTCGTCGCGATCGACGACGCCCTGAAGACGTCGGAGCAAGAGCTCGGGTTCGCTCAGGCGCAGTTCGGCCTCGAGGCGACGCAGCAGTTCGCCGCGACGCTCACCGCGAGCAAGCGGAAGGTCACGGAGGCGTTCGCCCTGCGCCAGCAGCTCGACGACGACCGTCCCGAGACCGAGCCCCAGGCGCGACAGCTCATGGCCCGCATCGTCACGCTGTGCGACGAGGTCGCCGACGAGCTCGACGACCAGTCCCAGACCTTCGACGAGCTGCGCGACCTCCAGGCGCGCGCACCGCAGGTGCTCGACGAGACCGAGCGGCGGGCGGGCGAGGTGCTGGCACGCGTCGAGCCCGCCCGGGTGACGCTCGACGGCCTCGCTCGCACGTATCCCGCGACGGCCCTCGTGTCCGTCGCGGAGAACCCCGACCAGGCGCAGGCCCTCGTCGCCAACGCGCAGGAGTCGGTCGCCCGCGGGCGGGAAGCGCTCACGCGCAAGGACCGCGCCACCGCCGTCGCGCTCGCCCGGGCCGCGCAGAACGCCGTCGGGCAGGCGGTGACGCTGCTCGACGCCGTCGGCCGCGCCGGCACGGACCTCGCCGAGGCCGGGCCGCGGATCGACAAGGCTCTCGCCTCCATCGGGTCCGACGTCGCCGACGCCGGCCGGCTCGCCGCCTCCGACCCGGCCGTCACGCCCGCACTGGCCGAGGCCCGGGCCGCCGTCGCCACCGGCACCGCGGCCCGCGACGGCGGCGACCCCCTCGCCGCGCTGCGTCGCCTCACCGACGCCGAGGCGGCGCTCGACGCCGCCCTCGCGCCGTTCCGCCAGCGCGCCGAGCAGGCCGCCCGGGCGAACGCGCTCCTGCGGGACACCCTCGCTCGCGTCGACTCGCAGGTCCGCGCGACGAACGACTTCATCGAGACCCGGCGCGGCGCCGTCGGCCCGGAGGCACGGACCCGGCTCTCGGAGGCGATCCGTCTGCTCGGCGACGCCCGGACCCTCCAGCCGACGGACCCCGTCGCCGCGCTCGAGCGCGCGCAGCAGGCCGACGCGCAGGCGCAGTCCGCGGCGCACCTCGCCCAGCAGGACGCGTCGAGCTGGCAGTCGTCGCAGGGCGGCGGCATGTTCGGCGGAGGTGGATCGGGCGGCAGCAACGTCGGGGGCATGGTCCTCGGCGGCATCCTCCTCGACTCCATCCTGCGCGGCGGGGGCGGCGGCGGGCGCTCCGGCGGGTTCGGCGGCGGCAATTTCGGGGGTGGATTCGGAGGCGGTGGGTTCGGCGGCGGCCGGTCCAGGCGTTCAGGCCGCTCCGGCGGCCGGTCCTCGGGCGGCCGCTCCGGCCGCGGCGGACGCTTCTGAGGAACGCCGGGGACGGCCCCGGTACGAGCAGCACGACATCAGCACCGACGAAGGTACGGCACCAGACAGCTCACCAGAGAGGGACGGCCATGGCGGAGAAGCAGAGCATCTTCGGACGGATCGCACAGCTCACGAAGGCGAACATCAACGCGCTGCTCGACAACGCGGAGGACCCGCAGAAGATGCTGGACCAGCTCGTGCGCGACTACTCGAACAGCATCGCGGACGCGGAGCAGGCCGTCGCGCAGACGATCGGCAACCTGCGCCTCGCGGAGCAGGACTACAACGAGGACGTCGCCGCGGTCCAGGAGTGGGGCCAGAAGGCCGCCGCCGCGTCCGCGCAGGCCGAGCGGTACCGCCAGCAGGGCGACGCCGCGAACGCCGACAAGTTCGACAACCTCGCCAAGCTCGCGCTCGGCAAGCAGATCGCCGCCGAGACCGAGGTCAAGCAGTCGGAACCGCTCATCACCTCCCAGCGCGAGACCGTCGAGAAGCTCAAGTCCGGGCTCGCCCTGATGAAGGACAAGCTTGGAGAGCTCAAGTCCCGGCGCGACTCGCTCGTCGCCCGGCAGAAGAGCGCACAGGCGCAGCAGACCGTCCAGGGCGCGATCAGCTCCCTCAACGTCCTCGACCCGACGAGCGAGATCTCCCGCTACGAGGAGATCGTGCGCCGCGAGGAGGCCCAGGCGCTCGGCCAGGCCGAGGTCGCGGCGTCGAGCATCGACGCACAGTTCGCCGAGCTCGAGACGACCGGCGAGACGATCGAGATCGAAGCACGTCTCGCCGCCCTCAAGCAGGGCTCGTCGACCGCACCGCAGATCTCCCCGACCCAGGTCACCCCGGAGATCGGCTCCGGCACCACCACCCAGGACGCCCCCACGTCCGGCTGGTGACGTCGAGGGAGACGCGGCGAGCCCGGTCCCTCGAGGAGGGCCGGGCTCGCGGTCGTCGTGCGCGTCAGGACGCGCGCGGCGTCACTTCTTGTTACGACGCTGGTGACGCGTCTTGCGAAGCAGCTTGCGGTGCTTCTTCTTGGCCATGCGCTTGCGGCGCTTCTTGATGACGGAGCCCATACGGTCCTCGCAATGCTCGAGCGGCGTGTCGGTCGGCGACCGGTCGACCGGCCGCGTGTGGTCCACGGTTGATCGAGGCGCCCGGCGTCCACGAGGGCGCTCGAGCCGACCAACACGAGAGAAATCCGCCCCCTAGACTACCCGCTCGCGCTCGTGCCCGTGACGCGGGCCGTGCGGGACCGCCACGCGCCGACCCGCGAGACCTCAGTCGAAGTGCGGGTCGAGCCCGAGGAGCGGGAAGACCGCCCGCCGGGTGGCGGCGATCGCCCGGTCCACGTCGTCGTCCGGGTCGAACCCGTCGCGCCAGCGACGCACCGTGACGGGCGGTCCGAACGCGAGCGGCGCGTCGGAGCCCGCGACCTCGGCGACGCGCGCGCGCCACGTCTCGGGCAGGTGCGTCCCCGCGGTCACGGGCCGGTGCACCACGTCTCCCACGACCGCCGACCAGACGAGCGGGACGACGCGCGCGATCGCGTACCCGCCCCCGCCGAGCGCGAGCCAGCGCCCGTCCGTGAGCTCGTGCGCGAGCGCGTGCACCTGGGCGAGGGCGGTGCGCTGCGCGTCGACGGACACGTCGAGGTCGGACAGCGGGTCGTCCCCGTGCGCGTCGCACCCGTGCTGCGTGACGAGGACGTCGGGACGGAAGGCGCGCAGCACGGGCGGCACGACGGCGTCGACGGCGCGCAGCCAGCGGGCGCCGTCGGTGCGGCGCGGCAGGGCGACGTTGACCGCCGTCCCCTCCGCACCCGGGCCGCCGACGTCGGTCGGGTGCCCTGTCCCCGGGAACAGCGTCGCGCCGCTCTGGTGCAGGGAGACGGTGAGGACGCGCGGGTCGTCCCAGAACATCTCCTCGACCCCGTCGCCGTGGTGCGCGTCGAGGTCCACGTACGCGACCCGCCCCGCGCCGTCGTCCAGCAGGCGACGGATCGCGGCCGCGGCGTCGTTGTACACGCAGAAGCCCGACGCCGCACCCGCCTTCGCGTGGTGCATCCCGCCCGCGACGTTCACCGCGTGGACCACGCGGCCGGACGCGATCGCTCCCGCGGCCTCGTACGAACCGGCGACGATCCGCGCGGCCGCCTCGTGCATCCCCGAGAAGACGGGGTCGTCCTCCGTGCCGAGACCACGACGCTCGTCGGGGGTCCCGGTCGTGGACGCGGCACGCACCGCCGCGACGTAGGCGGGCTCGTGGACCAGGGTCAGGACGTCGTCGGCAGCGGGCGCCGACGCCACGACCTCGACCGCGAGCCCGTCCACGCCGTCCGCACCGTCGAGGAGCCCGAGCGCCTCCACGAGCCCCATCGTGAGCTCGAGGCGGGTCGGCGCCATCGGATGTCCCGGGCCGAAGTCGTAGGCGAGCAGCTCCGGGCTCCACACGACGCACGCGCCGGGCGCTCCGCCCCCATCGGGGCCGGGCGCCGCCCGCGTGAGCGGCGCGGGCGCCGTCGACGACGAAGGCTCGGTCGGCGACGACGAAGGCTCGGTCGTGGGCATGGCTCACCGTAACGCCCGACGGCGGACGCCCGCCCGGGGCGGCCGGCCGCCGGACGAGCGGGCCGCGGCGCCCGTCGGTGTACCCGGCCGACCGGTGGAGGAGGCATGATGTCCCGGCGCCGGAGCGGCGACATGACGGGCCCCGGTGCCCGTGGCAGAGTGACGCGAGTGGTGAGGGAGGCTCCATGCCGACGAGCATGACCGGGCGCCTGTTCAAGGGGCGGGAGATCGTCGACCGCCTCGCCCGGCAGTCGCCCGCGCGCCTCGCCGTCACGGTGTTCGCCGCGGTCATCGCGCTCTTCACGGCGTTGCTCATGGCACCGTGGGCGACGGCGAGCGGTCGCAGCGCGCCGTTCGTGGACGCGCTGTTCACCGCGACGTCGGCGGTGTGCGTCACCGGCCTCGTCGTCGTCCCCACCGGCACGTACTGGTCGACGTACGGCCAGGTCGTCATCCTGATCGGCATCAAGGTCGGTGGCCTCGGGGTCATGACGCTCGCGTCGATCCTCGGGATGGCCGTCTCCCGTCGTATCGGCCTCACGCAGAAGCTGCTCACGGCGTCGGAGACCAAGACGACGCGGCTCGGCGAGGTCGGGTCCCTCGTGCGCGTCGTCATCATCACCTCGACGTCCCTCGAGCTGCTCATCGCGCTCCTGCTCTTCCCGCGCTTCGTCGTGCTCGAGGAGACGGTGGGCGAGGCTGCGTGGCACGGCATCTTCTACGGGATCTCGGCGTTCAACAACGCGGGGTTCGTCCCCACCGAGCAGGGCCTGATGCCGTACGTCGGCGACTGGATGCTGTGCCTGCCGATCATCCTCGGCGTGTTCATCGGGTCGCTCGGGTTCCCCGTGATCCTCAACGTCGCGCGCAGCCGTCGCCGTGCGGACAGGTGGAGCCTGCACACGAAGCTCACGCTGACGATGAGCGCGGTGCTGGTGGTCGTCGGGACCGTCCTCTTCGCGGCTCTGGAGTGGACGAACAAGGGAACGCTCGGCCCGCTCGCGTTCGGCGACAAGCTCCTCGCGTCGCTCTTCGCGGGCGTCATGCCGCGCTCCGGCGGTTTCTCGACCGTCGACACGGCCAACATGCACGAGGCGAGCTGGCTCATCACCGACGCGCTGATGTTCGTCGGTGGCGGCTCGGCGTCGACCGCGGGCGGCATCAAGGTCACGACACTCGCCGTCATGCTCATCGCGATCGTCTCGGAGGCCCGCGGCGACCGCGACATGGACGCGTTCGGACGGCGCATCCCGCGCGACACCCTGCGGCTGGCCGTCGCGGTGTCGTTCGTCGGCGCGACGGCGGTGCTCCTGTCGAGCCTGCTGCTCCTCGAGATCACCGGCGAGTCGCTCGACGTCATCCTCTTCGAGACCATCTCCGCGTTCGCCACCGTCGGGCTCAGCACGGGCATCACCCCCGAGCTGCCCGACGCGGGCAAGTACGTGCTCGTCGCGCTCATGTTCGTCGGGCGCACCGGGACCATGACGTTCGCCGCCGCGCTCGCGCTGCGCGACCGTCGCCGCATCGTGCGCTACCCCGAGGAGCGCCCCATCATCGGGTGAGGCGCGACGACGGCGCGACCGGGCGCCGTCGGGCGAACCCACCACCACCCACCCGCGTCCCGCGCGGAACACCAGAAAGGCTCCCACCGTGACCGACCCCCTCTCCCCCGGCGCCGCCAAGGACAGGCTCCCGGCGGACCCCGTCGCCCGGCGCATCGCCGAGCGCGGTCGTGCCGAGCGGGCGCGGCGCGACGAGGCGAGAGCCCCGCGCAAGGACGCGGGAGTCCTCGTCATCGGGCTCGGCCGCTTCGGGACGGCGATCGCCGCGACGCTCGACCGGCTCGGCCAGGACGTGCTCGCCGTCGAGCGCGACCCCGACCTCGTGGCGCAGTGGAGCGGCCAGCTCCCCCTCGTCGAGGCCGACGCGTCGAACCCCGTCGCGCTCGAGCAGCTCGGGGCGCGCGACTTCCCCGTCGCGGTCGTCGGGGTCGGGACGTCGCTCGAGGCCAGCGTGCTCATCACCGGCAACCTCGTGGACCTCGGCACGCCGCAGATCTGGGCCAAGGCGGTCTCCGCCGAGCACGGTCGCATCCTGCAGCGCATCGGTGCGCACCACGTCGTGTTCCCCGAGGCCGACGCCGGCTCGCGCGTCGCGCACCTCGTCTCCGGCAAGCTCCTCGACTACATCGAGGTCGAGGACGGGTTCACCATCGTCAAGATGCGCCCTCCGAAGGAGGTCCAGGGCTTCACGCTCGCGCAGTCCAAGGTGCGCGAGCGCTACGGCGTCACGGTGATCGGCGTGAAGTCGCCCGGCCAGGACTTCCTGTACGCCACCCCGGAGACCCGGATCAGCGCCAACGACCTCCTCATCGTCTCCGGCCACGCCGAACTCCTGGAGCGCTTCGCCGCCCGCCCCTGATCCGGGGTCGGGTCTACGGCCCGCGTGGTCGGGGCCGCGGTGCGGGCCGCGTTCTCGTGCCCGCTGGTCGGGTCCGCGGTGCGGGCCGCGTTCTCGTGCCCGCTGGTCGGGTCCGCGGTGGCCTGGTCCGGTCGAGCACTTCGCGAGGTGGTCGGTCTGACTTGTCAGCGCTCTACGGGTCTGGAGACCGGTGGAGCGCTGACCGCTTCGTGTGATGCGAAGTTGTCAGCGCCGGACGGGTGCTGTGACCCGTGGAGCGCTGACAACTCGTGGGGCTGGCGAGGGCTGACCAGGGTGGGGCATCGAGGGTCGGGGTGGGTGGTGTGCGAAGGGCGTAGAGCCGCGCTCGTGAAGCGAGGACGAAAGACCACGGTGACGGCGCGGCAGCCCGAGCACGCCACCCACCCGACCACCCAACCTGACCCCGCGGGCAATGAACCCGACCCAGCTCAGGGCGCAAGACGGTGCAGGACGAACAGGCCGCGGTGGAGGGGGCGGTCGAGGCGGTCGTCGTCGGTCGCGACGTACTCGTCGAGGACGGCGAGGATGCGGCGGTCGAGCTCGGCGACGTCGTCGTCGGAGAGGTGGAGCCGGAACGTCACCGACGTGGAGACCGCGTCCGGGCCTGCCGCGAGCACGTCGTCGAGGGCTGCGGCGACCGGGCCGAACCGGACGTCGGGTGCCGTGCCGCCGAGGGGGTCGTCGAGCCACCACGTCGCACCGGTCGCGCGGTAAGGACGTTCGAGCGCGCCGCCCGCGCCGGTGCGCACGTCGGCGGCCTCGAGGAGCCCGGCGCGGACGAGCAGCCGCACGTGGTGGAGCGCGGTGCCCGGCGGGACTCCGAGGTGGTCGGCGAGCTCCTTGTTGGTCATCTCGCGGGTCCCGCACTGGCGCACGATGCGCTGGCGCAGCGGGTGGGCGAGGGCCTTCGCCTCGAGGGCGGTCGGCGGACGGCGTCGGGGCACGTCGCGCGCGACGGCGGACGGGTCTGCGGCGTGCGCGGCTCTCGATCCCTCGGGCCACTCCTCGGGAAGCGCGGTCATGGGGTCAATCGTAGCCATGCCCGGTCGAGCGTTCTCGATCGATTGGGTTTTGTCGATCACTGTGCCATCCTGGGCGGCATGGCCCGTGCCCCACGCCGACGACGCCCGGCGAGCCCTCCCCTCGGCGCACCGTTCCGCCGGCTCTGGGCGGCATCGACGGTATCGAACCTCGCCGACGGCGTGCTCAAGGTCGCGCTGCCGCTGGTCGCCGTGCGGTACACCGACTCGCCCGCGCTGGTCGCCGGCCTGACGTTCGCGCTGACGCTCCCCTGGCTCCTGTTCGCGCTGCCGGCGGGTGCGCTGGCCGACCGTCTCGACCGTCGGCACGCGATGATCGGCGCGAACGTCGCGCGCGTCCTGCTCGTCGCCGCGCTCGCCGCCGTCGCGCTCGTCCCCGACGCGGGGAGCATCGTGGTGCTCTACGTCGTGGCGTTCGGCGTCGGCGTCACCGAGACGCTCTACGACACCTCGGCGCAGTCGATCCTCCCGCAGGTGGTCCCGCGCACGGCGTTGCCCCGGGCGAACGCCCGCTTGTATGCCGCGGAGCTCACGGCCAACCAGTTCGTCGGGCCGCCGCTCGGCGGGCTGCTCGTCGCGGCCGGCGCGGCGGCCGCGTTCGGCCTGCCGGGCGCCCTGTGGGCGCTGGCCGTCGTGCTGCTGCTCGCGCTCCCCGGGTCCTACCGGCCGCAGCGGACGTCGTCGACCACGGTGCGCGCCGACATCGCCGAAGGGCTGAGGTTCCTGTGGCACGACCGGATCCTGCGCACGCTCGCGATGATGGTGGGCGGCATCAACTTCGCCACCAACGCCGTGTTCGCCGTCTTCGTGCTCTACGCGGTGGGGCCGGGATCACCGATGGGGCTGTCGGAGCCCGCGTTCGGCGCCCTGCTCACGACGACGGCCGTCGGGGCGTTCGCCGGTTCGTTCGTCGCGGAACGCGTCGTGGCGCGCGTGGGCCGCGCGCGATCCCTCACGTTGACCGTCCTCAGCTCGGTCGCTCTCGTGGCCGTTCCGGCGGTCACGACCAGCCCGTGGGCGGTGGGTGCCGTCTTCGCCGTCGGAGGCGCCGGGATCGCGGTGTGGAACGTCGTCACGCTCTCGCTGCGCCAGCGCATCACGCCGGACGCCCTCCTCGGCCGGCTGAACTCCTGCTATCGCCTCGTCGCGTGGGGGACCATGCCCCTCGGCGCCGCCGTCGGGGGCCTGCTCGGCGAGCTCTTCGGGCTGCGCACGGTGTTCGTCGTCATGGCAGCGGTCTCGGCCGCGACGCTCCTCGGGATGCTCGTCGTCAAGGACCACGCGATGGATGCGGCGGAACGTGCCGCCGACCAGCGGGACGGCCTCGGAGACCAGAGCCTCGCCGTCCGCACGGAGCCTGACGCCGAGGTCTGAATTCACCGCCGACCGGTCGCACCGCGGTCAGGACGCAGCCTGGCCCCGGACCGCCCGACGGCGCAGCACGGCACCGGCCGCGACGGCCAGTCCCGCGAGCACGGCCACCCCGGCACGTCCCGTCCCGGTAGTGGCGAGACCGCCCAGCGTCGCGAGCGGGATGGTCGCCTCCAGCTCGAGCGCGCCGTCGGCCTCGGTCGCGGCCCCACGGGCACCTGGCGATCGGTGATCTCCACGCCCACGACCCGGGGTTCGGCGGCCTGTCCGGGCAGGTGACGCGGCTCACCGCCGCCTGACGACCAGGACGCGCTGCAGGATCACGAAGACCAGGAGCAGCGCACCGATGACGATCTTCGTCCACCACGAGCTCAGCGTGCCCTCGAAGGTGATGATCGTCTGGATGAGGCCGAGCACGAGCACGCCCAGCACGGACCCGAGCACGAAGCCCGTGCCGCCCGTGAGGAGCGTGCCGCCGATGACGACGGCCGCGATGGCGTCCAGCTCCATCCCGACGCCGGTCAGCGAGTAGCCGGACCGGGAGAACATCGCGAACAGCAGCCCGCCGATGCCCGCACAGGTTCCGCTCACGACGTAGACGAGCACCTTGGTCCGCGCGACGGGCAGGCCCATGAGCATCGCCGACTGCTCGCCGCCGCCGATCGCGTAGACCGTGCGACCGAACTGCGTGTAGTGCAGGACGTAGAACGCGATCGCCACCACGACCAGCGCGATGAGGACGGCCGTCGTGATGCGCCAGCCGTCACCGATCTCCGTGCTCCAGCTCGCGAGCGCGACGAACGACTCGTCCGTGATCGGGATGGACTGGAGGCTGATCACGTAGCAGAGCCCGCGCGCGAGGAACATCGCGGCGAGCGTCGCGATGAACGGTTGGATCTCGAACACGTGCACCATGAGGCCGACGACGAGGCCGAGCACGGTGCCGATGAGCACCGAGATCGCGAGGACGACGGCGAGCGGCCACCCGCTCTGCAGCAGCGACGCCGTCGTGATGCCCGAGAGCGCGACGACCGCGCCGACCGACAGGTCGATGCCACCCGTGAGGATCACGAACGTCATGCCGACGGCGAGCACGATGAGGAACGAGTTGTTGATGAACAGGTTCGAGATCACCGCCGGCGAGAGGAAGTTCTCGTAGCGGCTGCCGCCCACGACGAGCATGAGCACGAGCACGACGAGCGTCCCGAGGACGGGCAGGTAGCGCCGGTCGAGCCGGAACCGGCCCGTGAGCCGCCCGGTCCTGGAGCGGCGGCCCCCGGGAGCCTGGGGCTCCTTGTCCCGGGAACTGCCCCGGGAACCGGGCGACGACGTCGGGGCAGGGGTCTGCACGGCGGACATCAGGCACCCACCTCCGCGGCCGCAGCCGCCGTCGGGGCGGCACGACGTCGTCGTGCCGCAAGCTTGTCGCGGACCACCGGCGACTGCGCGAGGCAGACCGCGATGACCACGACGGCCTTGAACAGGGGGGTCACGGACGGCGAGATGCCGAGCAGCGTGACGGTGAAGGTGAGCGTCTGGATGATGAGGACGCCCACGAGCGTCCCGGACAGGGAGAACTTTCCCCCCGCGAGGGACGTGCCGCCGATGACGACGGCGAGGATCGCGTCGAGCTCGATGAACAGGCCCGCGTTGTTCGCGTCGGCCGCCATGGTGCCGGACGAGATCATCAGCCCGGCGAGGCCCGCGAAGAGCGCGCAGACCGCGTAGACCGTCCAGATGATGCTGCGCGACCGCACGCCCGCGAGCCGGCTCGCGGCCGGGTTGATGCCGACGGACTCGATGAGCATCCCGAGCGCGGTCCGCCGGGTGAGCACGGCCACGGCGGCGAAGACGAGGCCCGCGACGATCACCGCGACCGGCAGGCCGAGCCAGAAGCCCGAGCCGAGGGTCTTGAACGGCGCGCTCGTCACCGTCGTGATCTGTCCGCCGGTGATGAGCATCGCGATCCCGCGGCCCGCCATCATGAGCACGAGCGTCGCGATGATCGGCTGGATGCCGACGACCGAGACGAGGAATCCGTTCCACAGCCCCAGCACGAACGACAGGACGAGCGCCAGCCCGATGGCGACGAGCGCCGTCGTGACGCTGCCCGGGTCGGGCGACGAGGCGATGAAGCTCAGGGCGACGGCTCCCGAGATCGCGACGACCGCACCGACGGAGAGGTCGATGCCGCGCGTGGCGATGACGAGCGTCATGCCGAGGGCGACGAGCAGGAGCGGCGCGCCGTTCTTCAGCAGGAGGACGAGCGATCCCTCCAGGTGACCGTCCCGGACGCTGACCGACAGGAAGCTCGGGCGGTTGATGGTGTTGGCGGCCAGCAGCACGACCAGGGCGACCAGCGGCCAGAACAACCGGTGCTGGGTGAGGTTGCGCCAGGAAGTCGTCGTGGCGGTCATGAGTCGGACCCTCCGCTCGCGATGAGCTCGACGACGTCCTCGACCGTGACGTCGTCGTCGTTGGTGATCTCCGCGACCTTCCTGCGGTCGCGCAGGACGGCGATGCGGTGGCTGAGCCGCAGCACCTCCTCGAGCTCGGCCGAGATGAACACGACCGACATGCCCTCGCTCGCGAGCTGGGCGACGAGCTTCTGGATCTCGGCCTTCGCGCCGACGTCGATGCCGCGCGTCGGCTCGTCGAGGATGAGGAGCCTTGGCGCCGTCGCGAGCCAGCGCGCCAGCAGGACCTTCTGCTGGTTGCCGCCGGACAGGTTCTTGACGAGCGCGTCGGGGTTGGCGGGCCGGATGGACAGCGCCTCCATGTACTTCGCGACGAGCTCGTCGGCCTGGCGCGCGGGCACGCGGCGCAGCCAGCCGCGCTCGGCCTGGATGCCGAGGATGATGTTCTCGCGGATCGTCAGGTCGCCGACGATGCCCTCGGCCTTCCGGTGCTCGGACGAGAAGGCGATCTTGCGCGCCATCGCCGCGCGGGGCGTGCGCAGGCGGGTCGGCGTTCCCTCGACGACGGTCTGGCCGGAGTCCGCGTGGTCGGCGCCGGCGAGCAGACGGGCGAGCTCGGTGCGCCCGGAGCCGAGCAGACCCGCGAGCCCGACGACCTCGCCCGGGTACACGTCGAGGTCGAACGGCCGGACGGAGCCCTTGCGACCGAGCCCGAGGGCCTGGACGAACGGCGTGGCGTCCGCGCGGTCCGCGACGGAGCGCTTGGGTGCCTCCTCGAGCTCGGAGAGGACCTCGAGCGACGTACCGATCATCTTGGACACGAGCTCCAGGCGCGGGAGCTCGGCGGTCACGTACTCGCCGACGAGCTTCCCGTTGCGCAGGACGGTCATCCGGTCGGAGATCTCGTAGACCTGCTCCAGGAAGTGGGAGACGAAGAGGATGGCGACACCCTCGTCCCGCAGGCGGCGCACGACGGCGAAGAGCTGGCCGACCTCGTCGGCGTCGAGGCTCGACGTCGGCTCGTCGAGGATGAGGACCTTGCAGTCGACGACGAGCGCCCGGCAGATCGCGACGAGCTGCTGCACCGCGAGCGAGTGCGCGCCGAGCGAGGACGCGGGGTCGATGTCGAGGTTGAGGCGCGCGAGCATCTGGCCCGCCCGACGGCGCGTCGCGCGCCAGTCGATCGCGCCGAGCCTGCGCGGCTCGTTGCCCAGCATGATGTTCTCGGCGACCGAGAGGTTCTCGCAGAGGTTGACCTCCTGGTACACCGGCGAGACGCCGGCGGCCTGGGCCTCGGCGGGGCCCGAGAACGTGTGCTCGGCACCGTCGACGACGATGCGGCCGGAGTCGATCGAGTAGACGCCTGTGAGCGCCTTGATGAGCGTCGACTTCCCGGCGCCGTTCTCGCCCATGAGGGCGTGGACCTCTCCGGGCCGGAGGGTGAGGTCGACTCCGTCGAGCGCCTTGACGCCAGGGAACTCGATGGAGATCCCGGTCATCTCGACGACGGGTCGACCGTCGGGTACGGCGGTAGTCATGAGAGACCTTCCGTGCAGCGGTGACGACGGGGCCGCGGTGCCCCGATCGCCTCAGGATGCCGGATCTCCGGCAGTGGTGCGTCAGCCGCGCACCGGGGAGGCATGCTCACCCGGCGCGTGGCCCGTCCGTGGCGTCGGGGCCAGGTCGTCCGAGGACGACCCGGCCCCGCCGGTTCGCGGTGCGGGCCGGCGCGCGCCGACCCGGTGGCGACTCAGTACTCGCGGGTCGGCAGGGCCTCGACGGCCTGCTCCTGCGTGAAGGACTTGTCCTCGACGACGATCCGCTTCTCGACCTCCTCGCCGGCGACGACCTTCTCGATGATCTCCGCGAGGTCCGGGCCGAGCAGCGGGTTGCACTCGACGATGAAGTTGATCTTGCCGTCGGCGAGCGCCTGCATGCCGTCCTTGACCGCGTCGATCGTGACGATCTTGACGTCCTCGCCCGGCACCAGGCCGGCCGCCTCGATCGCCTCGATCGCACCGAGGCCCATGTCGTCGTTGTGCGCGTAGACGAGGTCGATGTCGTCGTGCGCCTGGAGGAAGCCCTCCATGACGGTCTTGCCCTCGGCGCGCGTGAAGTTGCCCGTCTGCGAGTCGATGATCGTCACGTTGGGGTTGTCCGCCGTCGCGTCCTCGAAGCCCGTCTTGCGGTCGATCGCCGGGGCCGCGCCCGTCGTGCCCTGGAGCTCGACGACGTTGATCGGCTCGGTCGCGACGTTCTCGTTCACCCACTCGCCGGCCATCTCGCCCTCGAGGATGAAGTCGGACCCGATGAACGACTCATACAGGGTCTCGTCCTCGGAGTCGACCGCGCGGTCGGTGAGGATCACGGGGATCTCGGCCGCCTTGGCCTCCTCGAGCACCGCGTCCCAGCCGGACTCGACGACCGGGGAGAACGCGATGACGTCGACGCCCTGAGCGATGTAGGAGCGGATCGCCTGGATCTGGTTCTCCTGCTTCTGCTGCGCGTCGGAGAACTTGAGGTCGAAGCCGTTCTCCTCGGTGAGCGTGTCCTGGATGGACTTGGTGTTCGCCGCGCGCCAGCCCGACTCCGCGCCGACCTGCGAGAAGCCGACCGTGATGAGGTCGCCGCCCCCGCCGTCGCCGCCCGCGTCACCGCCGCCGTCCGTCTCGCCACCGCTGCTGCACGCCGCGAGCGCGAGGACCGCCGCGCCCGCGAGGACTCCCGTCAGACGCGTGCGCGCCTTCGTCGTGCTGAACATGCTCTCCTCCTTGAGATACGGTCTCGGCGCCGTGCCGAGGGTCCGTGCTGTGGTGCCAGCCCATCGTCGGACTGTTGACTCTTGTTCGTACGTGTTCAGATGTGTCAATGTCTAGCCCTGTCAGCCCCTTGTCCGCAAGCCCTAGGGCCGCCTACCGCATCACCGTTCGGTAACCATTCGGCGACCGGCAGCTCCGCGGCATTCGAGCGGGCATCACCCGTGTCCGTCCACTCGCGGTTGTGAGCGCTAACACCCTGCTAGACGTAGATGTTAGCGCTCACACGCAAGGAACGGAAGCCCGCTCGGTCACGGTTGGATCACGGACCCTGAGGCGCTCGCACCGTCAGGCACACGACCGGCCGACGGCCTTGCCCGGCGGGCCGGCAGGGCCGACCGCCTCCCTCGCGGGCCTGGCCGACCGCCTCCCTCGCGGGCCTGGCAGACCGGCTCACTCGCGGGCCTGGCCGACCGCCTCACTCGCGGGCCTGGGCGCGCCCGTGCGCGAGCCGGCCCCTGGGCGCGGGACGCGGGTGCGCGGGGCACGGGCGCGCGGCGCGTCGACCGGTCGTGCGTGGTCGACGGTCACAGACCCTGGGCGAGGCGGTAGTAGACCTGGTTCCAGCGGACCTGGTCGCGGAACCCGCGGCGCGTCGTGCTCTCGTCGATGACGAGCAGCTCGGTCCCCGCGATGTCCGCGAAGATCTCGAACGCGTCGATGCCGGCGGCCGTCGATATGACCGTGTGGTGCGCGCCGCCCGCGGTGAGCCACGCCTCGGCGGACGTCGCGAAGTCGGGCCGCGGCTCCCAGACCGCGCGCGCGACGGGCAGGTGCGGCAGCGGAGCCGTCGGCGCGACGACGTCCACGACGTTGGCCGTGAGCCGGAAGCGGTCGCGCATGTCGGCCAGGGAGACGACGACGCCGACGCCCGGGTCGGCGTCGAACACCATGCGGACCGGGTCCTCCTTGCCGCCGATGCCGAGCGGGTGGATCTCGACGCGCGGCTTCGACGTGGTCAGCGACGGGCAGATCTCGAGCATGTGGGCGCCGAGGATCTTCTCGCTGCCGGGCGTGAGGTCGTAGGTGTAGTCCTCCATGAGCGACGCGCCGCCGGGCAGTCCCTCGCCCATGACCTTCGCCGCGCGGACGAGCACGGCCGTCTTCCAGTCGCCCTCGGCGCCGAACCCGTAGCCCTTGGACATGAGTCGCTGCACGGCGATGCCGGGGAGCTGGCGCAGGTCGCCGAGGTCCTCGAAGTTCGTCGTGAACGCCTTGGCGCCGACCGACTCGAGGAACGTCTCGAGCGCGATCTCCTGGCGCGCCGCGTAGCGCAGCGACTCGTGGCGCTCGCCGTCCTTGCGCAGCTCGGGGACGACGTCGTAGAGGGCCTCGTACTCCGCGACGAGCGCGTCGACGTCGGCCTCCGACACCTCGTCCACGGCGCGCACGAGGTCGTTGACGCCCCACGTGTTCACGCTCACACCGAACTGCAGCTCGGCCTCGGTCTTGTCGCCCTCGGTCACCGCGACGTTGCGCATGTTGTCGCCGAACCGGACCAGGCGCAGCTCGTGCGTCGCGGCCCACCCCGCGGCGCCGCGCACCCAGGCGCCCACGCGTGCGGTGACCGCCGGGTTCGACACGTGCCCGACGACGGTCGTGCGCGCGACACCCAGGCGCGTCGCGATGTAGGCGTACTCCCGGTCGCCGTGCGCGGCCTGGTTGAGGTTCATGAAGTCGAAGTCGATCGAGTCCCACGGCAGCTCGACGTTCGCCTGCGTGTGCAGGTGCAGCAGCGGCTTGCGGAGCTGGTCGAGCCCGCTGATCCAGATCTTCGCGGGGCTGAACGTGTGCATCCACGTGACGACGCCGAGCACGCGGTCGTCCGCGTTCGCGTCGAGCATCGCGCGGCGGATCGAGACGGCGTCCTTGAGCACCGGCTTCCAGACGACGTTCGCCGGCACGTCGGACGACGCGTCGAGGGCGCGCGCGACCTCCTGCGACTGCTCGGCGACCTGCCGCAGCGTCTGGTCGCCGTACAGGTCCTGGCTGCCGGTGAGGAACCAGATCTCGCGGTCCGCGTAGGGCTTGCTCATCGTTCGTCCACATCTCTCGTGTCGGGTGGGAGCGGTCTTCGCGTCGGTGCGGGACCGCCGTGCTGCTGGTCGTGCGGGGTGCGCCTCGCGGCGCTGGTGTCGGCGTCCGTGTCAGTGCCCGGTGCCGGTGCCCGGTGACGGCTGCGCCGCCGGCTGCCCGTAGACGTCCTGGTAGCGCGCGTACAGGGAGTCGACGTCGGACTGCGCGATGCGCGTCGGCTCGCCGAGCTGGCGACTGATGTGCACGGTCCGTGCGACCTCCTCGCACATGACGGCGGCCTTGACCGCGGCGCGCGCGTCCGTGCCGATGGTGAAGGGGCCGTGGTTGCGCATGAGGACCGCCGGGCTGCGCGAACCGTGCAGCGTCTCGACGATCCCGCGGCCGATCGAGTCGTCGCCGATGAACGCGAACGGGCCGACGGGGATGTCGCCGCCGAACTCGTCGGCCATCATCGTGAGCACGCACGGCACGGGCTCCGCGCGCGCGGCCCACGCCGTCGCGTAGGTCGAGTGCGTGTGCACGACGCCGCCCACCTCGGGCATGTGCCGGTACACGTACGCGTGCGCCGCCGTGTCGGACGACGGCGACCGGTCGCCCTCGAGGAGCGCCCCGTCGAGGTCGCACACGACCATCGCCTCCGGCGTGATGTCGTCGTAGGCCACGCCCGACGGCTTGATGACGAGCAGGTCGGCGCTCCCGTCCGGGGCGTCGCCGCGCACGCGCTCGGACACGTTGCCCGCCGTCCACACGACGAGCTCCCAGCGCGGCAGCTCGGCGTGCAGCGCGGCGACGCGCTCCTTCGCCGCCTCGACGGCGGCACGAAGGTGCTCGGGCACCGCGGCGACGACGGCGGTCGGCACGGCGGCCGGCGCAGTAGCCGACGGCGTGGCCTGCGCCGACGAGGTGGGCGGGGTGGGCGTGCTCATGCGGGGACCTCTCCGTCGTGATGGGCCGGCAACGCCGCCACGGCGGCGCGCTCGACGTCGAGGCCAACGGCGTACCGCTCCAGGTAGGTGGCGAAGCCGGCGACGTCGGCGACGTCGGGGCCCACGGTCTCGATCTCCGCGGTCGCGAAGACGTGCTCGCGCAGGTACGCGCCGAGGTCGGGGTCCACGGGGGCGGCGTCCGTCGCCGTGGAGCGTGTCGCCGTGGTCCGCGCCCGGGTGAAGTCCGCGAGGACCGCGATGCCCCACGCGCCCCCCTCGCCCGCGGTGTGCCCCACGCTCACGGGGGCACCGATCGCCGCGGCGAGGAGCCGCTGCGCGACGCCCGCCGTGCGGAACATCCCGCCGTGCGCGAACATCCCGTCGATCCCGACGCCCTCGCCCGCGAGGACCCGCATGCCGAGCGCGAGGGTCCCGAACGCGCCGTAGACCTGCGTCCGCGCGAAGTTCGCGAGCGTCAGGCGGCTGCCCGGGGTGCGGACGAACAGCGGCCGACCCTCGTCGAGCCCGGTGATGGGCTCGCCGGCCAGGTAGTTGTAGGCGAGGAGCCCGCCGCCGTCCGCGTCGCCGTCGAGCGCCGCGCGGAACAGCGCGCCGAACACGCCGTCGGGGGACGCGTCGCCGCCGGTCGCGGCCGCAAGTTCACCGAGGAGCCCCGCCCACGCGTCGAGCTCGCTCGCGCCGTTGTTGCAGTGGACCATCGCGACGAGGTCGCCCGCGGGCGTCGTCACGAGGTCGAGCTCGTGGTGCACGCTCGCGAGCGGGCGCTCGAGGACGACCATCGCGAAGATGCTCGTCCCCGCGCTGACGTTGCCCGTGCGGGGCGCGACGGCGTTCGTCGCGACCATGCCCGTGCCAGCGTCGCCCTCGGGCGGGCACAGCAGCACGCCCGGCTCGAGCGTCCCCGTCGGGTCGAGCCACGACGCGCCGTCGGCCGTGAGCCGCCCGGCCTCCTGGCCTGCGACCAGCACCTCGGGCAGGAGCTCGGTGAGCTTCGGCCCCGCACGACGCGTCGCGACGCGCTCGTCGAACAGGTCGAGCAGGCCCCGGTCGTAGCCGCGCGTCGCCGGGTCGACGGGGAACATGCCCGACGCGTCGCCCACGCCGAGCACGTGCCGCCCGGTGAGCCGACGGTGGACGTAGCCCGCGAGGGTCGTGAGCGCCGCGACGTCGCCCACGTGCGGCTCGTCGTCGAGGATCGCCTGGTACCAGTGCGCGACGGACCAGCGCAGCGGGATGTTGTGCCCGAGCAGCTCGCTGAGCTCGGCCGCCGCCGGACCCGTCGAGGTGTTGCGCCACGTCCGGAACGGGACGAGCAGCTCGCCGTCATGGTCGAACGCGAGGTACCCGTGCATCATCGCGGAGACCCCGAGCGCGCCGAACGTCGTGGGCCGCACCCCGTACCGCGCCTCGACGTCCGCGGCGAGGCGGGCGTAGCAGTCCCGCAACCCCGCCTCGACGGCGTCGAGCGAGTACGTCCACACGCCGTCGTCGAGCCGGTTCTCCCACGCGTGGCTGCCGCTCGCGAGCGGCGTCCCGTCGGGCCCGACGAGGCACGCCTTGATCCGCGTCGAGCCGAGCTCGATCCCGAGCGCGGTCTCCCCCGCCACGACGGCCGCCCGGAGGCTGCCGACGTCGTCCTGCTGCACCATTGCTGCTTCTCCTCGTCGCGGCGTCGCGCCTCGGTCGTTCCTCGGTCCAACCGGGCCGCACTGGCCCGTACCGTGAATGTTAGCGCTCACACGACGTCCGGCCAACCACCTTCGTCAATCCGGTCGCCCGTCGCGCGGACCGCTGACGGATCAGCGCGGGGTCGTCGTGCTCTCGCGCAGGACAAGCTCGGGCGGGATGGAGACGGGCCGCACCTGCGCGCCCGCGAACGCGTCGATCATGAGCGCCATGCAGCGCCGCCCGAGCGACCCGAACGGCTGGCGCACGGTCGTGAGGGGCGGGATGAAGTGCCCGGCGCCCGCGACGTCGTCGAACCCCACGACGGACACGTCCCGCGGCACGCGCACGCCCGACTCCCAGAAGGCCCGCAGCAGGCCGAGCGCGAGCTGGTCGTTGCCCGCGAAGACGGCGGTGGGGCCCTTGCCCACCCCCAGGTCGGCCGCGAGCTCGCGCCCGACGGCATACCCGCGGTCCGACGACCAGTCCCCGCGGATCGGCTCGACGACCGACGCGCCGTGGTCCTCGAGGGCCTGACGCCAGCCCGTCTCGCGCTCGCGCGCGTCGAACCAGTCGAGCGGGCCGCTCAGATGCACGACCGTCGCGTGCCCCAGGCCGAGGAGGTGCTCGGTCGCGAGCCGCGCGCCCAGGCGCTGGTCGACCGCGATCGGCAGGACGCTTCCCGCCGTGCCCGGGCGGACGGCGACGGCTCCGCCCTCGGTACCGGCGGCGGCCCCCGCGTCCCCGGTCGGGTCCTCGCCCGGGTGGTCGCGCGCCGCGATCATGATGACCGGTACCGGTGCCCGGAACGAGTCCACGGCCGCCGCGACGTCCGTCTGCGGGGCGATGACGACGATGCCCTCGACGCTCTGGTCCATGAAGTGCTCGAGCACGCGGTGCATGGTGTCGGCGTCGTAGCGCCGGATCGTCGCGACGCTCACGAAGTACCCCTGCTCGCGCGCGGCCTCCTCGACCGCGATGAGCGTCGACGTCGGCCCGTACAGCGCCGACCCGGTCGTCACCACGCCGATGGTCCCCGAACGCATCGTCACGAGCGCGCGCGCGGCGCTGTTGCGGCGGTAGCCGAGCGTCGCGATGGCGTCGAGGACGCGGTCGCGCGTCTCGGGCCGCACGCTCGGGTGGTCGTTGAGCACGCGCGAGACCGTCTGGTGCGAGACGCCCGCGAGCCGCGCGACGTCGGCCATCGCGGGCGGGCGCGTGCGGGGCGACGGCCCGACCCCGTCGCTCATCGCGCGTCCTTCCCGGCGCCGTCGGCCGGGGGCGCCGCGAGGGCCGCCGCGAGCTCGACGGACCGGTCGCGCGCGGCCTCGAGCGCGTCGAGGAACGCGGCGCGGACGCCGCCCACGTCGAGGCGGCGCAGCGCGGCGACGGTCGTGCCGCCGGGCGAGGAGACCTTCTCGCGCGCGATCGCCGGGTGCTCACCGGTCTCGCGCAGCATGGCCGCGGCGCCGTGCACGGTCGCGGTCGCCAGCTCGAGCGCGGTCGCGCGCGTGAGGCCGAGCAGGACGCCCGCCTCGGCGAGCGCGTCGATCACGTAGAACACGTACGCGGGCCCGGAGCCGGACAGCGCGCCGACGGCGTCCTGGTCCTTCTCGGCGACGCGCACCACGAGACCGGTCGCCGCGAGCAGCCGCTCGACGAGCGCGACGTCGTCGTCGCTCGCGACGCTCCCCCCGCTCACCGCGCTCACCCCGGCGCCCACGACGGACGGCGTGTTCGGCATGACTCGCACGACGGCCGTCCCCGCAGGCAGCCGCTCTTCGTAGAACACGGTCGGCAGTCCGACGACGACGCTCACGACGACCGTCCCTGCGCCCACCGCGTCGCGCACGTCGGCGAGAAGACCCGCGACGTCCTTGGGCTTCACGGCCACGACGACGACGCCCGCGCCGCGCACGGCCTCGACGTTGTCCTGCGTCACACCCACGCCGTGCCGGGCCGCGAGCTCCTCGCCCCGCTCGGGCCGGCGGACCGTGGCGACGACGTCGCCGGGCTCCCACCCGGACGCGAGCGCGCCGGCGAGGACGGTCTCCCCCATGACGCCCGTGCCGAGGACGGCGAGCCTGGGCACGATCGACGGAGTGGGCAGGTCGGACATGGACGATCAGCTCCCGGTGGTTCGGTGAGGGCATTCTTGCGCACGCGGACGCCGGTCGGGTGACGTGCGGGACCGATCGACCCGGGAGGGTCCGACCCCGACGACCCCGACCCGCGTCCAAGGGGGGTCAGAGGGGATAGGCCGCGTACACGTCCTCGACGACCTCGGCGGGGCCGGTGGCCTGCAGGACGGCCGTGCCGTTGCGCCACGTCACCGTCGCCTGCCCGTCGGCGCCCGGGCTGACGGCGTACTGGCCGGCCGTCTCACCGCCGACCTCGACGTCGCCCGAGCCGGTGGGCTCGGCCGCGGCGCCGACGAGGTCGGTCGCGGCGACCTCGGCCTCCGCCGGCGTCGCCCACTGGCCCGCGACGACGGTGACCGTCGTCGCTCCGTTGCCCTCGCCGTCGGCGTAGACGAGCTGGTGCGCCTCGAGGGCGCCCGCGGCGGACCACGCGTCGGTCACCGTCTCGCTGCGCAGCACGAGGTCGAGGACGGTGTCCGGGAGCGCCTGCGCGAACGTCGTCGTGCCGGTGCGCGCGACGGGCTCGAGGGTCGGGCTCGGAGCGTCGGCCGTGACGGTGACCGTCGGCGCCGGGTCCTCGCCCGCCGCGGCCCCGGACCGGGCGAACCCCGGCCAGACCCACGCGAGGAACGCCAGGAGGAGCGCGACGACGACGAGCAGCCCGACGAGGGCGACGAGCCGGCGTCGTCGGTAGACCGCGGCGGACGTGGGCCGCGTGTGCCGGCGGTCGCTCGCGCCGACGGCGTCGGACGGGCGTCGCGGCGCCTCTTCACGCGAGGTGCCGCGCGGAGGCCCGCCCGGGGACCCGCCCTGCGTGCCGACGCCCCGCCCCGGCACCGTGCTGCGGCCGGGGCCGCTGCCCGTCGGCTGACTCATCGCCGTACCTCCGCTTGCTCGAGACCGCACCTCCGGACCGCCGGTCACGGGGACAGCGTAGGTCCCGCACAGTCCCGACGAGGCGCCGCCGTGCGGGGTGTCGTGCACCGGCCGACCGGTTCACCCGGTGACCGCGCGACACGCGCGGCACCTTGCGACGCGGCGGGTCAGTACAGCTACGGCGTGTCTCCCACGTGGCGCGCGTCGAGCAGTCGCGCGGGCACTCCCCACTGCATCCGCCCGGATGCTCACTGCCCCACCCTGAGCACGTGGGTAGCGAGTCAGCCAAGGGGCCGTCGGTTGCGGCGCTCCCGAAAGGCGAACCCAGCGAGGTCTCCTAGGGTCGCCTGGTCGAAGCGGACGGCGGGCGCGACCGTGCAGAGAACGAGTACTACGAGCGGTCAGCAGACCCGTCGGCAGACCGCATCGAAACCGCTCAACGGCGATTCAGTGCACAGTTCCGTCGCCGCCAACGCTGTGGGGTTGAGCGTTCGGTGGCCGCCATCCGCGATCGCTGCCTGGCGCTCTGGTCCACCTGCCGCGAGCGACGGCATGACGTACCGGTGGATGATGGACCGGAGACACCCCTCTGGTCCACGACGCCCGTCAGGGTTGCTCCAGGTTCGGCAGGGAGCCGTCGGGTGTGTTCGACGCGTGTGCGGATCGGGCTCGTTCGAGGAGTTCGGCAAGGATGACGAGCGCCGGGGTCGTGTGGTCGGTGCGCCAGACGAGGCCGAGCTGACTGGTGGCTTCCAGTCCGCGGACTGGCAGATGGCGTAGGTCGGTGCGCCCGTGGTGCTCGAGCAGTGGACGGCAGGCCAGCAGGGCGTGGTGCCCAGATGCGGCCAGGGTGATGCCTTGCTGGATGGTGGTGATCCCTGCGGTGGACAGGATGGGAACGCCGGCAGGTGTCACCGACGGGGTGCGAGCTGCTTTCCAGTATTCCGGTGCGTCGCCGACCCGATGGAGGAGGTCGAGGTCGGCGAGGTCTTCCACGTCGATGATGTTCCGGCCCGCGAGCGGATGATCGGTGCTGACCACGACGAATTGATCCTGGGCCGGGAACCGGAAGCCGATCGTCAGTTCCGGCTCGTGGACGGGAAGTTCCGCGATGACGGCGTCGAGCTCACCGTCGAGGACCGCGGTGAATGGTGATCCGAGGGGGAGGTCGTGGGTGTGCACGAACACCCCGTGCTGATCACGCAGGGCGCGGAAGGTGGCGATGATCTCTTCGTAGACCATGCCGGTGAATCCGATCCGGAGCTCCTCCAGCGCACCGCGCATCGCCCGCTCCCGGGCACGATCGAACGTGCGCAGCAACCCGAGGTAGGCCGGGCGAACCTCCTTGACGAACTGAGCTCCTGCCCGGGTCAGGGCGACCCGCCTGCTCGTACGGGCGACCAACCGCGCGCCTACGCGGGCTTCCAGGGTTGCGATGAGCTGACTCACCCGAGACTGGGACAGCCCGAGACGCTCAGCGGTGCGGCCGAAGTGCAGTTCCTCGGCCAGGGTGACGAGGCACTCGATCTGCTGCACGTGCACCTGATGCATGGTCCGGAACTCGGTGCTCATCCCGGGAACCTACCAGTCGATCGATGAGCCTGGCTGATCGATCGATGAGGAGATCGTCGTTGTTCCCGCCCCGGGGAGACGGTGGAGTGAAGGGCATGAGTTCTTCTGCACCCCCGCTCGATGCGGCCCGCGACGAGCGGACCTCCTTGCCCCAGTGGCTCGCCGTAGGCGCCGTGACCGTGGCGACGTTCCTGGTGGTCACCTCCGAGATGCTCCCGGTGGGCGTGCTCACCCCGATGGCCGCCGGTCTCGGCATCTCCTCGGGCGCGACCGGAGCGAGCCTGACGATCACGGGCTTGGTCTCCGCCGTCACCGCCCCGGTGGTTCCACGACTGTTGGGAAACCTGGATCGACGCGCCGTACTCGCTGCAGCGATGGTCGTTCTCGCGATCGGCAACGGCCTCACCACGATCGCCGCTGGATTCGAGATGCTCGCGGTGTCGCGGGTCGTGCTCGGCATCGGGATGGGCACGGTCTGGGGCATGGCCTCGGCGGTCGCGGCCCGGTTGGTCAGGCCCCGCGACGTCGCCCTTGCAGTGTCCTTCGCCGTGAGCGGCGTGGCCGCCGCCTCGGTGCTCGGCGTGCCGCTCGGAACGTTCGTCGGGAACACCTTCGGCTGGCGGGCCGCGTTCGCCGCGCTCGCCGCGCTGGCGCTGGTCGTCGCGGTCGCGCTCTGGTTCGCGTTGCCCGCCCTGCGCCGCCCGGACCCGGCGGGTGCTGAGGCCGACGCCGGCGCTCGTCGTTCCTTGGCACGGCCGGTGGTCGTCTCCGGACTGGTCGTAGTGGTACTTCTGGTCACGGCGCATTTCGCCGCCTACACCTACGTCCGCCCTGTGCTCGAGGAGCTGCCGCGGATGTCGGCGAACACCATCGCCCTGCTCCTCCTGCTGTACGGCGCGTTCGGGCTGATCGGCAACTTTGCTGCCGGTGCCGCTGCCGGACGCCGGCCCCGGCTGACAGTTCTGCTGCTGGCCGCCGGGATCGCGGTGGCGTTGACGATCCTCGCAGCCTTCGGCACCAGCGCACTCGCCGCCGGGATCGCGGTCGCCCTGTGGGGTGTGGCCTACGGAGGCATCTCAGTGGGTGTGCAGCTCTGGATGGCTGCCGCCGCACCGGACCGGGTCGAGCACGTGACCGGCATCTACGTCGGAGTGTTCACCGCGTCCATCGCCCTCGGCGCCTTCGTGGGTGGCCTGATCATGGAGAAGGCAGGAATTGTGACGCTCCTCTGGTCGACCGCCGCCCTGGCCTCGGCTTCGCTGATCGTCGGCCTCATCGGCCCCGGCCCGAAGCGCACGCTGGTCGCGGACGCTGCCCCGACAGCCGCTGTCTCATAGCGCCGGTGTCTCGCCCCGGGGTCGGTGGAGGCTCAGGGCGAGGCAAGAGCCCGCAACCCCGCCCTGACCGCGCAGCTCCACGCACTCCACGCCGACGGAGCCGAACGAATCTGGGAAGAACGTGCCTCTGGCCCGCGAACCCTGCAGCCGCTCTTGGGCGACCTGCTGCTCCCGCCACGGCGACGTCCTGGTCGTGCGCCGCCTGGACCGCCTCGCCCGCAGCCTGCACAACCTCGCGCGGACCGTCACCACGATCCATGAGCAAGGCGCGGACCTGATCAGCCTGACCGACGCCATCGACACCCGCACCCGACGGGCGGATCTTCTTCCACGCCGTGGGAGTCGCTGACGACCTCGAGCGCACCCTCCTCACTGAAGACACCATCATCGGGCTGAACGACGCCCGACCCCGAGGCGTCCAGCTCGGCCGACCGCGAGTCCTGACACCAGAACAGATCGAGCAAGCCCGACGGCTGTCTCACCGAGCATGGCGCCAGCACGACGAGCGTCGCTGAACGCATGTGCAGGCGTCCTTGACGGCGGGCAGGACGGTGGATGGTGGATCGGGACACACCCACGGCGTTGCCGTCGGTGGTGCCTCCGACCGAGGCACCGCGCGGCGGGAGGCGCGCCCCGTAGCCGATCACAGGAGACCGCCAGAAGGTGCTCAACTCCACATCAACGCCACCGAGAGGCACGAGCGCGCAGAACGATATCCAGAAGGACTGCCGAACGATTGACGACACCGATCTGGCGCTGGCGTGTCCTCAATGGTTCTGGCAGGAGAACGATTTCGGACACCGACTCGCGCTGCTCCTGCTCGCTGTGCTCGCGTTCGTCCTCGTCGTGCTGATCGTGGTCGCGATCGCGATGGCCTCGATCTGGTCGCCATCCAGCGTGCGGACGTCGGGCTAACTGCCCTCGGCGCCCCGGTCGGGCTTCGGGCGGCCGACCCGTGCCCGGGCCCGGGCAGTCGTGACCGACACGAGCACGCCCACGACGACGAGGTCGAGCACGATCTGCACCATGGTCACCGCCCTCGCGGCCTCGCCGACGGGGTGGACGTCGCCGTAGCCCACCGTCCCGAGCGTGACGACCGAGAAGTACAGCGCGTCCGTCCGGTTCTCGATCCCGACGAACTGGTCCGCGAGGACGAAGTAGACGATCGCGAAGAGCGTCACCAGGGGCAGGAGCAGCCCGACGACGGACTGGACCCGCACGCTCGGCACCTCGCCGGCGCGCAGCTGACGGCGCACCTGGTGGGCGAGCACCAAGCACAGCAGCGCGAGCGCCACCCCGAGGAGCACGAACTGGAGCGCGGCGGGCTGGCTGTCGCGCGGCAAGGGCACGGTGTAGTAGATGCCGAGGCACGCGACCATCGAGGCGGCGGTGAGGATCACGGTCCACCAGGGGCTGTCTTTCGGGAGCCGGCGCACGGACCCAGGATCGACCCTGCGGGCCGCTCCGGCGGGGAGGCGCCGCCGCGCCGCACCTCGTGTCGGGCCTGTCGGTGCACCCGACTACGTTGGCCACGTGACGTCGTCGACCACCACCGCCCGTTCCGGCAGCGGAGCCAAACGCTCCCGCCCGGCGTACCGCTGCAGCGAGTGCGGCTGGACCACCGCCAAGTGGGTGGGACGGTGCGGCGAGTGCCAGGAGTGGGGCACGGTGACCGAGGACTCCCCTGCGGCGTCCGGCCCCCGCACCACGGCGGTCTCCCCCACGCGGTCGCCCGCGCGCCCGATCGGCGAGATCGACGTCGAGGCCGCGCGCGCGACCCCGACGGGTGTCTCGGAGTTCGACCGGGTGCTCGGCGGCGGGATCGTGCCGGGCGCCGTCGTGCTGCTCGCGGGCGAGCCCGGCGTCGGCAAGTCGACGCTCCTGCTCGCCGTCGCGAGCAACGTCGCGGCGGGCGGCTCCGACCTGCCGACCGTGCGGGCACCGGGCGAGCGCGCCCCAGCGGCCTCCGAGCGCCCGACGCCCGTCCCGCGCCGCGTCCTGTACGTCACCGGCGAGGAGTCGGCCGGGCAGGTGCGGCTGCGCGCCGAGCGCGTCGGCGCGCTCGCGCCCGGGCTGCTGCTCGCGGCCGAGACCGACCTCGCGACCGTCCTCGGCCACATCGAGGCGACCGACCCCGACCTCCTCGTCGTCGACTCGGTCCAGACGATCGCGTCCGCCCAGGTCGAAGGGGCACCGGGCGGCGTGAGCCAGGTCCGAGAGGTCGCCGCGTCGCTCATCGCCGCGGCCAAGGCGCGCGACCTGCCCGTGATCCTCGTCGGGCACGTCACCAAGGACGGCTCCGTCGCCGGTCCCCGCACGCTCGAGCACCTCGTCGACGTCGTGTGCCAGTTCGAGGGCGACCGGCACTCGCGCCTGCGCCTCGTGCGCGCGGTGAAGAACCGCTACGGCCCGACGGACGAGGTCGGGTGCTTCGACCTGACCGAGAACGGCATCGTCGGGCTCGCCGACCCCAGCGGGCTGTTCCTCTCGCACACCGGGGCAGGGGTTCCGGGCACGTGCGTCACCGTCACCCTCGAAGGGCGGCGACCGCTCGCGCTCGAGATCCAGTCGCTCGTCGTGCCGAGCTCGCTCAACAACCCGCGCCGCACCACGAGCGGCGTCGACACGAGTCGGCTCGCCATGATCCTCGCCGTCATGCACCGGCACGCCGGTGTGCGGCTCGTCGACCAGGACGTGTACGCGTCGACCGTCGGCGGGGCGAAGGTGACCGAACCGGCCGCCGACCTGTCCGTCGCCCTCGCCGTCCTGTCGGCGCGCGAGGACGAGGCCCTCCCCGCCGGGACCGTCGCGTTCGGGGAGGTCGGCCTCGCGGGCGACATCCGCCCCGTCACCGGTCTCGACCGCCGCCTCGCCGAGGCGGCCCGCCTCGGGTTCACGCGCGCCGTCGTGCCGCGCGGCTCGTTCCCGCGCCCCGTCGAGGGCATGACGATCCTGCCGGCGCGCCACCTCGGCGAGGCCGTCGAGCTCGCCCGGACCTGATCAGGCCTGCAGGGCTCGCCGCAAAGGACCCGATGAGTTCTCGTGCCGCGACGGGTCGTGGAGGTGTCATCGGCTTGCACCCGCAGCCGGACCGGCGCTCGACACGAGGAGACCTCATGACGCAGTACCTGTTGTCCCTGCCGCACGACACGGACGAGTCACCCACCCTGGAGACGATGGACCCCGCGGACGCACAGGCTGCGATGGCCGCGGCGGGCGCGTTCATCGACGAGCTCATGAAGTCCGGCGCGTTCCTCTTCGCGGGCGGCCTGCACCCTCCGGCGACCGCTGTCACGGTCGACAACACCGGCGACACGCTGGTGCGGGAGAACGGCCCCTTCGTCGAGGCCCCGGAGTACCTGGGCGGCTTCTGGGTGATCGAGGCGAGCGACCAGGACGTCGCCGTCGGGTGGGCCGCGAAGGCGTCCAAGGCCCTGTCGAGCCGGGTGGAGGTCCGTGCCCTGCAGGATGCCCCCTCCGAGTGACGAAGGCGCGGGTCCGGCTACCCTCGCCCCCCATGAAGGGCGGGATCCCCGGGCGACCGAGGCTGACTGTGTGCGTCCTCGTCGCCGTCGACGGCGAGTCGGGAACCGCGCTCGGCACCGCGAAGTACCTGCCCAACCACCCGGGCGCCGGAGCGCACGTCGCCAACGCCAGCTTCCGGCCCGACGATCGGCCGACGTCGGCCACTCGCACACCGGCGGGACCCGCCGAGACCGGATCGTGACCGGTTTCTGCGGTGCGGCCGCGCCTTCCGGAGGCCGACCGGGCCTCGACGCGTAGGATTCCTCCGTGGCCAACTCCCC